>CASEEV010000001.1 GCA_949287065.1 uncultured Collinsella sp.
AGGCAGGCATTAATGGCGAGCAGAAAACCATCGGCAAAGGCACGGCAGCGCGAGGCGTTTGCCGCGGACCTCGGAAGCTTTGACGACCTCTTTGACCGCGAAGAGCGCCGCCAAGACGACCTCGCCGCCCGCCGCGAAGAAGCCCGCTACGAGAAGGCCTGTGCCTCCAAGAACCGCTACGCCACCCGCGGAGAAGCCCTCGACGCGGCAGCCGCCTGCGCCGAGCACGGCCGTCGGGGGCTGAGCGTCTACAAATGCCCCTACTGCAACGGCTGGCACCTCACCTCGCACCCGTGGAAGACGGAACGTTAACGCCGCCCGGCTCTTCTCCCCATCTCCCACTCCCCCCACAGCCCTCTGGCAAAATCCGCTGTTAACGGCGTTTTTTGGCCGACCCCATCTACCTGCGCAAACAGAGGATAACCGCAGGTCAGATACCTTGACCAACCCCTGCCATAATCCGCTGTTAACAGCGTTATTTGGCAGGGAACGAGAAGCCGTCCTCCAAACGGCCCCGTCTTGGCAGAGAGCGGGGAGGCATCCTCAATGTTCACGTTGCGTGAATTCTCCCTACGCCGCGTTCAGATGCGCTCAAACGAGCACAATGGCCTGCGATGCGCACGTATCAGCCCTGCGGACACGGGAGGTTCGCCATGGCAAAGCCAGAAAAGGGCAGCGCCGAGAAGCACGACGCCGCAGTACAGCAGGTAGACGACGACGAAGACGAAAGCGGGCTCGCCGACGCGCTCGGCCTTATCGGCACGGTGGGCGCCGTGTTCTCGTACCTGCTCGTTTACGCCTTCAGGCTCGGCGAAGCCATGCGCTACGGGTTTGACCCCAGCATCATCACCGTGTCGATCAACGACTTTCTCACGGTGCTCATACCCATCGCGCTTTGTCTCGTGTATCTGCTTGCCGTGTCGCTGCTCATCAGGGATCTCGAGCAGAGCGCCCGCGGCGAGCGCAAGCGCCGTCGCGTCGGCAGTGGATCTGCCGCCCGCCCTCGCGAGCGCGCCCTGCCCGCTGCGGCTACCGCCGTGCTCTATGCCGCGCCGTTTGCCGCATGCGCCGTGCTCTCAAACGGCGGACAGGCGCCCTGGTTCTCTGCCGCCGCCTCCCTCTGCGCCCTCGTGCTCACCGTTGCCTGCTTTGCCCGCATGGACCGCGCCCGCCCTGCCCAAAGCAAGGCGACCGTAGATCATCCCAAGCACCTGCGCATCTGCCCGAGCCGCCCGCAGCAGCTCTTCGCCACGCTCAGCCTCACGCTGCTACCGGTATGGCTCACGCTGCTCGCCAGCGGCACGCAGTCGAGCATGTGGATCAGTCTCGTCATCGGCGCGCTGCTCGCCCTGCTCACCATGTGCCTCGTCATGCGCTACGTCCTGCACCTATCGCCGGTGAGCTGGGCGTACGGTATCGCGCGCCGTGGAACGCGCGGGCTGGTTGGCACCCCGGTGCGCACGGCGCCCATCATAGGCGGCGCCTTCGCGGCGGTGCTCGCGCTGTTTTTGCTCGCTGGCTATACCAACCAGCTCGACTTCACCGGCTCGCACACCCTTTTGCTCGAGGATCCCCAAAGCGGCACCGACTACGCCGTGCTCGCGCTGTTTGACGGCAACCGCGCCGTCGTGCGCACGGCAGATCCGGTAACCCCCGCGCCTGCCGACGGCGCAGCGCCCGCATCCGAAGCCCGGGAAGGAAGTGCCGCAAGCACCCCGGACGACGTTGCCAACACGACCTTCTCGATAACCATGGACGAGCCGTACCGCGTGGTGTATCTCACCGACGGCTACGACGTGCTCCAGGCGGGCGGCATCGAGATACGCGAGTAGGCCCGGCCGGGAGCCTCTCCCAACCGGACCTACCAGACATCACTCTATGAACCCGCGCTGCGGCGCTTAAGAAGGGCTACCCTTCGAGCTCCGCGAGCTTGCGGCGGTACGCTGCCGCGATCACGTCGACGCAGCCCTGCCGACCGAGCTTGGCACGGTTGACCACCAGGTCCTTGCCGTCGGTCATCTTCCACTTGCCAGCCGAGTAGCGCTTGTAGAACTGCTCGCGGGCACGCTGCATCTTCTTCACGAGCTTGGCGCCCTTCTTGCGCGAGATGCCGCGCTTCTCGCTCACGATGGCAATGCGGTCGTCGAGCGGCGCCGTTACCAGCACGGCAATGTGGTTGGGGTTCTTCCTGAGCAGGTAGTCAGAAAGGCGGCCCTCGATGATGCAGCTCTCGGTCGAGCCCAAGTCGAGAATCACCTGCGTCATCTTCTCGAACAGCTTGTCGGCCACCGTGCGCGCGTCAAACTGATCGGGCAGGAAGGCGAGGTTCTCGGCTGCCAGGCGCTCGTCGTAGGCGGCCATCTTGTCCATAGACTCCTCGGCGCGCATGGAAGAGCGCACCAGAAGCTCGTTGTCGTACAGCGGGATGCCGAGCTCGTTGGCGAGCATCTTGCCGATCTCGTGCCCCTCGGCTCCAAAGTCGCGCGCGATGGTGATAACGACCGGCTGGCCCGCACGCTCGGCGTCAGCGGCACCGACGCGCGCCTCGAGCAGGCCGTGCTTCTTCTTCAAAGCCATGTCCACTCCTCCTCACCGCGCCGTCTCTGGCGCGGGTCAGGCTGCCCCGCTTTGCAAGGCAAGCCGCCGACCGTTACGCCGCCACCACGCGACGCTGGTAAGCGCGCACGATAAGCGAGATACCGAAGTTAAGAATAAAGTACAGCGCGAAGACGAATCCGTACAGAAGAAGCACCTGCGAAAGGTCGCTCGTGTAGCCCATGACGACCTTGGCGGAGAACATGAACTCCATGACGTTGATGCCGGCGAGGTACGACGAGTCCTTGATGACCGTGGTGCACTGGCTGAAGAGAGCCGGGATGATGGTCTTGAACGTCTGCGGCAGGATGATGAGCCGCATGCTCGCAAAGAACCCGAAGCCCTGGCTCTTGGCCGCTTCGAACTGGCTCTTGGGGATGGAGTTGAGGCCGCCGCGGATGATCTCGGCCATGACGGCGGACGTGAAGATCGTGAACGCCAGCACCGAGATGAAGATGTCGGAGCCCTTGACCGTGAAGTAGATGAAGAGGATCCACAGCAAGTTAGGAGTGCAGCGGAAAAGCTCGATGTAGGCGCTGACCAGCCACTTGAAGACGCTGAGCTTGCCGGTGCAGTACTGCTTGACGAGCGCGAGCACGGTGCCCAGGATCACCGAGAAGATGATGGCGAGCACCGAGATCTCGATGGTCTTCAGAAAGCCCGCCATGATGAACGAGACGTTTGCAGGGGTGAAGATCGCCATTGCCTTACGCCTCCTTTGCGGGCTCGGGGGTAATGCCGGGGATGTTCTTGGCGCGCGGGCGGCGCTTGGAGCGGCGCTCGAGCCACTGGACGAGCATCGCGAGCGGGAAGCAGATGATGAAGTACAGCACGCAGGCCATGATGTAGCCCTGCAGGTAGCCGTAGGTCGACACGAAGTTGTCGGCGTTGTACATGAGGTCGCCGCCGGCGATAAGCGCGAGCACCGAAGTGTTCTTCACCAGGTTGAGCGCCTGGTTGCACAGCGGAGGCAGAATCACCTTGAACGTCTGGGGCAGGATGATGTAGGCGTAGGACTGCACGCGCGTGAAGCCCTGCGAAAGCGCCGCCTCCATCTGACCGCGCGGCACGCTCTCGATGCCCGTGCGGATAACCTCCGAAACGTATGCAGCGTGGTACAGGCCGACGCCCAGAGCGCCGATCGCAAACGCCGAGATGCGCACGGGGCTCTCGGCACCCGTGATCATCTGGAGCACGCGCGGACCCGCCATGTAGTAGAAGAACACCTGAACGGGCAACGGCGTGTTCTGGAAGAACTCAACGTAGACGCGGCTGATGATACCGAGCACCCGGGAGCGGGTGGTCGAGAAGACGCCGAGAATGGTTCCCAGCACGAGGGAGAGCAGAAGGCCCGCCACAACAACCTGCAGCGTAAACCCAAACCCCTCCCAGAGGCTCCCCATCTCGGCCATGGTGATTTCCCAGCGCCGGGGGTCAAAGAGGCCTTCGAGCATGGCCCTCCTCTCCTTCCTTGTGCAAGCATTCGCAAACCGCCCGGGCGGCTGTGCGCCCGGGCGGCGGTACCAACGGGCCGACCGCAGCGCGGCGCCCCGTCAGCAGAACTCGTTTAGAGCAGGTTCCAAGTCTCGGCCTCCTCGTCGAGCCAGCCGTTCGAGAGAAGCTCGGTAACCGTATCGTTCACGACCTCCGAAAGGTCGGAGCCCTTCTTGGTCGCAACGCCGTACTCCTGCTCGCCGAACTCGATCTCGGGCTGTACGAGCTCCTTCTTGTCGTTCATATACGTGTTCAGCGTGGAGCGGTCCATGGCAAAGGCGTCGATATTGCCCGACTCGAGCGCGCTGTTGATCGACGGATAGTCGGGGTACTCGTTGAACTCGGGCTCGGCGGAGACGCCCTCGTCCTCGAGCATGGTGAGAATGGCGTCACGCGTGGTAGAGCCCTGCGACACGCCGATGAGCTTGCCGTCGAGGTCGGCCATCTCGGCGATGCCGCCGTCCTTCATAACCATGATGCCCACGTGGTCAACGCGGTACGGGTCGGAGAAGTCCCAGTCCTCCTCGCGCTCGGGCGTGATGGTGTAGGTGGCGCACACGATGTCGAGGCTGTCGTTGTCGATGAGCGGGCCGCGCGTCTTTGGAGTGACGGTCGTAAAGTCGCAAAGTCCTTGCTCCTTGGCCTCGTCGTAGCTTACGTCAAACACGGCGGCGGCAATCTGGTAGCACAGGTCGATCTCGAGACCCTCGTACTCGTTGGTCTCGGTGTTCAGATAGCCGTAGCCCAAAACGTCGGCCTTGACGCCGCAGTTGAGCTTGCCGCGGCTCTTGATGGTCTCGATCTTGGAGCCCGAGTCAGAGCCGGATCCGCCCTCTCCGCCGCTGCAACCAACCAGGCCAAGGCCTGCGACTGCGGCAACGGCACCAAACGATCCGAGGAACTGGCGGCGAGACATCTTGTTCATGGCAATACCCCTTTCATGCGGTATCGATCGTCCGTCTATGGAGAGAAGGACTCCAAGCGCGGCGCCATACGGCGCGGCGCAACCTAAACGCTAGTGAAGGATCTTGTTGAGGAAGTCCTTGCAGCGCGGGTTCTGAGGGTTGGTGAAGAAGTGCTCGGGCGTGCCCTCCTCGAGGATCTGCCCGTCGTCCATGAAGATGACGCGGTCGGCCACCTGCTTGGCGAAGTTCATCTCGTGCGTCACGCAGATCATCGTGATGTTCTCCTGCGCGAGCTCGATCATGACGTCGAGCACCTCTTGGATCATCTCGGGGTCGAGCGCCGAGGTGGGCTCGTCGAAGAGGATGATCGGCTGCTTGGTGCACATGGCGCGGGCAATGGCCACGCGCTGCTGCTGCCCGCCCGAGAGGTTCTGCGGGTACTCGCCCGCCTTCTGGGCAAGGCCGACGCGCTTGAGCGCCGCCATAGCGGCGGCGTTTGCCTCCTCTTTGCTCTTCTTCTGGAGCTTGATGGGGGCGAGCGTGAGGTTGCCGAGCACGGTCATGTTCGGATACAGGTTGAACTGCTGGAACACCATCGAGGAGTACTTGCGCGCCATCTCGAGGTGGTTTTTCTTGGTAACGAGCTGCCCGTCGATGATGACCTCGCCGGTCGTGGGCTCCTCGAGCCAGTCGACGCAGCGGATGAGCGTCGACTTGCCGGACCCCGACGGGCCGATCACTACGACCTTCTCGCCTGCCTTGACGGTCAGGTTGATGTCCTTCAGCACGTGAAGGTCGCCGAAGTACTTGTTGAGCCCGCGAATCTCTATCATGTCGGCCATAAGCCAGTCCTTTCTCGTCAGTCTTGGTGCCCGTAGGCGCCCACGAACTCAGGGCGCAGCAGCCCGCGGCAGCGCCGCAAGATGCCTTGCCGCCTAAAGAGCAAAGACGCAGCGGTCCCGAACCCAAGGTGACGCAACGCTGTCCTAGGCACATCGGAACAAATTCATACTACCCTGCCGCCGCGCGTTTGCCCGTCCTGGAGCAAAAGAGCAACAGAAGCGAAACGGAGCCGACGAAAAGACTCTACAAAACGCGGGGTTATTCAGATGTCGTAAAACGCGCTGCGGCGCCTTGTTCCGGCGCCGCAGCCAAGCATCAGTACCGTGCGGCCGGCCCCTCTTCAACGCGCACGTACGCGCGGTCGGTGTGCACGCGCTTGAACGAGAACACCGCGTCATGAAGCCAGCGCCGCGAATGGGCTCGCTCACGGGCGAGAAGCGCGTTGGAGCGCTCGTAGTCGACCGGCTGCTCAAGCAGGTTCACCACGGCGTCGACGTTGCCCTCGAGTTTGGGCGCAATGCGGTCGGTGAGGCCCAGCACCCCCAGCGCGTCGGTAAAGCGGTCCTTGCCGCGCCGTGCATTGGGAAGCGCCACGAAGCGCTTCTGGAACACGTGCGAGAAGAGCGTGCCGTGGAACGAATCGGTCACCACGCTGTCTGCCTGCTCGATGCCGTGGAGCCATTGCTCGGGCGTGGGCTCGCTCAGCACGTACACGCCGCGCTTCCAGCCGTCGGCAAAGAGCGCCTGGTTCTGCTCGACCTTGCGCGGCGCCATGTCGATGGAGACCACCACCGCCTTGCCGGTCTTGCGCGCGATGTCGGCAAGCAGGTCGCACGTGTGCTCGTTGGGATCGAGGATGTAGGCAAAGATGTAGGACGCCGGCGTCAGATCGGGCAGGTGCCCGCCGACGCCGCGGAGCGGCTCGGCCTGCCGTGCGAGCTCGCGGTACGCCGCCGGGTCACAGAGAAGCGCCGGGTCAAGCACCTTGACCGAGCCCCTGCCAAAATCCTTCTTGAGCATGCGCCCCGAGAAATCGTCGCGCACCGAGATCGCATCGAACCGGGTGAGCTCCATACGGCTGCGCTCCTGGTAGCGCGCGTCAAACGTAAAGTTTCCCTTGCCAAAGCTCGTGCCGTAGGCAATGCGCTTGCGGTCGGGCGCGGCAAAGCTCAAGAAGTACGAGTGCCCGTACGGCTTGGAAAGGCCGGGGTTCCACAGCTGGTCGGAGCCGACCATAAACGCATCGCAGAACGCGTTGCACTCGTGCATCTTCGCAAGCGGCCGGCGCTTGGTGATGAAGAAGCCCTGCCGCCGCGCAAACTGCGTGGGCTGGAGCTTGTCGCCGCGGTCGGACCCCAGGGGGTTGGCGAGCAGCGCTACCGAGAGCCCCATGCTCTCGAGCACCTTCACCAAACCGAAGTACGTGAGGATACTGCCGTAGTTCTCGCCATACCACAGGCCAAAGAGGCCGATGTCGAAGTGGTAGTCGAGCGCGTAGCGCACCGCCTTGTCAAAGGGCTGGGTCTCGAGCAGCCTGAAGAAGCGCTCACGCGCAGGATGCGCCTTGAACGGGCGGTCGATGGTGTAGTTGCGCGGGCGCGCCTCATCGAGCGGAAACTCCTTCACACGGCTGAACGAGCCTCTGATCTCGCTGAACACGCTGCGGCCCCGCTCGTTGTTGAGCAGCACGAGCGAGGTGCCGTTGCCGTCGTTGAGTTCGCGGTCGAACTTCTCGATGCCCCACCAGTCGCCGATCGAGATGTCGGCCACGCGCGGCAGCTTGGTGAACTTGCAATGCGAGCAGAACGGGCGCATGGCGAGGCACGGCAGGAACATGCGGTAATACGGGTCACGCGAGCAGACCTCGCGGTGCACCGAGCCGCCCGTACGGTACACGTTCATGTGCGTGGACCACCCGTATGCCGCCTTGTCGCGGAACTTCACGTCACGCACATCGTTACCGTAGTCTTCGCGCAGGTACCGCGCAAAGAGGCCCGGCGACGGCACGCCGTGGCAGATGAGGTCCACCGTGAGCAGGTTGTCGTAGGACTTTCCCAAGTACGCGTACAAACCCGCGATCTGGCACGGACAGCCCGAGTACAGCACGAAGCGACCCTCATCGAGAAGCTCGCGCGCCTCGCGGTAGCACTCCCCTGTCTGGCTCTGCACGTACTTGGAGCCGCGCAGCGCGTCAAGCTCCTCCTCCGACTCGACCATGCGGTGGCGCACTACGAGGTTCTCGTCGTAGGCGGCGCCGAACACCGCGCCGCCGCGCGCGAAGGCATACCGCGCGAGCTCGGTAAACATGCCGCCCGAGCTGCTCGCGAGGCGCGTGTCCATGTCGGACCACTGAGCGTAGCAGGTGGTGACCACGTCGTTTCGCGGCTGTTCGGCGAGCACCGGGCACGCCTTGGAGCACAGACCGCACTCGACGCACTTCTCCCGGTCCACCTCGGGGTAGTAAAAGCCCTCGGCATCTTGGACCATGGCAATAGCGCCTTTGGGGCACACCTGAGCGCAGGCGCCGCAGCCGCAGCAGTGACGCTTGGCCAAGCCGTCAACCACCTTCGGTGACCCCGGCCTCTCCTGCGTCCACGGGTGAACGTAAGGTCCGCGCTTCTTCTCGGGCGCGACGTCGTAGCCCAAGCGGCGCTTGAGCGTGCGCTCCGCCCGCATCTCGGCGCGCTTGGCGGCGCGCAGCCCCTTGATCAGCGCGTTCTTGGTCTTCTTCTTGAACGTATCCATGGCGTTTCAGCTTTCTGTTGTTGAGAAGTGCGGGCTGTCTTGCCCGCGCATCGGCACAAGTCGTGCGGAGACGCGCACCCTGCGAGTGCTACCGCGGCCGCCCTTCTCAGCCCTTGAGCTTGCAGTAGATCTTCTGTGGCAGCACCTTGCGCGTAGCGCGGACGATGGCGTTGCCCAAGCGGTAGGAGCCAGACTCCTTGATGGACGCGCAGCGCTGGCGCAGAACGCTGTTGGAGCTCCGCACACGCCCGATGTCGGACTGCAGCATGTGAAGGTAGGTCGAGCACAACGTAAGCTCGGCGCGCTGGAACACATCTTGGTTGCAGTACGAGGCGCGCGGCGCCCCGGCAATGCCGTAGGACGTGGCGAAGCGACGCTTCACGTCGTTGAAGATTTGCTCGCCGTCATCGGACCCGGCAAAGAGACGCGCATCGTCGAGCAGGCAGGCAACGGCATAGCAGCGCAGCGCACGCGCCGCGTCGTCGTCCAGACCTGCAAGCGCACAGTCGGCGGCGTCAAGACACGCGGCGCGCTCGCGGTACAGGTCGAGGTCGCGCTTTGCCTGGGGCCTGCCGAACGCCCTGCGCGCGTCTACGGCACTGGCGGCACTGCCGTTGTCAAACGCCACGCGAGGAGCCCGGCACAGAGCCTCAAGCGCAAACACCTGCCCGCTCCTGCCGTCCTCATTGCGATAGACCACGCCCGAGCGCTGCACAAACGTACGCGAGAACGCGCAGTTGGCAAGCGAGAAACCCGGGGCCGTGGCGATCTCGGCCCGCAAGCCCTGCGGGTCGAGCGCGGACAGCGCCTCCTCGCCGCTCAGCGAGGCAACCGTAGCCGCAGCAGCAGCCGATCGCACGGCAAGGGCGGCGCCGCTGTTGCGCACAAGGCGAGCGAGCACGTCTACGCAGTCGGGCTTGAGGCAGACCCCCGGGAAGGTCACGAGCACGGCCTCGCTGCGTGCCGCAGCAAAGCCCTCGGCAACCGCGCCTGCCACCGACTGCTCCTGGGCGTAAGCGAGACGGAAGCGCTTGTCCTTCTTAGCGTAGGCGCTGAGCGCAGCCGCCGATCCGTCCGTTGAGCCGTAATCGACGCAGACGACCTCAAAGGACTCGGCCGTCTGCCGCGCAAGCGCCGCGAGCGTCTGAAGGAGCAGCGCGCGGTCGTTCTGAACGGGCACCACCACGCTTGCCTGAGGCGAGGCGTCCTCGTCGTGAGCACGCACGCACTTTGCGAGCCCGCCCGTCATAAGCTCGTAGTACGCGCGGTGCTCGTCGCGGATGCCGCGGTACGGACCGTAAAGGATCGAGGGGTCCATAGCGGCGAGCTCGTCGCGGATTAGCGCGTGCAGCTCGGGGTCTCCCCCGTCAAAGCCGTACTCGCCGATGATCGAGCCGATATAGCTGAACGTTCTGCTGTAGAGGCACGCGATGACCTGCGGATCGGTTACGCCGAGGCGCTTGAAGAGCGCGCGGATGTCTGCCAGGCGCTCAAACGGCAGGCGATAGTCGCGCAGGTTGGACGAGGCGTCGGGGTTGGTCTGGCGGTAGTAGTAGTACGCCGCCGGGACCCACACAAAGGTCTTAGCCTGCAGCAGCGTCTCGAAGAAGAAGGGGTTGTCGGCCCAGCCGGCGCCCTTGGGCTCGATCATGCGGATCCGCTTGTCTTCAAGAAACGAGCGCTTGTAGATGGCAGACCAGATAGACGGATGATGGAAGAGCACCTCAAACTGCTCGCGCACCGGAGCGCAGAAGCTCTGTTTGGGCATGCAGTTCATAAGGTTGGGCGCCTCGAGGAACGGCTCGGCGTCGGGAAAGTCGTAGTAGTCCCAGTACGAGCCCTTCACCACGTCGGCCATGGCGCCGCCTTTGAGGTGGGCAGCTTCGTAGAGGTCCTCGTACATGTGCGGGTCCACAAAGTCGTCGGGCTCGGCAATGGCCACGTACTCGCCGCGCACCTCGGCAAGTCCCCGGTTGACGGCAGCGCCGTAGCCGCCGTTGGGCTTGTCGATCACGCGCACGCGGCTGTCGCGCGCCTCCGCCTCGCGCAGCATCGCGAGCGACCCGTCCTTGGAGCCGTCGTTGACGAGAATGATCTCGATGTTCTCGAGCGTTTGAGCGCAGAGGCTCTTGACGCACTGCTCCACGTAACGCTCGACGTTGTACACGGGAACGATGACGCTCACTGCGGGAAGGTTCGAAGAGAGGCCGTTTGCCATGGCGATCCGTTTCTGCTCGGCGTACACAATGCAACGAGTAAACGGTACGCCGACCGCCGCGCCCGGCATGCGCCGCAGCCCATCCCTTACGCCCGCCTAACCCTCCCATACGCAGGGCTTACATGGGCAAGCAGGCTGCAAACGCAGTCAGCCGGACGTGAGCCTGCACGCTCGCCCGAGTCGTGCCTGCACGCGCGCCCGGACATGCAGAACGCCCGGATATGCGGAGCACTCGCCGCCCGCCGCTCTCTCGGCAGGGCAACAGACATTAAAGAGTCCTCACTATTTAGCCAAAAAGTGAGGACTCTTTAATGTCTGTTGAACGAACGCTGTGAGGATTCTGCGCTCAACACCGCCCTATGTGTCAGTCGGCCTCAGCTATCCCCATACGATCCATCGAGCATCGCAATCTTAAAAAGGTCAGCAAGGTTCGACGTTCTGACCGCCCCATTATCTTCCTGGAAAACGACTTTCGTTAGCTTTACCGGCGAGGGCGAAGGTTTGTCGCTCCCCGGGGCCACAATTTTAAGGTCGTTCTCAACAATAGCCGCCCGTTTGCTCAACGATCTCAGGGCAACAAGATGAGACCTTTCACCTTGGTGTGCCTTGTCCCAGATCTTTTCGTCGGCTTTCACAGCCGGAAGATCCTTATAGCACCACTCAGCTAGAAGAAACTGCGTGGTATTTCCCTGACGATACGCAGGATCATGCATGCACAGAGCATATTCAAAGTCTTTGTTACTTACCACCAAGACAACAGGCACCGATTTCTTTATGCTTTTCTTCGATATCTCGACGATCTGGACAAATTGCTCCCGTTCCTTCTCATCCTGTAGGTACCGATCGAAATCAAGAAGAACAATCCTCGCTACGCAGTTTGAGTCAGGCGCAACCTTCAGCCTATCAAGAACAGCCTGGTATCCGCCTCCCTTGAGGTCAACCGACACAACCGATATCACGAGCCCCGGGTCACATTCGTGTCGCCAGCGGCGCATACCGCTAACATAGTATTTTTCAGTCTGACCTTCGCAGTAGACAACGATCCTCTTCTCAAGACTCCTTTTTTGCCGCTTCCTACTCATCGGGAGTACCTCCCAGCATACCCTTCAGGTAGAACTCGTAGAGTTCCTCCTTCACGTCGTATCGGATCTCGTCAAAATCGGCCACCGAGTACATTGAAGAAGTCAGGGTACGCAGGTCCTTGGTGATGATGTAAATCTGCTCCTTCATATACGTGCGCAGCGTCATGTTAAAGATGTTGTGCGTCGTAAAGATGTACTGTCCGTAGTGCGAATGCCCGTTGATAAACGCAATGACCCGATCCGAGAGGACCGGGTTAATCATGGCGTCGGCCTCGTCGGCAAGCACGGTTTTATTCTTATAGACGACTTCGTAGATCAGCACCGCCCAGCACAGGAAAAGCTGTATGCCCGTAGAGTCATCCCTCGCCGCACGACCGAATTGTCTGCCATCAGATCCCTCGCGAATAAGCACGCTATCCATAAAGGGATTCTCAGCATCAACCCGAAACTTTACGATGCTGCGATCTGCAAGTCGAACAATGCCTAGGTACTCCGGCGAGGATAGAATGCTCAGGAGATCTTCCCTATCTATTGCCTCTTCTAAAGCAGAGGGCACAGGCGCCTGAACAACAAGGACTTCACGGACAAGCCAGTTTAGCACGCGTCGGCAGTGCTCCTCCCCCAACGCCGCCAGCCACGTAAGAGCGAGATCAAGTCCATTGAAACGAGCGCTTTTGAATAGTTTGTCGACTTCTTCTTCGGTCCAAAGACTATCTTCGACATCGTACGACAGCTCGTGCCAAAAACATCCTGCATACTGTTCCGCGATTTTGCAGGCTCCAGCGTCCTCGCAGCTCAAACAATCCTCCCGCAGCGAACGCGTATGAGAGTATACCTCCTTTGGTGCGGCCTTGGCAGAACGCTGGCACTCAAGCACCTCAGAAACAATGCCGATGCGATCAATCTTTAGCTCATAGATGTAGGTGTAACCGTCGAGAGCAATCTTTACGTAGAACGTCTGCAGCGAATTAGTCTTATCGAAATCGACCGAGCGATGCTCCTCTTCACTCCAAATCACATTCCCAGAATAAAGGTAGTTAACATATGTCTTTTTCGTCATGTCATTACGCACGAGCAGATCACGTAGGAACGCAAAGCTCTCGATAAAATTGCTCTTTCCGCTTGCATTCTCGCCGACAATGACGGCATCCTTGAGGACCTTTTCGCCCGTCGAACGCACGACGAAATTGTTTGGAAAGCGCCGGACAATTCGGTTCTTGGGCGCATGAAGGTCAAGGAACGCCTCATCGGCAAAAGACCGGTAATTCGAGACAGCATATTCCAATAACATGATGCCGCGCTCCTCTCCCCCACAAAGCAGAACATCCGGACCGGCGTGCTACACTTAAACCAGATAACTGGTTTAAGTGTAGCACGTTTTTTTCCTGACACCCACCAGTCAGCTTTTGCATTTCACGTAAAGAGCGGGTATTACTAACAGCGGTTATGGCGCGGTGCACTTACGGGTCCCGCGCCCCATTTGGAAAGGTGGTTGTCCCACTGGCAGCCCTCGCTCTTTTCCAGGTGCCTGAGCTGAACTCAAATGAACTCAACATCCCTCTGCCGGACTGTGCTTTCCCGACAACAGTCCGCATGCCGCAGGAGGACAGGCATCTCTAGCAAGCTAGAGCTCAGTAATCACCACCGAGGCTGTCGTCCGAGTTGCCGGGCCGATAGGTTGTCGACCTGCCGCGCGGGGCAGAAACAAGCTTGCCCTCCTTCACCATGTCGGAAAGATAGCGCCTTACCGTCCTCTCACCCACGCTCGTGACCCGCTCGCTAACGGCCGATGCGGGGAAAGACCCGTAACGGGCAATAAGGTCATCGACCGCGCTCTCGACCTCCGCGCGCGTGCGGCTCCTTCTGGACCCACCAACGGCTCTGCTTCTCTCAGCCCCTTTCGCGGCTTCGCGATCGCCCTCGTTCCCCACCACGCTCGCCATGACAGGCGGTACCGGCACGAACGCGGTGAACTGATCGCCGTCCTCCAGAACTGAGTAGTAGCCCCGTTTGGTAACGGCAGTCAGCTGAGATGGTACCGCCGGTCAGCCGCCGGCGGTACCGATGATAGCCTGGCCTGGTACCGTTACGAGTCCCTCTCCCTCGCGAAGAACTCGCGCATGTTCGGCCCGTCCAGATCGATGTAGCGCGCCCCGGTGGCGACCCTGTTTAGTATCGAGTCGGCCATCAGCTCGCCCTCGATCCTGAGGTACCACTCGTTGGGTTCGAGCTGCGAGGCTATGAGCGTGGCCGCCCGCCCCTCGCGCGCCTCCATGATCTCGAACAGGTCGACGGCGTTCCGCGTCGTGACCGGCGTGGTCATGAAGTCGTCGACGATGAGCAGCTGGACGGTCTTGTAGGCGTCCATGCGCTGGTAGTAGCTGCCGTCCGCGGCGGCGCGGCAGCGGTTCAGGTCGTCCATGATGTCGGCGAGCCGGGCGTATCGCACGGTGAAGAGCCTGCGGCACGCGGCGTTGCCGACCGCCTGCCCGAGGAAGCTCTTGCCGCAGCCCGTCTTCGAGATGATCACGACCACCTCGCACGCCTCGACCCAGTCGCAGGATGCGAGCCGGGCGACGCGATCGCGGCTGAGCCTGCGGTCCTTGAGGTAGATGACGTCCTCGACGCAGGCCGAAGGGAGCTTGAAGCGGGCCTCGCGCACGAGCTTGGCGACCTTGCGGTCGCGGCGGGCCGACGCCTCGGCCTCGATGAGCATCTCCATCCTCTCCTCGAACGTGTAGCGGTCGTACGAGTCGTCCTCGACCATCTCGCGGAGCTTGTCGCCCATCGCCCTCACCCTGAACCTCGTCAGCATGTCGAAGTGCTCCTCGGTCAGCATGCGGCCTCGCCTCCCCTCCGGTAGGCGTCGGCCCCGCGCAGCCGCCCCGCCGACTTCGCGCGGTCGACGAGGCCGCCTTCGGGCGGCCGCGCTCCAGGGCCGGACGCCCTCGCATCGGCATCGGCCGCCCTGATCGCGAGGACGGCGTTCTTGAGCGCGGTGTAGCTCGGAGCCGCCCCGAGCGCGTTCGCCCTTGCGCATGCCCGCTCGAGCAGCTGCGGCGAGTACGACTTCGACAGCCCGAGTATGTTCCTCGCCGGCACGAAGGCCTGCTCGACGACGGGCCTGCTGTCGAGCAGCCTGTCGATGGCCTCCCCGGTCTCGGGACCCACCCGGTGCGCCCACGAGGAGAAGCGCTCGGGCGACCACGGCGAGTCCATCGCCGCGTGGGCGGGCGGCATGTGCTCGACGAGCGTGGAGTACTGGCCCTTGCGCCCGCGGAGCCTCGCGTGCTCGGCGACCGCCTCGCCGCCGGACATGACGGTCACGCGGGAGTCCGAGAGCCTGATGTTGATGTGCAATATGAACTGGTCCGATTGAGCACCGGCTTCTGAGCAACGCGTGCACCGAAAATTGAGCAGTTTCAGCATGAGGGCCGCGCCCCCTTGG
>CASEEV010000002.1 GCA_949287065.1 uncultured Collinsella sp.
CGTGACCTCGCCGCCCTGCATGCCCGACCCGAGCGTGAGCGAGGTCATGAGCAGCTTGATGGCGGAGTCGGCGATCGAGGTCTCGCCGGCAAAGCCCGCGCCTACGAGCCACTCGGAGAGGCCTCCGTAGCGCTGCCAGCCAAAGCCAAGGTACACCCCGAGCACAACGAGCGACGCCACAAGGGCGGCGAGAAGGTAGCTCTGGAACCGATGCGCGTAGAAGCGCTTGACCGCGCGGATG
Source organism: uncultured Collinsella sp. (assembly GCA_949287065.1). Lineage (GTDB taxonomy): Bacteria > Actinomycetota > Coriobacteriia > Coriobacteriales > Coriobacteriaceae > CALUOB01. The sequence continues at coordinate 242 of CASEEV010000002.1, forward strand.
CCCGCCGAGAAGAGCCGCGCCGCAACGCCGAAGGCAAAAGCGGCAACCAGGGCGATAAGCACAGGGTACGGTTCGGGGTGGGGGATGGCGCGTATAGTTTGGAAGGCATGCTCGCATCCGAGCGCGAGCCCCACGGCGTCTCCGGTGAAGGAAGCCGCCAGGCAGTAGAGGACCGCCCGGTAGTCGAGGCGCCCCACGAAGCACATCTCGAGGCCGAAGAAGGCGCCGGCGAGCGGCGTGCCGAAGACCGCGCCGAAGGCGGCGCTGATGCCGCTTAAGACAAGCGCCTCGTGGTCATGGCCTGCAAGCTTGAACCGCTGGCCGATGTTCTCGGCGATGGCGCCGCCCATCTGAACGGCGGTGCCTTCGCGACCGGCGGACCCGCCCACCAGGTGAGTAGCCCAGGTGGCGATCAGGATGAGCGGAGCCATGCGCAGCGGGATGTGCTTGCCGGTCACGGCGCTCTCGATCACGAGGTTGTTGCCCAGTGCGGATTCCTTGCCGTAGCGCCGATAGACCCATGCGGTCCCCACGGTGACGAGCGGAATGAGCGCAAAGAGCCAAAGGTGCGCTTCGCGAAGCGAGGTCACAAACTCAAGACCGCGCAGGAAGACGGTCGCGGCAATGCCCATGGCAGCCGAGCTGGCGAGCACGAGGAGCATGAGCTTGAGGCTTGCACGGATGTTGCGCGCGTCACGCGCGGCGTCGAGTATGAGGAGGCGCTCGCCGTGCTGTGCGCGCTGCTTGACGTTCTCGAGGGTGCGATTAAGGGGTTCCATGGCCTGCTTTCGGTGCGAGTGCGTGGGCGGGGCGTTGCCTTTGGCGACGAGTCGTCAAAGGCGGTTCAAAGAGATTGGATACCTGTAGGAAAGCGGGCCCATTATAACCCGCGTAGTTTTCGGCGGGGTTTCCTGGGGCTTGGGAGGGAAGTCGACTTCAAGGTGATGCACAGCATCCGAGCGTCGATCGCGTCGCGTGGAGGGCAGCATCATACCTGTTCAAACAACAGATTAACGGTTGTTTCCTAAGATGACGTAGACCTTTCCGTTTTGGGCGATAAAGAGCGGAAATTCGGTAATCTGGTTGCCGCAAAGCTAAATCACAGGTAAAGTGAGCTATACGAAGAACCATTTGCCGCATGACCGGAGGGGCGTGCGTAGGAGGCTTGCTTTGCTCGCGTTGGCTGCGCGGCGGGAGCGTTGTCTCTAGCGGGACGAGAGAGATACGCATATGGCAAACAACAACATGCAAGCGTGCAAACGCTCGGACAAGCGCGTAGCGCGCACGGAGCGGGCAATCGAAGCCGCTTTCGAAAGTTTGTTGTTTGAACAGGCGTACGCGTCCATGACCATCTCCGGCATCGCACGCCGCGCGGGCATTGACCGCAAGACCTTCTATCTCCATTACGCATCGATCGATGCGCTGCTCCGTGCGCTTCTCGACGAGCTCGTCCTCAGCGTCATGGACGCCTATCTCGCCGCCGAGGCGGAGGAGGATCCGCTGGAGCGCTCGGTCGACACGTCGGTCAAGCGCTGCTACCGCGTGATCGACGAGGTTCTCGACCGCAAGCGCAACCTCTATATGCTCATCGCCCAGAAGCTGCCCTACGGCGTTATCTTCGAGCGCATCAAAGAGCCCCTTATGCGCGAGATCCTTTCGCGCGGCCTGATGCCTTCGGCAAACCCGTCGGGCGAGCTGTTTGACTGCTGCGTCTCCTATGTGCTGGGCGGCACACTCGAGCTCTACGTCTCGTGGTTCAAGGCGGGCGCCGACCCCGAGAAGCGCGTGACCTCCATTGCCGCCACGTTTACCTCGGGCGGCATCGAGCGCCTTATCAAGCAGATGGCGGACGGCACCGGCATCGAGCGCTAAGAGTGTTCCGTCGTAGCAAAGCGGCCTCGGTTCGAGCAGAACCGAGGCCGTGTTTGTGTGTCGGCGAGACGCGCGAGGCGCCGTCAGCGAGGCTGATGGCGCGCAGGGTGCCCTTCTCCGGCCATCATGTGGGCGGCGTGCTCGAGTTGGTCGTAGATGCCCTCCCACGATTCCTGTGCCGCCTTGGTGGAGCCGGGGAAGTTCACCACCAGGGCGTGCCCGCGCTGCATGCACAGGGCACGCGAGAGCATGGCGCGGCGCGTCTTGGTCATGGAGTAGGCGCGCATTGCCTCGGCGATGCCGGGCACGTCGCGGTCGCAGACGCTGCGCGTTGCCTCGGGTGTGACGTCGCGGGGCGAGAGGCCCGTACCGCCGCAGGTGATAACAACGTCGGCGCGCTCGTCGTCGGCTGCCGCGCAGATGGCCTGGGCAATGGCCGTCTCGTCGTCGCGCACAACGACGTGCGAGGCAACGGTCCAGCCCTGCGCGCGTACGAGCTCCTCGAGCCGGGCGCCGGCTTCGTCTTCGGCAAGGTCGCGGGTGTCTGAGCAGGTGACGATGGAGATGCGCAGGTTCACTTAGAGCACGCTCCCTTCGGGAAGGTCGATGCGCACGCACGCGACCTCGGCGCCCACCTGGAGCACTGAAGCCTCGGTGGGGATGACGATGAGGCAGTTGGCGCGGGCGAGCGTGCCGAAGAGCGCCGAGTTCTGGTTGCTCGCGGGCGTTGCCACGAGGGTGCCGTCGGGCAGGCGGTCGATACGTCCGCGCAGGTAGTAGCGGCGCGGCTGCTTCTTCTTCTGGGCGGTTGCGAGGCGGGCCCGCTGAACGGGTCGCTCGAGCTCGGTCATGCCCATCATCTTGCGAAGGGCCGGGCGCACGAGCATCTCAAAGCCCACGGCGGCTGCGGCGGGGTTGCCGGCGAGGCCGACGAAGGGAGTGCCGCCCAGCATGCCGAAGGTCTGCGACTTGCCGGGACGCATGGCCACGCGGTCAAAGAAGACCTCGCCCTCATCGGCGACCACCGAGGTGACGTAGTCGTAGTCGCCCGCAGAGGCGCCGCCGCTCGTCACCACGAAGTCGCACTCTTCGGCCGCCTTGAGAACAGCCGCACGGATAAGGTCGGCGTCGTCGGGCAGGAGGCCGCAGAAGACCGGCTCGGCGCCCGTCTCCGCCACGGCGGCGAGCAGGTCGGACGAGTTGGCGTCGCGAATCTGGCCGCGCGCCGGGCGCTCGGAGGGGCTCACGAGCTCGGAGCCGAGCGAGAACACGCCCACGCGAGGCTTGGCGTGCACGGTCACGTTGGTCGCGCCGGCGGAGGCAAGCAGGCCGCAGGCAGCGGAGGTGACCACCTCGCCGGCGTCGAGCACGATGGCGCCCTCGGGGGCTTCGAGGCCCGGTTCGCGGATGTTCTCGCCCACGGCGGCGGGGGAGGTGAAGGTCACGCGCGAGCCCTCGTTGCCGTCTCCGGAGACAACGCCCACGATCTCGAACTTCACCACGGCGTCGGTCGCCTCGGGCACGAGCGCGCCCGTCATGATCCTGATGGCCTGGCCCGCCTCGATGGGTCCGTCAAAGACGTCGCCTGCGGCCGCATGGCCCACGACGTCCAGCGTGACCGGATGCTCGGGCGAGGCGCCGGCGAGGTCGGCTGCGTGCACGGCGTATCCGTCCATGGCGCTCGAGGCGAAGGGCGCGAGCGGGATGTCGGTCACGGCGGGTTCGGCGAGCGGGCGCCCGAGCGCCTCGGCAAACGGCACCGTCTCGGTGGGGGTAAGGGTCATGCGCTCGAGGATGGCCGCGCGGGCGTCCTCGACGCTGATGAGGTTCTCTGCCATGGGTGCTCCTTATGCAAAGTCGCGGCATCGCAGGCGGGCGATATCGTCCGGTTGCGGGCTGGGATCGCAGCGATGCGCTTGTCTTTGCCATTATACGCGCCGCGACCGTTCGCAGATGCGTGCGGCCTTTTGGTTGAATTATTCTCAAATAAGAATTATTCTCGATAAGTACACAAGATAGCTCGTGGTTCTCTGCTTCACGAAGGTCATAACGCGAGAATCACGCTGACGAAGGGACTGTTATGTACGCACGTCTGCTTACGCGCCGCGCCGCCGCCGTTGCCTGCTCTCTGGCGCTCGTGGCCGGCATTGCCGGCTGCTCGTCCGAGCCCGCTGCCACAGGGTCTGCCGGCGCTGCGGGGTCCGACGCCGCCGAGACCGTTGAGCTTCAGATCTTCGCAGCCAACTCGCTCGAGAAGGCCATGCCCGAGGTCGAGGCGCTCTACACCGAGGAGACCGGCGTGACGTTTGCCGACACACAGTACAAGGGCTCGGGAGACCTCGTCGAGCAGATGCGTGGCGGCGCTCCGGTCGATGTTCTCATCACGGCGAGCGCAGGCACCATGGACGACGCCGTTGAGGGCGAGCTCGTAGACGAGGCCACCCGTCAGGACATGTTCGTGAACGACCTCGTGATCGTGCGCGGCGAGGGCTCCGACATAGAAGTCGGCTCGCTCGAGGACGTGGCTTCGGTCGACGGCAACATCGCCATCGGCGAGCCGGGCGCGGTGCCCGCGGGCAAGTACGCCAACCAGTCGCTCGCAAGCGTCGGGCTGTACAGCAACGAGGAGGGCGAGGGCGGCGCGTACGCCGACTCCATCGCGGGCAAGGTCGTGCAGGCCGACAAGGTCGGTACGGCGGCCCAGTACGTCTCGACCGGCGACTGCGTCATTGGCTTCGTGTACACCTCCGACGTCTACCGCTACGACGGCATCGAGGTCGCCTGCACCTGCCCTGACGACTCGCACCAGCCCATCGTGTACCCCGGTGCCGTTGCCTCGGGCTCCAAGAACGCCGAGGCAGCCGCCGACTTCCTCGAGTTCTGCATGACCGACGAGGACGCGCTCGCCATTTGGGCCGAGTACGGCTTCGAGCTCGCGTAGGCGCGCGCTTCGGTTACCATAGGGCGCATGACGAGCTGCCGCGCACATACGACGTATCGCACGGGCGTCTCCGGCATCACGCCGGAGGCGCCTTGCCGCCATCGTGCGGCGCGGGCGCTCGTCGTCGTAGCCGTCGCGCTGCTGGTTCTTCTCGGGTGCCCAGGCAGCGCCTGGGCGGCGGACAAGAGCGAGCAGGCTGATAACAACGCGGCCGCAAGCGAGATCGCCGGTTTTGGTCTCACGGACTTTACCCGCTACAACGCAGGCAACGGGCGCCCCGTTGAGGGCGAGGACCTGGGGTACCGCTACCCGCTTGCCGACGACGCCAGCCTGGTGGCTGCCGTTGCCGCCGACGGCAGCGTTCTCGTGTTCGTGGACGAAGAGGCCTGCGAGGCGGCGGGCTTTGTCGCCGACGACGGGGCCGACGTGCAGGCGCTGCGAGAGCTCGTCGAGAAGCTCGACGAGAACGTCTCGAAGGGCGGCGAGGTTCTCGCCGACAATCCCGGGCGCGGCTGGACGGTCACCACGGCAACCGAGACGTTGCTCGGCGTGTACCGCGTGCGCGTAGGCGTGGAGGCGGGCGGCAGACGCTACGTCTCGGTCGTGCCGTCCGAGCTCGCCGAGGGATCGCTCCCATCCGATGCCGCCGACGAGCAGGGGGTCGATCTTGCCGACGCGCTTCTCTGGGTCGATACGGCGCGCCTCGTCTCCGCTGCCGACGTCGCGCCGGCGGCCGAGGTGTCCCCCGGCGAGCGGGCGGCGTCGTTTTTCTCGGAGCTCGACGTGAGGCCGCTCGTGGTCTCGCTCAAAACGAGTGCGCTGGCGCTCGCGGTCACGTTTGTCCTCGGGCTTCTCGCCGCCTGGAAGACCATGGGGACCTCGAGCCGCCTCAAGGGCCTGCTCGACTCGGTCTTTACGATCCCCATGGTGCTGCCGCCCACGGTGTGCGGCTTCCTTCTTCTGCTGCTCTTTGGGCAGGCGACGCCCGTGGGGCAGTGGCTCATCGCGCACGGCGTGTCGCTCGTGTTCACCTGGCCCGCCGCGGTGCTGAGCGCCATCGTGGTGAGCTTCCCGCTTATGTACCGCACGGCTCTCGGCGCCTTCGAGGGGCTCGACGCGCAGATGCTCGACGCCGCCCGCACGCTCGGCTGGTCGGAGCGCCGCATCTTCGCGCGCCTCATGCTGCCGCTCGCCTGGCCCTCCATCGCCGCCGGCACGGTGCTCGCCTTCGCCCGTGCCATGGGCGAGTTCGGGTGCACGCTCTTCTTCGCGGGCAACTACGCCGGCGTCACGCAGACCATCCCCATCGCCATCTACTTCGAGTGGATGAGCGGCAACACCGACGTGGCGCTCTTCTGGGTTGTCGTGGTCATTCTCCTGAGCTTCCTTGTGATTCTCTTCATCAACGTCTACACGGCTCGCTCGCAGCGCTACCGCGAGCGCGGTGGCGCGGGCGTTGCGCGCCGCGAGCGCAAGGGCGCACGTGCCGGCGCCGAGGAGGCAGCCGACGGCCTCGAGGAGCAGGGTGGCGACGCGATGCGCATCGACCGCGAGGGCCTGCGCGCGCTTCTGCTCGGCGACGAAGAGGAGGCGTGAGGCGTGTCTCTCTCGGTCAACATCACCAAGCGCTATCCGGGCTTTGCGCTCAACGTCGAGCTCGAGGCGGCCGAGGAGCGCGTGGCGCTTCTCGGGGCGTCGGGCTGCGGCAAGAGCTGCACGCTGCGCTGCATCGCCGGCATCGAGACCCCCGACGAGGGCCGCATCGTGGTCAACGGCGTCACGTTCTTTGACTCTGAGAAGCGCGTGAACCTCTCGCCTCAGGAGCGCAAGTGTGCCCTGCTCTTCCAGAACTACCAGCTCTTTCCCCACATGACGGTGGCCGACAACGTGCGCGCCGGCATGGACGCCGCGCTCGGCGCCGACCGGCAGCGCCGCGATGCCCTGCGCTACCTCGGCATCTTCGGCATGGCCGACTACGCCGACCGCTACCCGGCGCGGCTCTCGGGCGGCCAGCAGCAGCGCGTGGCCTTGGCGCGCATGCTCGCGGCGCATCCGGGCATCCTCATGTTCGACGAGCCCTTCTCGGCGCTCGACTCCTACCTCAAAAGCGCGCTCGAGCAGAACCTGCTCGACGTGTTCTCGGTTGTGGAGCGCACCGTGCTCTACGTGAGCCACGACATCGACGAGGCGTGCCGCCTCTGCGAGCGCGTGTGCGTGATGCACAACGGCCGCATCGTGGAGCAGGGCACGGTCGCAGACGTGATGCAGCGCCCGCAGACGCTCGCCGCGCTGCGCCTCACCGGCTGCAAGAACACGAGCCGTGCCGAGAAGATCGGGCCCACCTCGGTGCGCGCCGTTGACTGGGACATGAGCTTCGACGTGGGCCACGAGGTGCCCGACGACGTTGACTACCTCGGCATCCGCGCAAGCTACTTTCATATCGAGAAGGACCGCCCGGACGGCGGCCGCGGGCGCAACAGCTACGATCTGACCGTGGCGCGCGTGAGCGACTCGCGCTTTGAACGGCTCGTGCTGCTGGACGTGCCGCGCGCCGACGCGCCGAGCCGCCTGCAGTGGAAGATCTACAAGGTGGGCCTGCCCGAGAGCGCGCTGCCCCACGAGGGTGACGTGCTGCGCATGCACTTCGACGCGCATCGTATTCACTTGGTGCGCACGTAAACAACTTGGGGCGCGCGCGAACAAGCGCCTGCCACCGGTTTCATACCTCTTGCCGACGCGCGCCGCGGCGGGCTGTCATCCTCTTGTCCCTACATGCTATAAAAAATTATCATCACTTGCCGTATCGCCGTGCGGCACCGACCAAGGGGGACGCCCATGCCAGATCAGGACGCCTATCCGCTGCCTCGCAATTTCGAGGAGTTCAACGAGCAGCGCCGCGCGAGCTTCATCCGCGTGAAGGACTACAAGCAAGCAGGCGGCAGGCTCGTGGGGTACCTCTGCAGCTACACCCCGCTCGAGGTCATCGACGCCGCGGGCGCTGCGGGCGTGGCGCTCTGCGGGACCTCCGACGAGGTCATTCCGCAGGCCGAGACCGTGCTGCCGGCAAACCTCTGCCCGCTCATCAAGTCGACCTACGGCTTCGCCTCGTCCGAGAAGTGCCCGTTCACGTTCTTCTCCGACATCATCGTGGGCGAGACCACCTGCGACGGCAAGAAGAAGATGTACGAGCTGCTCGACGAGCTCAAGCCCACGCACATCCTGCACCTGCCGCAGGGGCGCAGCCGCGCCTACGAGCGCGACGCCTGGTACGAGGAGGTCAAGCTTCTCAAAGAGCGCCTCGAGGAGCTTTACGGCATCGAGATCACCGACGACGACCTGCGCGTCGCCGTGCGCCGGCGAAACCGCATGCGCCGCGCCATGACCGAGCTCTACAACCTCCAAACGAGCGTGCCGCCCGCCATGAGCGGCGTGGAGCTCATGAGCACGATGTTTGCCGCGACCTTCAGCTTCAACATCGACGAGTACGCAGGCAAGCTCGAGGCCCTCGCCGCCGAGCGTGCCTCTCAGTACGCCGCGGGCGAGCGCCCGGTGAGCGAGGAGGCCAAGCGCATTCTCGTGACCGGCTGCCCGGTGGGCGGCGTCATCAACAAGATCGGGCGCACCATCGAGCAGAACGGCGGCGTGGTGGTCTGCGCCGACGATTGCTCGGGCGAGCGCACCCAGGCCATGCTCGTAGACGAGGAGGCCCCCGACATCCTGCGCGCCATTGCCGACCGCTACCTCGACATCAACTGCTCGGTCATGACCCCCAACGCCCCGCGCATGACGAACACCCTCGCCATGTGCGAGAAGTACCACGTAGACGGCGTGATCGAGAGCGTGCTCACGGCGTGCCACACCTTCAACGTCGAGGCGAGCCTCATGGAGCGCGCGGTGGAGGACGCCGGCATTCCGTACATGAAGATCGAGACCGACTACAGCCAGGGCGACGTCGGCCAGATCGAGACGCGCATCGCCGCGTTCATCGAGACGCTGTAGGAGGATGTCATGCCGGCGCTGAGAGGCATCGGGGTCGACATCGGGTCGACGGCAACCAAAGCGGTCGTGCTGGACACGAACGGCGAGATCGAGCGCACGGTGCTCATGCCCACGGGGTTCTCGAGCGTCGACGCGGCCGCGCGCGTTGCGGCCGAGCTCGAAGGCGCGGGCATAGCGGTCGAGAGCTCCGACGTGCGGGTGGTTGCCACCGGCTACGGGCGCATTGCCGTGCCCTACGCGCACAAGGTCGTGACCGAGATCACCTGCCATGGCCTCGGCGCGGCACGCCTCTTTGGCCCCGAGGGCACTGTAGTGGACATTGGCGGACAAGATACCAAGGTCATCCAGCTCAAGCGCGGGCGCGTGGTCAAGTTCACCATGAACGACAAGTGCGCGGCCGGCACGGGGCGCTTTTTGGAGATCATGGCGGACCGCCTGGGCGTGTCGCAGCAGGAGATGGGCGCGCTCGCGCGCACGGGCGAGGAGACCAAGATCTCGAGCATGTGCACGGTCTTTGCCGAGAGCGAGGTTATCAGCCTCATCGGCCGCGGGGTGCCGCGCGAGAACATCGCGCGCGGCGTTGTTGACTCGGTGGTGGCGCGCGTGGCGGCGCTCGCCTCGGCGGCGCCCGGCGGCCCGTACTTCCTCACGGGCGGCCTGTGCGAGAACTCGTTTGTGGTGGAGCGCCTGAGCGCTTTGCTCGGCTCCCCGGTAACGACCTGCCCCGAGGCGCGCTACGCCGGTGCCCTCGGTGCGGCGGGGCGGGCGCTCGCGCTCAGCTAGCCGCGCCGTTGCTCCGCACTGCCACTCGCCGACAGGCGGGCTTCTTGTGCGCCGGCTCGGGGCACACTCGTAGCAGCGCATGCTATAAAGAGGACGATCGAGGCGGCGCCCAGCGGCCCGCCCGCAAGAAAGGAACATGCCATGGTCGAGATCAACTGCTTCGGCGAGACCTGCCCCAAGCCGGTCATCCGCGCCATGAAGGCGCTCAACGACGCCGCTTCCGAGGGCGCGGTGCGCGTGCTCGTAGACAACGAGGTCGCGGTCGAGAACCTCAAGCGCCTGGCGGCGAGCAAGCAGGGCGCCGCTGCGGTCGAGAAGGTCGACGGCGGCTGGGCCGTGGCCATTACGGGCGTCGCGGCGGTGGACGGCGCGCCCGAGCCCACCGAGGCCGATCTGCCCGAGGGCATCGTGTGCCCGGTGCCGGCGCCTGCCGCCGGGGCGACGGTGCTTATCGGCCGCAACGTGCTCGGTCGTGGCAACGACGAGCTCGGCGGCGTCCTCATGAAGGGCGTGCTCTACGCCATGGCGCAGCGCGACGAGGTGCCCAAGAAGATCATCTTCTACAACAGCGGCGCCTACCTCACGAGCGAGGGCTCCGCGTCGCTCGACGATATCCGCGAGCTCGAGCGCCGCGGCGCCGAGATCCTTACCTGCGGCACCTGCCTCGACTATCTCGGCATCAAGGAGAAGCTCGCCGTGGGCGGCGTGACGAACCTCTACTTCATCACTGAGGCCATGATGGAGCCGGGGAAGGTCGTCACGCTGTGATCTACCTCAACAACGCGGCCACGTCGGAGCGCAAGCCGCCGTGTGTTGTCGAGGAGATGCTTCGCGTCCTGCAGGGCACGGGCAGTTCCTCGCGCGGGGCGTCGGAAGACGACCTATCGGCTGCGCGCACGGTTATCGGCGCGCGGCTCGCGCTTGCCGAGCTCTTCTCGTTTGATCATCCCGAGCGGGTGGTGTTTGCCCAGAACGCCACGCTGGCGCTCAACATGGCGATTCTCGGCACGGTGCGCCCGGGCGACCATGTGGTGACCACCGCCTACGAGCACAACTCGGTGCTCCGCCCGCTCAACTACCTGGCTCGCGAGCACGGCGTGCAGGTCGACTTCGTGCCGGTGGCGCCCGACGGCTCCATCTACCTTGCCGATGTGAAGCGGCTCGTCACGCCGGGCACCCGCCTGGTGGCGGTGACGCACGCCTCCAACCTCACTGGCGCCATCCTGCCGGTGGGGGAGATCGCGCGCATCGCGCATGCGGCGGGGGCGCTCGTGCTCGTCGACGCCTCGCAGACGGCGGGCGCGCTGCCGGTGAGCATGCCCGCGCTCGGGGCGGACCTTCTCGCCTTTACGGGGCACAAGGCCCTGATGGGTCCGCAGGGAACGGGCGGCTTGCTCGTGGGCGAGGGCGTGCAGGTGGCACCGCTTCTGCACGGCGGCACGGGCGTGCACAGCGCGCTGCCCGACCAGCCCGACGACTACCCCGAGCACCTGGAGGCGGGCACGCTCAACACGCCGGGGATCGCCGGTTTGGGCCGTGCCGCGCGCTTTGTGCTCGAGACGGGCGTCGAGGCTATTCGCGCTCAAGAGGCAGCGCTGCGCGAGCGCTTTGTAACGGGCGTGCGGCGCCTGCCGGGCGTGGTTGTGTACGGGCTTGCCGACAGGCTCGAGCACGTGCCCACCGTTGCCCTCAACGTGGGCACCGTTGACTCGGCGCGCGTAGCCGACCGGCTTGCCTACGAGTTCGGCATCGCCACGCGTGCGGGGCTGCACTGCGCGCCACGCGCGCACGAGGCACTGGGAACGCTCGGCCAGGGCGCCGTGCGCTTCTCGTTTGGGTACTACACTTCGCAAGACGACGTGGACGCCGCCGTGGCGGCGCTCGCGCAGATAGCAGCCGAGGAGGCGTGAGGCCGTGGAGAGAGGCGTCTTCACCGTCGTGACGTTCAAGAGCACGTTCGACGCCATAGAGGCGGAGCGCCTGTGCAAGGAGCACGAGGTGCCTGGGCGGATCATTCCGCTGCCCACCCAGGTGAGCGCCGACTGCGGCCTTGCGTGGCGCATGCCGCCGACGCCCGAGGCGCGCGCGGCCTTTGACGAGGCAACGGCCGGGCACGTGCGCGCGGCGGGGTACTACGATCTGAAGCTGTAAGGGCAGGGGAGCGCCGCCGGCAGCGTGCCGAGCGCGACCGGGTGCGGATGGAGGATGAAGGCCATGGCAGACGAGGTTAAACTCACCAAGCTCGCCGAGTGCGCCGGGTGCGGCGCGAAGGTCGGGGCGGGGCAGCTCGCCAAGCTCTTCGAGGGCTTCGAGGCGCCGCGCGACCCCAACCTGCTCGTAGGGTTCGACCATTCCGACGACGCCGCGGTGTACCGCCTGCGCGACGATCTGGCGATCGTGCAGACCGTGGACTTCTTCCCGCCCATGGTCGACGACCCGTACGTGTTTGGGCAGGTTGCTGCCGCCAACGCGCTCTCCGACGTGTACGCCATGGGTGGCAGGCCCATTACCGCGCTCAACGTCATGGCGGTGCCCGAGTCTATGCCCGCCGACACCGTGCGTCAGATTCTGCGCGGCGGGTTCGAGAAGGTCGTGGAGGCGGGGGCCTCGCTCGCGGGCGGCCACAGCATCTACGACGACGAGCCCAAGTACGGCATGGCGGTTACCGGCGTGCTCGACCCGACAAAGATCCTGCGCAACGACGGCGCTCGGGCGGGCGACGCGCTCGTGTACACCAAGCCTCTGGGCATCGGCATTGCCTCGACGGCGGTGAAGGGCGAGGTTGCCTCGCGCGAGCTCGAGGAGGCCGCCGTCGACGCCATGACCACGCTCAACCGCACGGCGAGCGAGGTCATGCTGCGCTACCGTACCCACGCCTGCACCGACATCACGGGCTTTGCCGTTATGGGCCACATGCTCGAGATGGCCGAGGGCGCGGGCCTCGCAGCCGAGATCTACCCCGGTGCCTTCGAGCTTTTGCCCGATGTTCTCGACTTTGCCGCCATGGGCATCCTGCCCTCGGCGGTGTACCGCAACCGCCACTTTGCCGAGGCGCATGTTGAGGCGGGGGAGACGCCGCTCGCCCTGCAGGACGTGCTCTTTGACCCCCAGACCTCGGGCGGTCTCATGATCTCGGTCGCTCAAGACGACGTGCAGCCGCTCGTGGCCGACCTCGCCGCCGCCGGGGTCGCCGCGCACGTAGTGGGCAGCATGCTGCCGGCGGGCGCAGTGGCAGGCGAGAAGCGCATCTTCCTCAGGTGAGGCGCAGGCGGCTCACCTGCGCGCCCGCTGCTCTTGGGGCCGGAGCGCGCGTCGCGCAGCAGGCGTTCTTCTCGACTTTGTTACCGGTAAAGGATCTGCCCGTTTGCCCTTGACGCATGATAATAAATTATTATGCTTAAGGAGAGATGCATGCGCGCAACATCAGAGCGCCGGCGAACGAGCGAGGATCTCTTACAGGCAGTCGCGCGCGCATCGACAAGCCAGATCGCCGCGCGGAGAGACAAGGAGCACAGTATGAGCAAGACCGTCGTTGCATCCGAGAACGCCCCCAAGGCCGTGGGCCCGTACTCCGCGGGCATTGACTGCGGCGAGGTCGTGTACCTGTCCGGCCAGCTCGGTCTCGACCCGGCCACGGGCAAGCTCGCCGAGGGCGTCGAGGCGCAGGCCAAGCAGTCGCTCGCCAACGTGGGCGCCCTGCTCGAGGCGGCCGGCCTCGGCTACGAGAACGTGGTCAAGACCACCGTCCTTCTCGCCGACATCAACGACTTCGCAACCGTGAACGCCGTGTACGGCGACGTGTTCCCCGAGCCCTATCCGGCGCGCAGCTGCTTTGCCGTGGCGGCGCTTCCCATGGGCGGCCTCGTTGAGATCGAGGTCATCGCCGTTCGCTAACGGACGGTGCGCGCCGTCCGGCGCGCTGAGCGTAAACAACAGAGGCGCGGTCGCCTGCTTGCGGGCGACCGCGCCTTTTTGCGCTCGATCTGCTGTGTTCGGCAGAGTGGCTGGCTTAGCTGTTCTCGCGTTTGACCTTTTGGAGGTAGCGGTAGACGCTCGGCTCAGACACGCCGAGGATCTCGGCCACGCGGGCCACGGCGCCTTTGAGGAGAAACACGCCGTCGTTGTTGAGCTTGCGCACGGTCTCCATGCGGTCGGCGGGGGAGAAGGCCTCGGGCTCCATGCGCTTGACGGCAGCGATCTCGGAGATGGTGCGGCCCACGAGGTCGTCGGCCGATGCGGTGAAATGCTCGATGCCCGCCGCGCCCTGCTCCTCGCTGAGCGGGTTGACCTCGCTCGCGGAGGGGAAGGTGCGCGCGAGCGCCGCGGCGGTCGAGACGAGCTCGTCGACGAGCGAGGTGTCGGTGTTCACGCAGAGCATGCCCACCACGCGGCCCTCTTCGCGGATGAAGTACGACGCCGACTTGAGGGGTTTGCCCGCAACGCTGTGCGAGAGGTAGTTGGGGGTGCTGTCGCGGTCGGTGAAGGCCTCGCCCGAGATGACCTTGAGGACGAAGTCGGTTGCGGGCGCGCCCACCTGGCGGCCCGATACGTGGCCGTTGCGGATGTCGACCACGCTGTGCGAGAGGTCGGTGAGGTCGTGGAGCACGATCTCGCTGTTGCGGCTCAGCACGGTTTCGAGGAAGTCGACCAACGGAACGTAGCGTGCGACGGTTTGGTTCATGACTTGGCTCCTCTCGGTGCGGATGCCTGATTGCGTTAGCGAGATTGTAGCAAAAACGATGAGAAGTTATTATCGCCACGACGCAAAAGGTGAAACGATTAACTCCAAAAAGGGTATGCAGACCCGGCCGAAAGCGCCCGGTGAGCGCGCGCTGCGAACGGCCGATTTTGGCCGGTAAACGGTACGGTGCCTGCCGTTTAGAAAGAACTTTGGGAACCCGGGTAGCAAAACAGCAGGTAGAGGCGTCGGTTTGTCGCCAGAATAATAAATTATTATTGCTAGGGGCAACCCGGTAACCTACAATTGAGACAATGGCATACGGCTGCTCTTGTTACGGCAGCCACGGAATCGGAAGGGTGGCGGTAACGCATGAAGCCATCGCAAGAGGGGACCAACGCGCTGTTCCAGAGGGAAGGCATGCCTTCCTTCGCGGACATGCTGCCGTGCAGTCTCCAGCACGTTCTCGCGTCGTTCGCGGGCATCATCACGCCGGCGATCATCATCTCGCAGGTGTACGGATGGGATGCTCAGACGCAGACCGACATCATCCAGGTGGCGCTTATCCTCTCCGCCATCGACACCGCGCTCCAGGCGTTCGCGCCGTTCCGCCGCATCGGCGGCAACCTGCCCATCGTCATGGGCGTCTCGTTTGCCTTCCTGCCGGCGCTGCAGGCCATGGGCGCCGACTTCTCGTTCGGCTCCCTGCTCGGCGGCGAGATCGTCGGCGGCATCGCGGCGATTCTCTTCGGCATCTTCTACCACAAGCTCAAGGTGCTGTTCCCGCCGGTCGTAACCGGCACGGTCATCTTCACCATCGGCGTCTCGCTGTATCCCACCGCCATCAAGTACATGGCCGGCGGCGAGGGCACCGAGCTCTGGGGCACGCCCCAGGCGTGGTGCGTGGCACTTATCACCTTTGCCGTGGTGTTCGGTCTGTCCAACTTCGCCAAGGGCACGCTCAAGCTCGGCAGCGTGTTCTTCGGCATGATCATCGGCATCATCGTGTCGGCCCCGTTCGGCATGCTCGACTTCTCGAGCGTCGGCCAGGCGAGCGTCTTCGCGCTGCCTAAGTTCATGCCCTACCAGCTCGAGTTCCACCCCGAGGTCTGCATCACGCTCGCCGTGGTCTACCCGATGGTTGCCATCCAGGTCATCGGCGACGTCTCTGCCGCCTGCCTCGGCTCTATGGACCGCATGCCCACCGAGCGCGAGCTCTCGGGCGCCATCATCAGCCAGGGCGCCACGAGCCTCGTCTCCGCCTTCATCGGCGGCCTGCCCACCTCCGCTCTCGGTCAGAACGTCGGCATCATCGTTTCCAACAAGGTCATCAACAAGTGGGTCTTCGGCCTCGTCGCGCTCGTCTTCGCGCTCGCCGGCGTGCTACCGCAGCTCTCCGCGGTGCTGACCGCCATCCCGCAGCCGGTCATCGGCGGCGCCACGGTCGGCGTCTTCGGCACGATCACCATGAACGGTATCCGCATGTTCACGCGCGACGGCCTCACGCAGC
>CASEEV010000003.1 GCA_949287065.1 uncultured Collinsella sp.
CAGTACGAGGCGCCCGAGCGCAGCACGCTCTCGCGCACGAGCACGTCCATGGCGTCCAAGCAGCAGGGCGGCACCTCGTGATCGCGCTTGTACACCGAAAGCTCCGTGCAGGCGAGGATCACGGCGTCGCAATGCTCGACCTCCACAAGCTCCTCCACCACGCGCCAGAACTTCTGCGGGTCACCGGAACGACCCGCCTTGATCTCGTTGTAGATGAGCGACATGACGTCGTGCTGGCGCAGGGGCGACGGCGCCACGGCCTCTACGCCCGCCACCTCGCACTCGCGCGCGTAGATGCCCGTACGAATGGTACCGTCGGTCGCCATGATGCCGATGCGGCGCACGGGACGCTCGGGCGTGCCGAGGTGCGCGCAGGCGTAGCGCACCGCCTCGCGCGGCATATGGATGACAGACGCAGAAGTCGCTGCCTGAGCAGCATCGTAGAAGTAGTGCGACGTGTTGCACGGAACAGCGATGTTCGCAACGCCGAGCTCACCGAGCGTGCGCGCGTCGGCTGCCAGCTCGGCTGCCACCGCAGCGGTGTTGCCGGTCAGAATGGCCTCGGTGCGGTCGGGCATAGACGCATGGCTCAGGATCACAAGGTCGATGTGCTCTTGGTCCGAAGAAGCAACCGTTGCCGCCGTGACCTCTTCGTAGAAGTACACCGTGGCCTCGGGGCCCATGCCGCCGATCACGCCGAGCTTTGCCTCCATGCGCCTCTCCTCCGTCCCCTGCCGCTGTTGCCGCCTGTCGCACGCCCCGAGCCCATGCCCGGGCGCTTAAGCCGCCGGCATACCACATCGCAGCCTGCGTTTTAGAACGTGAAGCTTATTGTACCCAAGAAGCGCCGCCGCTCCGAGAAGCGACGGCGCTCCGTAACCATCCGTGAACAGGCTCTTCATGCGGCAGTCGCGAGTTCCGGCGAGAAGCACCCGGCCTCGCGCCGCCTCGCCCGCCGCCGCAGGCAAAGGCGCGCCTATCCGCGGTAGTACCTGTCGAAGTCCTTGTTGTAGCCCAGGTAGGTGTGGACCATGCGCAGCGTGCGGTTGAGCCCGTTGTCGCCCTTCATAAAGACCGGGTTCACGTGCTTGCCAGCGCGCCACAGGTCGAGCGCCTGCTTGCGGTTCTTGGGGTCCTTCACGTGCTTCTTGATCACGCTCTTGGGAACCACAGACCACAGGTGCGGCTCCTTGGGCGTCTCGAACGCAAGCTCATGGCCGTAAATCCAGTCCTCCACGTAGTACTTGGCCACGTTGAGACCCGAACCGGTTACGTAGTAGTTGCTGCGACCCTGGCGCGTGTTGAAGTCGAGGAACTTGAACTTGCCGTCGCGCTGGTCGTATTTGACGTCAAAGTTGGCATAGCCGCGGTAGCCCAGGTCCTCGAGCAGGTCCTTGATGCCGGCAAGCGGGCCGAGCTCGGGCTCGGTCACGATCACGGCGTGGTTGCCGCCGGCGTGCGGCGCGTGCTCCTCCAAGAGCACGTGCCCCAGGCACATCATCTTGACCTTGCCCGCGCGGTCGGAGTAGGTCGTGAGCACGCGCATGTACTCGTCGTTGCCCGGAATCATGTCCTGGATGATAAGGTCGTCGCTGTAACCCGAGGCGTAGATGTCGCGGATGACCTGCTGCATCTGCTCGCGCGTGTCGATGATGTAGACCTTGTACTGCGTGTCAAACGGGTGCGCCCAGTAGTCGATGCCGTCGGAGGGTTTGAGGATCACCGGGAACGGGAAGTCGAGCTCAAAGTCGAGCGGCATGCCCTTCTGGTACACGAAGGTGCCCGGACGGTCGAGGCCGTGCTTGTCGCAGAAGCGGTAGAACTGCTCCTTGCGCTGAAACGTGTCCATAAGGTCAAAGTCGATGTACGGGGCGATCATGTTCTCGGGGAGCTGGTCGCGCAGGCGGGCGGCCATGGCCACGTAGTTGTCGCCACAGCCCATGACGAGGATCTTCTTGTCGGCGTGCTCCGCGGCAAAGGCGCGCATGGTGGCGAGGAAGGTCTCGTCCTCGTCGATCTTGGGGTTGGGATGGTACGCCGTCAGCTTGCTCCTGAAGCTCGGGCCGGTCTGGTACTTGCCGAACACGTGCGTCTGAACCTGGTACTGCTCCCAAAACGCGCGCGCAACGCTGTACGTATTGATGTCGCCGCCGAGAACCACGGGGATAAACTCGCGGTCAACGAAGTTGAACTGCATGCCAAGCCCTCCTGAGGGGTCGCGCCTTGGCCGGGCAGGCCCAGAGGCAGCGAAACGACGCCGCGCATCCTCCTGCTCAGCGCCCCGGCCGAACTGTCGTCACAAACGCCCGTATGATACTCCCCCGCCGTGAAGACCGTATGGGGAGCAGAGCGCGCGCACCGTCTCCGCACAATGGGCGCGGGCACCGGGGAGCCGCGGGCGGCCGCTGTCCGCCCGGGCTCTTAAGCCTCGAACATGTCTATGAGGAACTGATCCCAGCTGCTCTCGTCGAGAACCGCGTTGCCGTTGTCGTCGATCACGAAGGCGATCTCGTAGGTGCGCTCCGTCTCCGAGGGACCCACGTCGCCTGCAGCCTCGGCAAGATAGTCCTCGAGCGTTGCGCTCGCGACGGCGCCTGTTGCGTCGGCGGGATCGTCGGTGGGCGAATAGTAGTCGAGGATTCCGCCGAAGCTCGCCGCGATCGTGGCAGTCGAGAACGACGGCGCCACCACGTAGGCGCTGCCCTCGCCGAGATCGGGATAGTACACGGTATGGTCGTAGCTTATGGCGCCGTACACCGCGAGGCAGGCGCGCATGTACTGCTCGACGCCGATGCCGACATCGGCGAGCTCGGCGCCGGCGTTCTCCTCAAAGCGCTCCTCGACAGCGTCAAACGCGCCCGAAAGCTGCGAGGCGTCCGCATCGACCAGCGCGTCGATATGGTCGCGCACCTCGGCGATGGCGCGCTCCTCGGCCTCCTCGGCGGTGAGCTCCGGAAACGCGCGCTCCCCCGCGGCAGACGCCGAGCTGGACGCCGGCGCCTGAGCAGCGCCCGCGCCCGCGGCGGTGGCACCCGCGCCCTGCGAGCCCTGCGCACCCGACCCGCCGTCTGCAAAGCGCACCGCGATAACCACCGCCAAGACGAGCACCGCGGCGGCTGCCGCTACGATGGCCCACGTATGGGCAGGCACGCGCGCAGGCGCGCTCGGCGCCACATGCTCCAGCGGCGCAGGGGCGCGCCCCGGATCAGGCGCCGGAGCCTTGCCCGCCTCGGCACCCGAGTCCGAGCCCGAGCCGGACCCCTCCTCTACATGGATCGTGCCGTCGGGACCCACGGTCACCTTGCGCTTGTCGGCTGCCACAGCGCGCCCGCCTTACGCCTCGGGCGCGTAGCGGCACGGCGGGCACTCGGCGCCGTACCCCACCTTGATGGAGGTCGTGACCTGCAGAGGGTAGCTGAAGATCTCGGCCATGGGGCCGCCGACCGCCGGGTCGTTGGTGTTGCACACGAGCGTGTACTGCGTGAGCGACGGCAGCAGGCGCTGGGTAAAGCGCGGGTTGCCCTCGTTCAGGATGTCGAGCGCGAGCTTGACGCCAATGGTCGTCACGAAGTTGATGTCGATCGAGATACCCGGCTCGAAGTTTACCGCCTCGAGGTCGGTCTGGTTGGTATAGATGTGGTGGTTTGCCTCGACGCGCTGCGAGAGCCCGTCGTCGCTGCCGAGCGCGCACTCGTAGCAGGGCAGGTCGCGTCCTGGCAGCCAGTAGAACACCTCGCCGGCAAAGGCGCGCTCCCAAAAGCCCACCGAGATAAACGGCACGCCGTAGATCACCGCGATGCGGTTGGCGTACACGTCGGCGCCGCGGTTGTCGGCACATCCCACGATAAGGGTCCGGCCGGGCACGCACCACGCATCAAAGCGGTCCTTGGGCAGCTCCTCGGCCGTGGTGCGCGCGCATTCCACGCACGCCGCAGGGTTCACGTTGAGAATGCGGTCGCGCACGGCCTCAACCTTGTAGCGGCCCACGTCCGACACGCCGCACTGGTGACGGCAGATGTTGTGGTACTCAAACACGTCGGTGTCGACGAGCAAGAAGTTGCCCACGCCCGCGCGCGCAAGCTCGAGCGCCACGAGGCTCCCCACCGATCCGCAGCCGAGAATCACGGCGCGCTTCTCGGCCATGAGGTCGGTCTCCAAGATGCCGGTGTTGCGCGAGAAGATGTCGCGGTGCAGGTCAAAGCGCTCGACCTGCACCTCGGGCGCGAAGCCCGGGACCAGGGCGCGCGCCCAAAGATCGGCGCCGTCCCACCAAAACGCAAAGACCGGCTCCGCAGCCGCATCGTCTAAGGCATCGACTGGCTCTGCACAGGGCTCCTCGGTATCGTCGGGGACGCCTTTGCCGGCTTCGTCAGAGTCAGCGGCCGATGCCTCGGCGGACGCCGTGGCGGCCGTTTCAGCAGGAGCCTCCGCCTCCCCGTCAACGACCTCGGCAACGGAGTCGACGGCCTCGGGGTCGTCGGCATCCCCTCCCTGGCTGAGCACGTGGATAGTCCCGCACGAGGCGGCTGCGGGCTCAGAGTGCGCGCAAGCGTCGCCCGCAGGCTCGCCAGCTTTCCCGGCCGCGTCCTCAACCGCCTCCGCCCCGCGGATCAGGTCGAGAAGCGCCTGCTTGCGCGCGGGCTCCGCCGGCTGGTCGGCTGCGCGCATCTCCTGCGGCAGCTCGTCCTCGCTGAACAGCACGTCGACCGTCACCGGAGCCTGATCGGCTGCGAGCGCCATGCTCCAGCCTTCCTCGCTCGGCGGCAGCACGTTGAGCACGCCCGTCGCCTCGTTCCACACGGCGTCGAGCGGCCCCGTATGGCGGCTCTCGAACACCCAGCCCGGGACAAGCGCCCGCACGGTCTTCTCTACTTGGCCAAACATACTTCCTCCTCGGAGGGTCGAGTTTGCGGGGTCTCTACTGGCGCATGGCGCGCTCGATAAGGCCGGGGCGGTAAGGCGCGCACGCGCCGCTGCGCGCGCTCACAAAGGCCGGTATCGCGCCGCGCCCCGTGCGCACCGGAACGATCTCGCCGAGGGCTTCCTCGGCCTCGCGGCCACGAGCCTCGAGCGCGAGCCCGCCCGTATCCGACAGGCTGAGCCCGAGCTCCACGCCGCAAGCGCTCAAAAACGCCACGTCCTGCTCCACCAGCTGCACGGCGCACTCAAGCTCGGCGTCGTTCCACGGCATGCGCGCCGCCGGATCGGAAAGCGCCGGCGTGCGGGCTGCCTCAGCACTGACCACCTGATCGACTTTCTCGGCAAGGTACGACGGCGCAAAGGCCGAGCGCACCTCGAGGCTCTGACCGGGCGAGATCGCGCCGCCCACGGCGTTGCGCCGCTCGATAACCTGCACGAGCTCGTCGGTGCTGCGCAAAGGCGCCCAGGCGCGCAGCTCGTCGTCGGTGACGACCGAGAAGCGCACGCGGGTGTAGGCCAGAGGGGACGAGGCGTGGTAGAGCGTAAAGCGCGGCTCGGGGTCGATGTTCACGAGGCCGCTGATGGCTCCGAAGCGGCTCATCTGGGCGAACGTTGCGTTGGTGCCGTCGTCGGTGTTGGAGAAGCGGTCAAACGAGCCGGGATGCCGATGCCACAGACCGAGGATCTCGAGCGGCCGCTCGTAAAGCTTGGCGATGCGGTTCGCAAGGTGCGTGACGTACTTCTCGTTGTACTCAAAAAACGCGGTCTGCAGAACCGATCCCGGGCCGGGATCGATGGACTCGACCACGAGCCAGTCGTTGCCCTCGCGGTAACCGAGCAAGATGCCGCCCGTCTCGGTGCGGATCTCGGCAAGCGTCTCGGAGAGAATCGCCGTCCAGGCGCGCGCCGAAAAGTACACGTGCAGCCTGCGCGGCGAGAAGGGATCGCCGGGCTTGGAGCGGCGACGGCGCGGCGGGCGCGCGGCGGCGCGCGGAGCCGGTGCCGATGCCGGCGCGGCTGCCTGAACTGCCTGGCCGGCAGGGGCGTCCTGCGTAACCGCTGCCTGGCCGGCACCCGCCTGGCCGAGATCGCCGACCGCGGTCATCTGGCGCATCGGAACCTCGGGTGTGCGCCCGAAGACCATGCCGTCGAAGGTCACCGTGCTGCCCCCGCGGCGCGGCGCCTGCCCGGAGCCAGAGGCACGTTGCCGCTGCTGAGCCGCGTAGTTCTCGTCTGCTCCCCCTCGACGCTCACCTGCGCTCTCGCCGGAGCGGCGCCAGAGCGCCTCGAACTTAGAAAACATGGCCGAACGCGTCGTCGGGAGAGATGTCTCCGTTGAGCCAGCTCTCGACCATGAAGATCCATTTGACGGCCCAGCCGAGCGACTTTGCCGCCGAGGTGACGTCGTAGCTCTGCTCGCTGCCCGTCTTTTTGCCAGCGTCGACGTCTTGCTGGCGGGCGGTGCACATGTAGAGCTGGCCCTCGCTGTCGCGCAGAACGTGCGGCAGGCCGCCGGCGGCCTTGTACAGCTCGTTCAGATCGGGCTTGATGGAGTACACGCGCACCGACGAGCCGTAGAGCTTCTTGTTGTTGGGATGATCGTGCTCGTAGATGGCCATGAGGGTCCACGTGCCGCCCGAGGGGCCGAGCGGGTTGACCGTGCCGACCCAGTACAGGCGCCCGTCCTCGAGCCGTTGGAGCTTGAAGTTGGGGAAGAGCCGGTGCATCGCGGCCTTCTCGGCCTCGAGAAGGTCGGGGTCGTTCTCGTACCAGTAGAAGGAGGCCATGAGCGCACCTCCTTTACGCGAGCTTGCCGGCGGGCACGACGAGCTCGACCTCGCCGTCGACGATCTCCTCGCCGGCAGGCACCTGGCCGCGCTCGTGGAGCGTTCCGTTGCGGCTCACGACGACGTCCTCGCCCTTGCGCAGCATTTCGGCGATGCGGCGGCGCTGAGCGGCAGCGGCGCTGTCATCGGTCTCGGGGGAAGACCTACGACCTGCGGGAACCAACAACATGGTGCCTCCAAACAACTTGCCGCCCGAAAGGTTAGCTCGCCCGCGGGCGGGTCGAACACGTTTTGCGTCCTTAGCGTACCGCGCGGCGCGGACGCCGATTGCGCAAGCACGGGCCGATCGGCCAAGCGAGAGTATTTCTCGGCCGACGAAAGCCCCTGAGCTGCGGAGAAAGGACGGTGCCGGCAGCACGGGCAGCGGCCGATTGGCTGTCGGCAGCACGCCGGCCGCTTGCAGCGCGACAGCGCTAGCGGATGCCCGCCGCCTCGATCGCGGCGACCGCGGCGCGCAGCCCCTCCGGCGGCAGCACGAGCGCCATGCGCACGTAGCCTTCGCCCGAAGGCCCAAAGCTCGCGCCCGGCGTCACCACCACGCCGGCGCGCTCCATCAGCTCCTCGCAGAAGGCCAGGCTGTCGGTGCGGCCGCCGGGCAGCTTGGCCCACACGAACATGGTGCCGTGGGCGTTGGGGCGCTGCCAGCCTATTCTCTCGAGCCCGTCGCAAAGGGCGTCGCGTCGCTCCTGGTAGAGCATGCGCTGGCGCTCCACGCCGTCGAGCGGGCCGGTGAGCGCGGCGATGGCCGCCTTCTGGACGGGATAGAACATGCCGAAGCTCATCTGGCCGCGGAGCTTGGCAAACGCCGACACCACGTCGGCGCGGCCCACCAAGAAGCCGATGCGCGCGCCGGTCACGTTGAACGACTTGGACAGCGAGAAGAATTCGACGCCCTGCTCGAGCGCGCCCTCGTGCGAAAGGAAGCTCCCGCCGGGCTCGCCGTCGTAGATGATGTCGGAGTAGGCGTTGTCGTGCACGAGCAGGATGTCGTGCTTCTTAGCGAAGGCGATGATCTCCTCGTAGAGCCCCGGGCTTGCCACGCTGCCAACGGGGTTGGCGGGCAGCGAGATGATCATGTACTTGGCGCGGTCGGCCACCTCGTCGGGGATGTCGGCCACATGCGGCAAGAAGTCGTGCTCGGCTGTGAGCTTGTAATAGTACGGCTTTGCCTTGGCGATAAACGCGCCGCCCTGGAAGATCGGGTAGCAAGGGTCGGGCACGAGCACGGTGTCGCCCTCGTCGAGCATGGCGAGCGCAAATAGACCGACGCCCTCCTGCGTGCCGTTGACCGAAGTGACCATGTCGGGCGTGATGCCGGCAACGCCGAAACGGCGATCGTAGTAGTCGCAGACCGCCTGCTTGAGCTCGGGAAGGTCACGCAGCGAGTACTTCCACATAGCAGGCTCGTGCGCGGCGTCCACGAGTGCGTCTACGATGTGCTCAGCCGGCGGAAAGTCAGGCGTGCCCACCGACAGGTTGTAGATAGTGCGCCCCTCCGCCTCAAGCGCCAGGCGCTTCTCGTTCAGAGAGGCAAAGATCTCCTCGCCAAACGCGTCCAACCGTTCCGAGAACTCCATGCAGGTCACCCTTCCCAACGCTATAGCGCG
>CASEEV010000004.1 GCA_949287065.1 uncultured Collinsella sp.
CGCACCGCAGCGTCAATCCCCCGAATCTCCGAGAGCCTCGAGAATACGCAGCGTCACCGGGAGAAGCTCCTCGGGGCCCATCTTGTAGGGGAACGTGAATTTGCGGGTCTTGGGATAGTTGAGCGCGCCGTACTTCTGGCGGAGGGCAAACGCCACCTTCTTGGGTACGTCGACGCCCTGATAGACCACGCGCCCCTGCGTAAGCGACACCGACTCCATGCCCAGGCGCTCGCCGCGAATGCGGATACGCGCGCGGTCAAAAAGATTGCTCCCGGCGAGCGGCAGCTTGCCGTAGCTGTCTTCGCACTCCTGCTGAAGCTCGTCGACCGTCTCGAGCTCCGTGGCTCCGGCAAGGCGCCGGTACACGAGCACACGCTTGTCGACGTCGGGCAGGTACTCGTCGTCGAGGTAGAAGTCGGCAGGCAGATTGATGGTGACCTCGGCCTGCTCGAGCGCCGCGTCCTCGTCGCCGCGCGCCTCGGCAACGGCTTGGCCGAGCATCTGCGTAAACAGGTCAAAGCCCACGCTCGAAAGGTTGCCGTGCTGCTCGGCGCCCACGAGCGAACCCGCGCCACGGATCTCGAGGTCGCGCATGGCAATGCGCATGCCGCTGCCCAGCTCCTGCAGTTCCGAAAGCGCGGTCAGGCGCTCGGTGGCCTCCTCGGTGAGCGGAATCTCGCCGGGGAACATAAAGTAGGCGTACGCCTGCGTGGCGCTGCGGCCCACGCGCCCCTTGAGCTGGTAGAGCTGCGCCAGACCGAGGCGCTGCGAGTCCTCAATGATGAGCGTGTTGGTGTGCGGGTTGTCGATGCCGCTTTCGATGATCGTGGTTGCCACGAGCACGTCGATGCGCCCAGTTGCGAACTCGATCATCACGTCCTCGATCTCGCGCGCGGTCATCTTGCCGTGCGCCACGCCCACGCGCGCCTCGGGCACCGCCTCGTGCACGCGCTCCTCGGCGTCCTCGATGGTCTTCACGCGGTTGGACACGTAGTACACCTGGCCGCCGCGCTGGATCTCGAGCCTGATCGCGGCGCTCACCACATCCGGGTCGTACTCGCCCACGTGCACCTCGACCGGACGGCGCCCGGTAGGCGGCGTGGTGATGAGGCTCATCTCGCGCACGCCCGACAGCGCCATCTGCATGGTGCGCGGAATAGGCGTAGCCGAGAGCGTGAGAACGTCGATCTGCTCGCGTAGGTTCTTGAGCTGCTCTTTGTGCTGCACGCCAAAGCGCTGCTCCTCGTCGATGATCACCAGGCCCAGGTTAGCGGGGTTCACGTCGGCCGAAAGCAAACGGTGCGTGCCTACGAGCACCTTGACCTCGCCCTCGGCAAACTTGGCAAGGGCGCGCCGCTGCTGGGCGGGCGTGCGGAAGCGGCTGAGAACCTCGACTTCCACGTCAAACGGCGCGAACCGCTCGAAGAAGGTCTCGTAGTGCTGCTGGGCAAGGATGGTCGTGGGGCAGAGGACCATGACCTGACGGCCGTCGGTCACGCACTTGAACGCGGCGCGCAGCGCCACCTCGGTCTTGCCAAAGCCCACGTCGCCGCAAAGCAGGCGGTCCATGGGCTTGGCCGACTCCATGTCGGCCTTGATGTCGGCAATGGCTGCGAGCTGGTCGTGCGTGGGCTCGTAGGGGAAGCTCTCCTCCATCTCGAGCTGGGCGGGCGTGTCGGGACCGCAGGCGTAGCCCACCACCGACGAGCGGCGCGTATAGAGGTCTACCAGGTCAAACGCAAGTTTCTTGGCGCTCTTGCGCGCACGCGTGGTGGCACGGCTCCAGTCGGCGGTGTTGAGGCGCGTGAGGCGCGGGTTGCTGCCGTCGGGGCCCACATAGCGCGTGATGCGGTCTACTTGCTCGAGCGGCACATAGAGCTTATCGCCGCCGGCGTACTCGAGCAAAAAGTAGTCGCGCTCCTTGCCGCCCACCTCTTGGCGCACGATGTCGGCAAACAGCGCGATGCCGTGGGTCGCGTGCACCACGTAGTCGCCAGGCTTGAAGGGGAAGGTGATCTCGGTCACGTCGACCTTGCGCCGCACGCGGTGCCGGCGGGCGTCGAGGCGCGCGTTGAGGTCGTTGACCGAGAAGATGGCAAGGCGAGCCGCGGGCACCACGATGCCGGCGGGAATCGGCGCGTCGACAAAGGTGACGCGGCCCGTGGGCAGGCGCGGCGCGCTGGCGGCGGCGCCCTTCTCGTCCAAGGGGTCGGCATTGAGCGGGTCGCCCGCAAGCGAGGCGTCAAACGGGATGCCCTCGTCGCCAAAGGTGAGCTCCATCGAGTCGCGCGCGCCGCGGTCGGGCATGGCAAAGAGCACGGCGTAGTGGTTGTTGACGACCGTCTGCACGCGCTCGATGAAGCGGTTGTCCGACCCGGCGAGCGCAGGCTGCTCGACCTTGAGCTCGGCGGTCACCGCGCCGCCCGCCCGGATGATGCTCACGTAGTTGAGCCGCTGCTGGCGCCCGAAGTCGAGCTCCTGGGGCCGCACGTACAGCCCGTCCAGGCGTGATATGCCCGCCTCGACCGCACGGGCGTCGATCTGCTCGTACGCGCGCGAGCAGTCGTCGAAGAGCGAGCGCGGCTCGGCGAGCACCACGAGCGCGTCTTTGTGCAGGTGCGCGAGCGGCGTGGCGGTAGAGCCGTAGAGAACCGGCAGCCAGCGGTCGAGCTCGGGCGTGGCCACGTGCGCGTTTGCCAACTCGAGAAGCGCGGCGAGCTCGGTATCCTCCTGCGCGGGCTGATAAATGGCGAGCCGCAGGTTGTGCAGGGTCTTGTCGGTCAGCGCGAGCTCGCGGCAGGGCGAGATGCGCACGCTGTCAGCGTCGCCGATGGTCTGGCCCGTCGACGAGACCATATGGCGGATGCGGTCGATCTCGTCGCCGAAGAACTCAAGGCGCACAGGCGCCTTGGCCTGCGCCGGGAAGACGTCAACGGAGTCGCCGTGCACGCGGAAGAGCCCGGCGCGGTCCGCCGCGTCGGACGCCGTGTAGCCCATGGCCACGAGCCGGCACGGCACATCGTCAAAGGGAACCTCCTCGCCCACCGCAAAGCGCTCGGAGGAGAAGTAGTTCTCGCCCGCCGGGGGCACGCAGCGCAGCAGCGCGCGAGCCGAGGCGACCATGATGCAGGCGTCGCCGCGGTGCATGCGCTCGAGCGCCTCGCAGCGGCTGGCGATAACGGCGGCCTCGGGCTCGGAGTCCTTCCAGGGGTAGTCGCGGCGCTCGGGGTAGCGCGCCACGTGCTCGAGCCCCACGTAGGCGGCGAGCGACCGCGCGGCGCGCTCGGCGGCCTCCTCGCCCGAGACGATGTAGACCGTCGGCCGCGGATGGCGCGCGAACTGCGCCGCGGCGAGCAGCGTGCGCGCCGACTGCGCCACGGCAAGCGTCACGTCGTCGCCACGGCCGAGCGCCGACTCCACCGTGCGCAGGGCATCGACCTTGTAGAGCTGTGCGGCAATGCGATGAATGAGCATGGGAACCTGTTCTTAAGCAGCCGGCCCGCGTAGCCGGGGCCTTTGTTTGTGCTGCTTCAGTATAGTTGCCCGTGCGGACGCGCGCGCAAGTTCCTACATTCTCTTCAGCTCGTCGGCGCCTGCCGGCAACAGCAAAGCGCCCGCTGCCGCAAGGGGCAACGGGCGCTTGGAAAGGGGTAGGCCCTGATCAGATTCAAGCCGGCGAGAAGGGCGTAGCCGGCTGACAGGCGTGCGCGGGAGAACGCTTAGATCCCGACGCGCCACGCCGCGAAGGCGCAGAGAGCCGAAAGCAGGAACACCGCGAGCGCGCCTGAGATGTCGAAGAGCACGCCGCCGATCTTGCGCTCGCGCGCCCAAGCTGCCATAACGCCGTTAGGGGCCTTGCGCCACACGCGCCACACAAGAAGCAAGCAGCCAATGATGCCCACCATGTTGCGTAGGCAGATCTCGGCGCAGAGAAGCCCCACCAGGTTGCCGAGCGCGTAGCCGTCCTCGCCAGCAGCGTGGTGCTTGTACACAAACCGCAGGATCCACGCCACAAAGGGCTGAACCATGGCCATGAGGAAGCTCACGGCAAAGATGGCATCCTCTTGCATGACGGTCTGGATGTCGCCGCCCATGAGGCCGTTAAAGCCCAGAAGCGCAAACGGGATAAGCACAAGCACAACCTGGACCGTAGTGAACATGCGCTTGGTCAGGCGCTCGGACTTGGTGCCCATGCGGCGCTCTTGGTCGGCAGCGCTGCGCTTGGCGGCGCGCTCCTCGGCGCGCTGAGCAGCAAGGGCCTTCTCTTCGGGCGTAACCTCGCGGCGGGCGGCGGCCTTTTGCGCGGGCGTCATCTTCTTCTTGCTCATGGCATCCCCTCAACAGGTTCGGGCAAACAGATCAGAGCGGCGATACGAAGCGGCAAATGCCTCCACTTGTTCGTACATGTTTAGTATACCTTGTTCGAACAGGTTGGCGTGCGACAATCTCTGAACGGTCGGATTTTGCGCCGGAAAGGCAGCGTGCGCACGCCCTGCGCCCCTCGCTTGCGCATTCAGTCACGAAACGCCCGACCTCACGCGCGCCAGCCAGCAACCAAAACCCCGATGATTGCGTTTTGCGCGGGCCTCGCAAGGGTACCGCACTCAAACTGATGACGTTTCCTCAGGTAATGCATGCACATCTTTGTCCGCTACGCAGAACGTCTACCCTAAAACGCAATCATCGGTTTTTTGCGTGCTAACTAAAAAAGGCTGCGGCCCGTGAAGGTCGCAGCCCCGAAGCGCCGGTCAGCGGGCAGGGATTTCCACGTTAACGAGCCCGTGGCAACCGGCGCTTTCTCATGCGCGGTAATGCTTAGTGCAGCTCAGGCCAGTAGCCCTTGTTGGCCTCGATGAGGTCGTCGAGGATGAGCTTGGCAACCTTGGCGCTCGGCACCGTGGCCGAGAGCGAAAGCGCCTGCCACAGCTTCTGGTAGCTGTGCTCAACCCAAGCCTGAACAACGAGCTTCTCGACGGAGACCTGCTGCTCAAGCATGCCCTTCTGCCACTGCGGGACCTGGCCCTGGCAGATCTTCTCGTAGCCGTTCTTGCCGACGATGCAAGGTACCTCGACCATGGCGGTGGGGTCGAAGTTCGACACCGCGCCGTCATTCGGAACGATCAGCAGGAAGCGCTCCATGGTGTTCTCGGCGAGCGCGCAGGCAAGGTCCACGATGTAGGTGGCGTGGGCGTCGGCCTCGAAGCCGCAGTCCTTAGCGGTACCCTTCTCGATGACCTCGCGGCAGGCGCCGAAGACGCGCTTCTCGCGGCCGTCCATAACCTCGTTAGCACGGGTGTACTCGGGATTGGAGGTCTCGACGACGTAGTCCGGGAACACATAGTACTTGAGGTACGTGTTGGGGATGGTCTCGGGATCGAGCGCGTAGACGTCCTTGGCCTTACCGAAGGTGTGGATCCAGGACTCGTCGATGTGCTGCTCCTGGCCGGCCTCGTGGCTGATGCCGTCGAGGTAGCCGTTCTTGGCCATGTGCTTCTTGATCTCGGGCATAAGGTCGTTGCCGTCCTTATCGTAGATCTTGGTGAACCAACCGTAGTGGTTCAGGCCGTAGTAGCTGTACTGCAGCTCGCGACGGTCCTTGATGCCGCACATCACGGCCATCTTGTCCATCAGGTCGATGGGCATGTCGCAGATGTTGATGATCTTGGAGTTCGGACGCAGCACGCGGCAGGCCTCGGCCACGATGGCGGCCGGGTTGGAGTAGTTGAGCATCCACGCGTCGGGGCTCCACTTCTCCATGTAGTCGAGAATCTCGATGACGCCGCCGATGGAGCGCATGCCGTAGGCGATGCCGCCAGGTCCGCAGGTCTCCTGGCCGAGGACGCCGTACTTCAGCGGGATCTTCTCGTCCTTCTCGCGCATGGCGTACTTGCCAACGCGGATGTGGGCGAGCACGAAGTCGATGCCGGTGAAGGCGGTCTCGGGATCGGTGGTGTAGTTGAACTCGATCTCGGGGGCGTTCTCCTTGAAGTAGATCTCGCAGGCCTTGGCCACGATCTCCTGGCGCTCGGCGTCGTTGTCGTAGAAGGTGATCTTGTTCACCGGGAAGCGGTCATGCTCCTCGAGCAGCATCAGCGCGATGCCAGGCGTGAAGGTGGAACCGCCGCCGGCAATAGTAACTGCATACGACTTCTTGGACATGATGAGTCAGTCCTCCTTGTTCCTGGTCGCAAAGGTCAAGAGAAGCGCGCCGCCGCGACCGGTAGCAGCGCACCTGCACTCCGGCAAGAGGCGATCCGCCCCCGGAGGTAGTGCCAAACGGTTGGCGAGAAGCTCGCCGGGCGGGCCCGAGAGCCCGGGTAACACGAGGACGAGAAGCTCGTCCGGCGCCAGCGCAAGCGCTGGCAAGAGGCTCGGCGCGCCGCCTGTATGTTGATTGCGGCAGGCAGTTCGCATAAGGAGGCGCCGTATGCGTGCACGCGGACGGCGCGCCGAACAGGAGGGGTGAAGCTTAGAGCAGAGCCTCGAAGCGCTCGCGGACCTGAGGAACCTTGAGGCCGATGATGACCTGCATGTTCTTGCCGCGCTTGGCGACACCGCTGGTGCCCACGCTCTTGAAATCGGGGTCGTCGGCCACGAGGGTCTCGTCCTTGACGTTGACACGCAGACGGGTCACGCAGTTGGTCACGTCGACGATGTTGTCTTTGCCGCCCAGGAGCTCGAGAACCGCAGCGGCGATAACCGCGTACTTGTCCTCAGCAGCGCCGTTGCCGTCGCCCGAGAAGCCGAGCTTCTCCTGACGGAACTCCTGCTTGGTGCGGAAGGTGATCTCCTCGGCGTCGTCCTCACGGCCGGGGACCTTGAAGTCGAACTTGAGGATGAGGAAGCGGAAGACCACGAACCAGATGCCGGTGAACACGAGGCCGATGACGAGACCGGTGAGGAAGGTCATCCAGTGGTTCGCGAGCAGCGGGATGATGGTCAGCGAGGAAGCCTCGATGAGGCCGCCGGTGAAGACGCCCACCACACCGAAGAGGTTCATGACCGCGGCGCAGGTGGCGGCGAGGATGGCATGAACGATGAACAGCGGAGGAGCGACGAACAGGAAGGTGAACTCGATGGGCTCGGTCACGCCGCAGACGATGGAGGTCAGGGTCGTGGGGATGAGCAGGCCGGCGAGCTCAACGCGCTTCTCGGGCTTGGCCGTAGCGTAGAAGGCCAGGGCGATGCCGGGAACACCGAAGAACTTGGACCACGAGGTCGCGGTGAAGGAAGCGTAGGGAGCGAGCTCCTTGATGGACTCCTTGGAAGCGGCGATCTCGGGGAGCGCCTTGGCGAAGGCAGCGTAGATGCCGCCCTGAACCGCAGCGTTGTCATAGTAGAACGGGCTGTAGAGCAGGTGGTGCAGGCCGAACGGGATGAGCAGGCGCTCGAGAAGCACGAACACCCAGACGCCGGCGACGCCCGTGGAGGTCACGAAGCCCTGGAAGGCGCGGAGGCCGTCCTGGACGTGGGGCCACACGAAGCAGCAGAGAAGCGCCATGGGGATCATGACAAAGAAGCCGATCATGTAGATCAGACTCGAGCCGGAGAACACGCCGAGCCACTCGGGGAGCTCCGTGTCGAAGAACTTGTTGTGGATCATGATGGTGATGCCCGAGATGAGAAGGGCGCCCATCATGCCCATGTCGAGGGTCTTGATGCTCGCGATGGTCGTAAGACCCGAGGAACCGCCGGCCTCGGCGCTGAAGTCAACGCCAAAGACAGGGCCCCACTGCGCGAGCATCGTGTTCATGAAGTACTGGAAGGCCAGGTACACGACCAGGGCCTCCATGCAGCAGCGCGCATGCTGCTTCTTGGCCAGACCGATGGGCAGCGAAACGGCAAACAGCAGCGGAAGCTGGTTGAACACCGTCCAAGCGCCCTGCAGCACCACGTTCCAGCACTGGTACCACATGGTCTCCGGAGCGGCGAGCGCTCCGAAGATAGCCTGAGTGGTGAAGAGCGTGCCAATACCCACCATGACGCCCGAGAAGGCGAAGAGCATGACGGGGGTGAACATCGCTCCACCGAACTTTTGGATTTTCTCCATCATGGTAGAAAGTCCCCTTTCCCCTGGGCGCGCTGCGCGGCGATGCACAGCGCACTGCGAAGCAGATCCTTGCAGTCACGATTACCGACCTTCTCGCGCGGCGCCTCGCAATCTGGCCAGCATGTTCGTACAAGTGCTGGAAACATAATCGCTTCGTTGTTCGTACAAGTCAAGCATGTTCGTACAAGTTTTTTGCAGATGGGACGAGCGGTAGAATATCGGCGGCAAACGGCAGGCTGGAACGGTAGGTATGCCGCGCGAGACCATGAGCGGTGCTTGGAACCCGCTCGCGTCGCCTGCGGCGCAGGACCTGGAAAACTCGATAGGCGGATTGCGTTTTACGCTTGCTTTAATCCGGCCTGCAGGGGGTATGATGATCAGAACTAACCTGTTCGAATAACTAAGGAGGTGCCCTGTGCCCAAAGCAGTGTTTCAGGACATCTACCGCGACATTCGCGTGAATATCGAGAACGGAACGTACCGCTACCAGTCGTTCTTGCCCTCCGAGAACGAGCTCACGCAGCTCTACGGGTGCTCGCGCAGCTCCATCAGGCGCGCGCTCGCCATGCTCGCGCAGGACGCCTACGTGCTGCCGCAGCAGGGCAAGGGCGTCCGCGTGATCCGCAACCCCGCTATCACCGACCCGCGCGGCTACAGCGGCCTCGAGACCTTCGGCGAGATGGCCAAGCGCTTGGGATTCACGCCCCACACCGATGTGCTTGTTTGCGAAGAAGTTGTTGCCGGCGACGCACTTGCCTCGCTCACCGGTTTTGACGTAGGCAGCAAGCTCACGCATATTTTGCGAGCGCGCTCCGCCAACGGTGTAACCATCTCGACCGACGAGAGCTACTACCTGAGCGAGTCGGTGCCCGGCCTCACGCCCGAAATCGTGGCAAACTCGGTGTACGCCTACCTCGAGGGCACACTCGGCATGAAGATTGCCACAAGCCGCCGCATTATTACTGTGGAAGCGGTAACCCCGGCAGACAAAAGCATCATCGACCTCGACGGGTTCAACGCCGTTGGCGTTATGCGCTCACACACCTTTGACGCCGACGGCATCATGATCGAGTACACCGAGACCCGCCAAAAACCTGGCGTTTTCTCGTCCGTCGAGACCGCCGTACGTCCTGCGCGCTAGGCGCGCCGCCACGGCTCCGCAGTCCTGCTCGGAGCGCAAGAAAGGAACGCCATGCCACGCGAGACCAACGCCGCCAAGACCGCCCGCGCCGTCGAAGTCTGCCGACGCCTTGAGGAGAAGTACGGCCCGGTCGAGTGCTTCTTGGACCACGAGACGCCGTTTAGGCTGGTCATCGCCGTGCTTCTCTCTGCTCAGACGACCGACGCGCAGGTCAACAAGGTAACCCCCGAGCTCTTCTCCCGCTGGCCTACGCCCGAAACCATGGCCGGCGCCACCCCTGCCGAGATCTCCGAGGTTATCCGCAGCCTCGGGTTTTACAAAACCAAAGCGGTGCACTGCGTCGAAGCGGCGCAGATGATCATGGCCGACTTTGGCGGCGAGGTGCCGCATACCATGGCCGAGCTCGTGCGCCTGCCCGGCGTTGGCCGCAAGACCGCCAATATCGTCATGAACGTCGGGTTCGGCATCGTCGAGGGCATCGCGGTTGACACGCACGTCAACCGCATTGCGCACCGTCTGCGCCTCTCCCCCAAAACGCACGCCAAAGAGCCGCTCAAGACCGAGCAGGACCTTCTCAAGATCATTCCGCGCGAGCTGTGGGGGCCGGTCAACCACCAGTGGATCCGCCACGGCCGCGAGACCTGCACGGCGCGGAGCCCCAAGTGCGCCACGTGCCTTCTGGCCGACATATGCCCCAGCGCCGGTGCGTGCTAGTGCGCCGGCGGGCGACCCGCGGCCGCCGCGCAACCCACGGCGCCTGAACATGCAAACCGCCTCGTCTGGCAGTTGCACGCAACCTGCCGGGCGAGGCGCCGTCTTATGCGTGGGCTTATCGCAGCTGCGCACTACGCGCCTGCCGAGGCGAGCAAGGCGTCGACGTCGTAGTCGGTTATGTCGGCGCGCACGCAGGCAAGCGCCCTGCCGGCGCCAAAGGTCACGCCAAAGGCGGCAAGCGCGTCGGTGGGCTCCTGGCGCCACGACACGCAGGCGCCCTCGCGCGCCACGCCGTCAAAGCCGGCGGCAAACAGGCGGTCGGCGAGCTCTATGGCCATGGCCTGGTTTCCGTACTGCCCGTACTCGGTCGAGAAGGACCGAGCGCCTGCGCCCGTCGAGCCGGCGCGCATAGGGTCGTCGGCGGCCCACAGATCTTTGACGGGAATGTGGTAGGCGTCGCGCAGATAGGCGGCAACCGCGCGGGCAACCGGAGCAACCGAGGCCTCGAGCGCAGCCGAGAGCCAGCTCCCGCCGCCGCGCGTCATAAGCTCGCCCACCTGCACGCAGAACGTGCGGCACGAGCGCAGGGTCTGGGCGGGAAGCACACAGGCAAACAGGTCGGCAAAGCTCAGCTCGCTCGCGCTGCGGTACCCGGGAAAGAGGTCGGCGGCGTCCAGGTCAAACTCAAACGAGGTGCCCGGCGCGGAGGCGGTTCCATCGACCGCGGCAACCAGCGCGGCACCCTCGCAATGCACGAGCGCCTCGACCGCATCGGCGTTGAGAGCATCTATGCCCACCACGGCCACCTCGCCGCCAAAATCGTACCGCTGGCGCAGGTACGTCTCTACGGAGCGGCCAAAACCGTCGTCTGAAAGACGAGGATTTCCCACACAGACAACGGCGTATTTCATAGCCAACTCCTTTGCATTGGGCATCCAAGAAATTGTACCATGCGCCCGTGGCGGGCCCTGCCTCAGCCGGCGTACTTCTCGGGTCGGTAGCTGGTAATTTGCCGAAATGCGGCAAACGGCGCAGATGGGACCTCGCATCAGAACAGATTGCCCAGATCGGCCAGGAACGACCCCATATGGGCGTAGCCGTTGCGCAGCAGCTCACCCAGCTCCTGCGGCGAGGCGCCGTTCATAACGCAGGTGAGCGCGTAGGCCGTCACAAACACCGCAAACAGCGCGCACGGCACAAGAACCACCGTGAGCACCACGCGCAGGGCTCCCATGCGGCGAGCGTGGCGCGTGCGCGCCGCATCGTAGGCGCGCTCGGCCTCGTAGGCCCGCGTAGTCGGCGTTGCCAGATGCGCGGCGGCACCGCCCAGAGAAGCCTGCATGCCGGCAACGCGCCCTCCCTCGTGGCTGGACATCTGTGCCACAGGCCCAAACGCACCCGAGGTCGACGCCCGTGCTGCCGATGGAGCCGTGTTAGGCGTAGCGGCGCCGAACACGTGCTCTTCTCCCCTCATGGATGCGCCCAGCTCCTCTGCCGGGAAGACACGAACCGACGAGCCCGAGGTTGCCACCCGAGGCGGTGCCGAGGCCTCGGCGGCTACCGCGCCCATTGAACGCGAGAGGGCGGCGTCGAGCGCGTCGCGGTCAAGCACGGTGGTTTGCGCAGCGCTGCCGAAGGGAGACGATTGAGAAGAGCTTTGCGGCGCCGAGGCCTGCGCGCTACGCGGGCGTGGCGCCGCGGGGGCGCGACGGGCACTGAGCACGCCGTTGCTCATTGGCGCGCTGCTGCCGTAGAGCTCCTCCCACGCGGCCTCCGAAGCGGCATCGGCAACCTCGTCGGCGCTGCGGGCCTCGTCGATTAAGCCCGAGATGTCAAACTTCGAGATCGGCTCGAGGCGCGGCTGAGGCGCCCGGACCGTGCCGGAAGCTTCCTGGCGCAGCGAGGGCGCTGGCGAGGCCCCGTCCGCCGAGGCCGATCGGCGAGAAGCACCGCCGCCCAGGGATCCCGAACTGTCGAACTGCTCAGCCGGCAGCCGCGACTCCCGCCCCACAGCCGGAATGCGCTGGCCCATAACGCGCGATGCCAGACTCGCCGCATGGGCAGCCTCGGCGGCACGCTCCGCCTTGAGCTGATTGATCTGTCGTTTTTGCTCGCGCGCCAGGCGCTTCGCGACTTCTTGGGACGTTTCGATAAACAGGTCCATGAGGTCCGTCCTTCTCGGACGGAGCGCACGGAAGGGGTCCTTTAACCTTGCGCCCGCCAGCATGCGCCGTCAAGCGCTTCTCGCCCGAGCGCCCCACTCAGCCGGTAAAAGGCACCCCCTCCCCCTACGTCGCGGCGCCTCCCACGCACAACACCGCCGCTAAGGCCCCACAAGCAGACCCTGCAGTAGAGCACCCTGCCAAAATGCATCTCGCCACGCACCAGAAGAACCGTTACAATACATGAATGCAAGGGCCGTTAGCTCAGCTGGCAGAGCAGGGGACTTTTAATCCCAAGGTCTAGGGTTCGAACCCCTAACGGCCCACCCATCGTTGATAAACCTCGCTACCGGCGAGGTTTTTTCGTATTCGGCGCCCATCCATGGGTTCGAACCCGCTAGGGCGCGAGCGTAAAGCGGATGCGGAGCATCCGTAGCGAGCGCGCGAGCGGCCGCGGGCGCCGCCAGGCGCACGCCGAACCCCTAACGGCCCACTTCATTGCGATAAATCCTCTCAGCACACCACCCCCTCCTCCAACATCGCGCACATCGTCCCGCGTTGGGAGAAAAACAGCATTCTGAGAACCGAATTCTTGATTTCTGTGCGCAACGTCTCGGCTCGGGAGAGTTTGGCGGTTCGAGGCAGAAGCGGCACCCGACGTTTCCGCAGGTAGATCGCGTGGTTCTTCTCGTCCGCTCTCCCAAGGCGTGATCTTGCGCCAGCTCTTCTCTCCCAAGGCGAGACGATGTGCCGCGAAGGCCCGTTTTTTCAAGCTCAAAAGTGCGATTCTCTCCCAAGCAAGGACGATGTGCGCCGGGTATCTCTGGGCGGACCAGCAAGCAGCCGCCTGCCTCTCTCCCAAGGCGGGACGATGCGGCGGCGGCGCTCGCGGATCAACCGTACAAAGAAGGAGCGCCCCGCGGGAGAGGCGCCCCGAAAAAACTTTCCCCACGGTCAGCCCCCCGCGCGAGGCACTAACGGCGGCAAACCGTTATTGCTGCTCCCAGGCCCACTGACCGGCAACGAAGACCGGCACCTCGGTGCCGTCGGCCTTGATGCCCGTTACGCACAGGTCGTCGGTGCCGATCATGAAGTCCACGTGCGTGTGCGACTGGTTGACGCCCACGGCCAGCAGCTCGTCGGCCTCCATGTCGTACCCGCCCTCGTAGCACTCCGGGAACCCCATGCCCAGCGCCAGATGGCAGCTCGCGTTCTCGTCGTAGAGGGTGTCGTAGAACAGAAGCCCGCTCTCGCGGATCGGCGTGTTTTTGGAGATCAGCGCCACCTCGCCAAGCCGGCGCGCGCCTTCGTCGATGGCAAGGATCTGATCGAGCGCGTCCTTGCCCTGGGCGGCGTCCCACTCAACCGCCACCCCGTGCTCAAAGCGGATCCAGAACCCCGAGATCTTGGTGCCGTGGTGCACCAGCGGCAGCGCAGCATGCACCACGCCCTCGACGCGATGAAAATCCGGCGAGGTAAAGACCTCCTCGGTCGGGATGTTCGGAAAGAACGCGCGCCCCTCGGGCGTCTCGGTCTTGCCGCCGTCCCATACGTGCTTCCTGGTAAGCCCCACCACAAGGTCCGTGCCGTTGGCCGCCGTATAGCGCAGCCGATCAAAATGCGCCTCGTTGAGCATGCGCAGGTTCTTCTCAAAGGTGGCGTTGTGCAGCTCCCAGTCAGCACACGGGTCGTCACCCAGCGCGCGCGACGCGTCGAGAATCGCCTGCCAGAGCCGGTAGCACGCCGCCTCGTCGGAAAGCCCCGGAAACACCGTGCGCGCCCACGCCGCAACCGGCGCGCCGGCTATGCACCACGGGTTGATGTTGAAGTCGAGCCCATGGCGAAACACGCGGCACTGGCTGTTGCGCGCCGTAGCCGCGGCCATGGGCTTGGCCGGGTCGATCCCCTTGAGCGCCTCGGGGTCTGCGCCCTCGACAAACACAAAGCACGCGCCCCGCTCCGCCAGCGAGTCGTACATGAGCCGCTGCCAGCTCGGCGTCTCGCGGAACCACTCGACCGGTACGTTCTCGTAGGTGGCGCGCGTAACCTCGTCGTCGCTCCAGATCATCGTCACGTGGCCGGCGCCGGCAGCGTAGGCTTTACGCACCAGCAGGCGTGCAAAGGGCGCCGTCTCGACCGGCGCGCTCACCACAACTTCCTGCCCGGGCTGCACCGCCACGCCTTTGCGCACGATAAGCTCGGCATAGCGCTCGATGCTCGGCTGCAGCGCGCGCGTGCCGGCAACCACTTCCTCGTGGGTCAGATCGGATCGAAACACAGGTCCTCCAGGGTATCGCATACACAAATATGGACAAAACGGCCCGACCGCGGCAAGCGATCGGGCCGTTGGCAGACGCAGCAACTGCCAGGTACCGGGCAAAGCGCCCGGAACGTAAGCTTACGCGGTGACGTGAGCCACAGCGCCCTTGAAGTCGCTCGCGATCCAGCCGAGGTCAACGACCTTGGCCGTGGCGTCAAAGCGCACAAGTCCGTCGTTCGTCACGCGGCCGAGCGCCAAAAACGGCACGCCCGAGGCGCGCAGTTGGTCGATAAGCTCGCCCTCGCGGTCGATGGCGGCAGTTGCGATGATGCGCAGCGGGCTCTTCTCGGAGTCGCCCACCACGGAGGGCACCGCGGCGTAGTCGCAGTCAACGGCGAGGAACGCACCCTTGCCGCTCGCACCGCTGCACTCGAGAAGCGCGGTGGCAAGCGAGCCGGGGCACGCATGGGCCGAGCGCACCGTGCCGGCGTCGAGCGCCGCGCGGGCGGCGGCGTCGATGGCAACGTTGCCCTCGTAGGTGACCTCGGCGGTGAGCAGCGGCTGGCCGATAAGCACGATCAGGTCATCGGCGTCAAGGTAGCCCATCGGGGCGTCGTGGTAGCCGTCGATCTCGGCGATCGCAGGCTTGGGCGCGGGCTTCTTGGCCGAAGCTTTCTTGGCAGTAGCCTTCTTGGCGGGAGCCTTCTTGGCAGCCGGCTTCTTCTCGACGGGAGCCTCGGCAGCCTCGGCCTTGGCCGGCTCCTCGGCGGGAGCCTCTGCCTTGGCGGCAGCTGCGGCGGTCTTCTTGGCAGCCGTCTTCTTAGCCGGGGCCTTCTTGGCCGCGGGCTTCTTAGCGGCCGGCTTGGCCTCCACCTGGGAAGCCTCCTCCGCAGCCGCGGGCTTCTCGGCCTCTGCGACCTTCTCGGCCGCGGCGGGCTTCTCCTCGGCCTTGGCGGCAGCCTTCTTGGCCGGCACCTTGGCAGCGGTCTTCTTGGCAGCAGGAGCCTTCTTGGCCGGAGCCTTCTTGGCTGCAGGCTTGGCCTCTGCCTTTGCGGGCTCCTCCACTGCCTCAGCGGGCTTGGCTGCCTCGGCGGCAGGAGCGGCGGCCTTCTTGGAAGTCTTGGCGGCCGCGGTCTTAGCCGTCGTGCTCTTGGCGGCCGCGGTCTTAGCAGCGGTCTTGGTCGTTGCAGCCTTCTTGGCGGCCGGCTTCTTGGCGGCCGGCTTGGCCGCCTCCTCCGCAGCCGCGGCGGGCTCCTCTACGGGCTTCTCCTCTGCTTTGGCGGCAGCCTTGGTTGCCGCGGCGGTCTTCTTCTCGGCCGCAGCAGTGCTCTTGGCGGCGGCCGACGCCCTCTTGGCAGATGTCGACGCAGTCTTCCTGGTGGCCATGCTCAACGTCCCTTCTCGCGCGTGCCACGTGAGCGGACGGCGGTCCTCTCCTGCTGCCCGCTCGTATTAGCAGGTCCCCGTGGGACCCCAGCGCTAAGCCCGCAAAGGGGCCTTAGGCGCTCTTCTTCTTTTTCTTCGTCCGAGCCTTCTCGTCGCGCTCGGCACGCTCGCGAGCAGCGCGCTCGAGAACCGCGTCGAGCTTGTTCTCAGACATGCCTTCCACCGTGGCGCGCACCTCGTTGCGCACCGGGCGAATACGGATGAAGTCGTACCCCACCGCCACGAACAGCAGGGCATAGGCGCAGACGAGCACCACAAAGCCGCCGGTCACGAGCTCGGGATGCGTCTCGGAGATGTTAAGCACAAAGAACAGAACGAGCGACACGAACGCAAGCACACCGGCGATGCCGAGCAGCGTCCACCACGTGCGGCGGCGCTGCTTGTACACCGGCTGCTCCTTGAGGAGAAACTCGGTGGCGCTGTACACCCGGTCCTCAAAGCGGCGCTCCTCGGCGCGGCGGGCGCGCTTCTCCTCCTTGGACAGGCCCGCAAGCGACTCGCCGCGCTCGCGCTGGGCGCGACGGGCCTTGGACTTGGCGGGAACCACGCGCACCGAGCCTGCCGCGGCGCGGGCGGGCTTAGCGCTGGAAGCCGACTTGCGCGCCATGCCCGACGTGCGCTCGCGCTCGGGCTGGTTGCGCTTGTTCATAGGACTACGCTGACTCACTTACAGCTGCTCCTTCATGGACTCGAACGTCTTGGCGGTGATGATCTCGTACGCCTCGCGGTAACGGTTGGCCGTGCCCTCGATGACCTCGGCGGGCAGGTGCGGCGGCTCGCCGGTCATATCCCAGTTGGCCTTGAGCCAGTCGCGCACGTACTGCTTGTCGTAGCTCGGCTGGACCTTGCCCTCCTCGTAAGAGTCGGCAGGCCAGAAGCGGCTCGAGTCGGGCGTGAGGCACTCGTCGATGAGGGTGACCTTGCCGTCGATGATGCCGAACTCAAACTTGGTATCGGCGATGATGATGCCGCGCGTGGCCGCGTACTCGGCGGCGGCGGTATAGATCTCGAGCGAGAGGTCGCGCAGCTGGCTGGCGATGTCGGCGCCCACGATGTCGGCGCAGCGCTCGTAGGAGATGTTCTCGTCATGGTCGCCGATGGCGGCCTTGGTGGACGGCGTGAAGAGCGGCTCGGGCAGCTTGGAGGCCTCGGTCAGGCCGGCAGGCAGGTGGATGCCGCACACGGTGCCGTCCTCGTCGTAGGTCTTCTTGCCGGAGCCGGTGAGATAGCCGCGCACGATGCACTCCACCGGAATGGTCTCGGCCTTCTTGACAAGCATCGAACGACCAGCGAGGTAGTTGCGGTAGGGCGCGAACTCCTCGGGGAAGTCGGCGGGGTCGATCGAGATCAGGTGGTTGGGCACGAGGTCGCGGAAGCGGTCGAACCAGAAGGCCGAGATGCGGTTGAGAACCTCGCCCTTGTAGGGAATCTCGTCGGGGAGGATGAAGTCGAACGCAGAAATGCGGTCGGTGACCACCATCAGCAGCGCATCGCCGGCGTCGTAGATGTCGCGGACCTTGCCGTGCGAATCCGGGCGAATTTCCTGAAGAGACATGCTGGTCAGCTCCTTTGAAATCATGTACTGACAGGCGTTGTAACTAACGCTCAATTGTAGACGAAGATGCCGAGGCGTGGTGCTCCCGCGGCAGGTGAATCGTGAAAGTGGTGCCCTTGCCGAGCTCGGACTCCACTGCGATGAACCCGTGGTGGCGCTCGACGATCTGCTTGGTCACGGCAAGGCCCACGCCCAGGCCGCCCGCCTCGCGCGCACGGCTCGCGTCGGCACGCCAGAACCGCCCGAACACGCGCGAGAGGTCCTCCTTGGCAATGCCGATGCCGGTATCGGACACCGACACCGTGACGTTGCGCTTGTCGATGCCCACGCGCACCACGACCCACCCCCCTTCGGGCGTGTAGCGCATGGCGTTGGACAACAGGTTGATGACCGCCTGCGTGATCATGTCGGGATCGGCCTCGATCTCGACCGGGCGCCCCTCCGTTTCGTCCGAGAAGCGCAGGCGCAGGTCGCGCTCGGAAAAGAGCGGCTCTTGGGTGCGCACGATGTTGCGCACGAACGAGACCATCTCCACGTCCTCGATGTTGAGCGGCGCCGTGTGGTTCTCCATGCGCGACAGGTCGAGCATCTGCTGCACGAGACGCGAGAGGCGGCGCGTTTCGGAGGCGACGGTCTCGAGGTGCTCGTAGTCGGCCGGGTAGATGCCGTCCTGCATGGCCTCGACCGTGGCGAGCATGGCCATGAGCGGGGTGCGCAGCTCGTGCGCCACGTCGGAGGTCAGGCGGCGCTCGCGTTTGAGGTCCTTCTCGAGCGACGAGGCCATCTCGTCAAAGGTCTCGCCGAGCTGGTCGAGCTCGTCGTCGCCCTTGAGGCCGGTGCGGGCCGACAGGTCGCCGTCGCGGATCTGCTTGGCCACCGACATGATGCGGCGGATCTGGTTGGTAAGCGCGCGCGAGAAGAACAGCCCCATGACCACGGCGATGACGATGGCGATAATCGCCGCGAGCCCCATGGCCTCGAACGTCTTCTCGCGGAACACCGTGTCGGCCTTGGTGAGCAGCACGTCGCTGCCGAGCACCCACATGCGCACCGTGCCGATGCGCTCGCCGTCGTCGTCGGTGATGGGCACGGCGACGGTGCTTTCGCGGCTGCTCGGCGCCGTCGAAACCACGCCGTGGGCATCGGGAGCCGTGCCGAGCGACTCGGCCTCGGCGTCCTTGCTGGGCTTGCTTGGCTTGGAGGCCCCGTCCTTCTCGTCGTCGGACCCCTGCGAGCTCGACGTCAGGGCGGCGCTGATGGACGTGTCGTCGTAGATGATGGTTCCCGTGGCGTCGAGCACCTGCACGCCGATGTCGTCGGAGATCATGCTCGACCGCGCGATGGAAACGAGCGTGTCCTGCATCCATCGGTTGCCGTCCTCCTCGTAGCCCTCGGCCAGGCGGTCAGCCGTGAGCGTGGCGACCTCCTCCACGTTGGCGCGCGTGTAGTCGGAGAAGACCCCGCTCCACACGAACGAGATCACCACGATGAGCACGAGCACCGTCATGAGGGCGGTGAGGGCAAACGAGACCGTCATGCGCGAGGTGTAGCTTACCGCCGCGCCCACGTGGGAGCGCGGCGTGTTCCAGCTCGCGCGGGAGCTGCCCTCGTCTGCGGACGGTTTTCGTTTGGGATCGAGCACGAGCCTTGCCGGCACCATAGCATCACCTGTTGAGACAGAGATGCCCCGGGGCCGGGGCATCTCGAACGATCGTTGTTACTTGGCGTCCGCATCGGGCTTCTTCTCGGGAGCCTCGAAGCGGTAGCCCACGCCGTGCACGGTGTAGAGCCACTTGGGGTTGCGCGGGTCGTCGCCGAGCTTGGCGCGCAGGTTCTTGACGTGGGAGTCGATGGTGCGCTCGTAGCCCTCGAAGTCGTAGCCGAGGACCTTCTCGACGAGCTCCATGCGGGTGTACACGCGGCCCGGATGGCGCGCGAGCGTGGTGAGCAGCTTGAACTCGGAGGCAGTGAGGTCGACCTCCTTGCCCTCCACGAGGATCTTGTGACCCGAGATGTCGATCACGAGGTCGGTAAAGTCGAGAACCTCGGGCTGCGGCTCGTCGGTCATGTGCGTGCGGCGCAGCAGGGCGCGGACGCGCGCCACGAGCTCGCGGGGCGAGAACGGCTTGATGAGGTAGTCGTCGGCGCCGAGCTCGAGGCCGATGATGCGGTCCTCGACCTCGCCCTTGGCCGTCAGCATGATGATCGGCACGTCGGAGGTGTCGCGGATGGCGCGGCAGACGCGCTCGCCCGAAAGCTTGGGAA
Organism: uncultured Collinsella sp.; assembly: GCA_949287065.1. Taxonomy (GTDB): domain Bacteria; phylum Actinomycetota; class Coriobacteriia; order Coriobacteriales; family Coriobacteriaceae; genus CALUOB01. The sequence goes on from CASEEV010000004.1 coordinate 19,594, forward strand.
GCATGAGGTCGAGGATGATGAGGTCGAACTGGTGCTTCTCGAACTCCTCGACGGCGGACTGGCCGTCGCCCACGCCCACAACGTAGTAGCCCTCGCGCTCAAGATACGCCGCCACCGCGTCGCGGATGGCCTTCTCGTCCTCTACCAATAAGATCTTTCTTGCATCTGAAGCCATGGCGGCCCCCCTCAACGCGCACGTTTGCACATTACTTCTCCATATCTGCTCCATTATAAACGCATAGAGCGCGGAGAATCCGCCTGATCGCGACATTCAACCTGCCTGTTTGCACTGCGCGGGCACAGGCGGAACAAAGCCCTTTGCGCAGGCCAGAGCATGCGCGGCGCATCGCAAACAGCGCGCCGCGGCAAACTTGCTCGGCGCGGCACTGCCTAAACTATTCCCGCTCGCTGCGGTTTTTATCCCCGGTGAGCGGGGAGGCCGCGTGCCGGGCGGCGTGGCGCGCGGCGGTGGCAACGGTCGCGAGCGGCACGCCGGCCGCGCGGGCAAGGCGCGCGCAGTCGTCGAGCTCGGGCTTTGCGCGCTCCGAACCGCCAGGCAGCATCGAGCGCTTGACGCGCACGTCTCCGTACGGGGTGCTCACCGTGTCCTCACAGCGCTCGAGCACCGTGCGGGCCATGGGCGTGCGCCGAATGCCGATGGTGGGCGTCTCGGCAAATATGAGCTTCTCGAGGCGCGCCACGTCTTTGGGCAGGGCGATGACCTGCAGCTGATAGGCCGGGCGGCCCTTCTTGCCAAAGACCGGCACCCAGTGGGCCTCGCGCGCGCCCTCCTCCATGAGGCGCTCCGCCGCGTAGGCGAGCTGCTCGCCGGTGGCGTCGTCTACGTCGCACTCGAGCTTGACCACGCGGTCCTGCGGAACGGGGCTGGCGTCGACAATGATCATGGCGCGCAGAAGGCTCGGACGGCTGTAGGCGCGCTTGCCGGCACCCAGGCCCACGCGCTCAACTACAAAGCGCTGCGGCAGCTCGTGCTCGGCTTTGCACGCCGCCACGATTGCAGCGCCGGTGGGCGTTACGAGCTCGCCCTCGACCTCGCAGATAGAGAGCGGCAGTCCGTGAGCTGCAACGATGTTGAGCGTGGCGGGAACCGGCACGGGGATGACGCCGTGCTGGCAGCGGATGGTTCCGTGGCCGTCTACGAGCTCGGGCACGATCACGCGGCTGATGCCGAGGTCGTCGAGAAGCACCGCCACCGACACGATGTCGACGATGGAGTCGACCGCGCCGACCTCGTGGAAGTGCACCTCGGCGAGCTCTACGCCGTGGGCCTTGGCCTCGGCTGCTGCGAGCACCTGCACCATGCGGTGCGCGAGGCGCTTGGCGCCCGGCGTGAGCGCGCCCGCTTCGATGATCGCGTCGATGTCGGCCGGCGAGCGGTGCTCGTGGTGATGGCCGTGGTCATGAGCGTGGACGTGGCCCTCGTCGTGTCCGTGTCCGTGGTCGTGTTCGTGATGATGGTCGCGTGCGTTACCGTGGTCGTGACCGTGCCCGTGATGATGATCGTGCACGTGGTCGTGCGCATGGTCGTGCGCGTGGTCATGCGCATGGCCGTGCAGGTACGCCATGTCGTGGTCGTGGCCGTCATGAGCGGCATCGAGCACCACGTCAAAGTCGCAGGCGCTGAGGCCCGCCTTGGCCACGCGCGAGACCTCCACGCGGTAGCCCCCAAGCGGCAGGCTCGCGAGCGCGGCGCGGAGCTTCTCCTCGCTCGCACCCAGGTCGAGCAGGGCGGCAACCGTCATGTCGCCGCTGATGCCGTTCGTGCAGTCCAAATAGAGCGTGCGCCCCATGGTCCCTCCCTGCAAAGGCGCGCGGCGCTTTAAGCCAAGCGCGCGTGGTTGATAAGCGACGCCTGGAACCCGGCGCCAAAGCCGTTGTCGATGTTGACGACCGAAACGCCACTCGCGCAGCTGTTGAGCATGGCGAGAAGCGCCGCCACGCCGCCGAAGCTCGCGCCGTAGCCCACGCTCGTGGGAACGGCGATGACCGGGCAGGCCGCCATGCCGCCGATAACGCTCGCAAGCGCGCCCTCCATGCCCGCCACGGCTACGATGGCCTGGGCGCGGGCGATCTGGTCGGCGTGCGCGAGCAGCCGGTGGATGCCCGCAACGCCCACGTCGTAGACGCGCTCCACCCGGTTGCCGAGAAACTCGAGCGTCACCGCCGCTTCCTCCGCCACGGGCAGGTCGCTCGTACCCGCCGCGGCCACGAGCACAAAGCCGTTGCCGCTTGCCTCGGGCAGCCCGCCGAGCACCGCGAGCCCGGGCTCGTCGTAGTACACGAGGTCCGCGGCGAGCGCAGGCGCGAGCGCCTGGTGCACGGCCAGGTGCTTCTCGCGGTCGAGGCGCGTAACGAGCGTGCGCGCCTGACCCGCCTCACGCATGGCCGTGAGGATGCCCGCGATCTGCTGCGCGGTCTTGCCCGCGCCGTACACGACCTCCGACGTGCCCGTTCTCAGGCCGCGCTGCAGGTCGATGTTGGCGTAGCCCAGATCGGCCGAGAGCTGCGCGGCGTCCTCGCGCACGCGCGCCACCAGGTCGTCGGGAGCCATGTTGCCCGCGGCAACCTGCTCGGCGAGCGCCTTGAGTTCCGATGCGTCCAAAAAGCCGCGCTCCCTTCGTGTGCAAGCGGCACGGTCTGTTTCCGTTTGCGCCCGGGCCCGCGCCCGCGCGCTCTTCGACATTACCATCAGCGCCCGATCTGCGCGAGCAAGCTCCCTAGCGCCAGCCCGCCGCTTCGCGCGCGGCAACCTCGGCGAGGCGCGCGGCGGTGATCTTCTCGCCCGTGGGAACCTTGGTGGCGTAGCACGAGAAGTTGGGCTTTTGGGCGGTAAACAGCCCGAGCTCGCGCGAGAGGGCGCGCACCTCGGCCTTGGTAAGGCCGAGCTCGCGCAGAGGGCTCACCACGCCGAGCTCGCCGAGCACGCGCATGCCCGGCCGGCGCGCCGGGTCGTCGCTCGCGTTGCTCCCGTCGAGAAGCACCGTGCGGCCCTCGCACGCCATGGCGCCGAGGATCGTGCCGAAGATGAAGTGCTTGCACCAGTAGCAGCGGTCAGGGCCGTTGGCGCATACGCGCTCCTGCCCGAGGACGTCCTTCTCGATCACCGTGAGGTGCGCGCCGAGATCGCGCGCGCCGTCGCGGGCGTCCTGGAGCTCAAAGGCGGCCTGGAACGCGGTTACGAGCGTGTAGGGCGCCACATCGATGCCGGCGCGGCGTGCAAGCGCGAGCACGAGCATCGAGTCGCATCCGCCCGAGAACGCAAGGCCGTACGCCGTGCGCGCGTCGAGAAGCTGTGCGAACTCCTCGGTTGCCTTATCCAGTGTCATGGCGCCCCCCTCCCCACAGGCTGAGCCGGACCCGTATTGGGCCCCGTCTGTACGGAGGTCATTATCCCCTTTTGCGCGGTGTTTACGCCGTGGGCGGCAGATGCCTTAGGCGAGCGCGTCGCGTGCGGCAAAGAGCGCGGACGCCAGCTGCTCGAGCAGCGCCTCGGTCTCAGCGCTGTCGGACATGCTGCTCATGAGGCACATGAGGTAGGTGTGGCCGTTGCACTCGATGATGCCGGCGTCGGTTACCGAGTTGTACTCCGGGTCGCCGCCGAGCCAGCCCGCCTTGTTGAGCACGCGCACGCCCTCATCCTCAAGGGCCGTGCGGATAAACGAGACCGTGGTCTGCTCGAGCAGGCCCTCGAGCCACTGGGCGGTCGCGGTGCCCGTGCCAAGGTATCCGAGCATTTCGCACCACAGGCGGGCCGAGCTGCGCGCGCAGTACGACGGGTAGTAGGACACGGGGTCGATAGGGGCATCCGTCACGCCCAGGCTCTCCGCCCACGACTCGTAGCCCTGGGCGTCGTAGGCGTTGCGGAGAATCTTGAAGCTGTCGTTGTCCGATACGGTGACCGCGTTGGAAATAAGGTCGCGCGTGACATGGGCCTCGCTGGGGTCGTGCGGCTCGTCGAGGCCGTAGGTGGCGCCCACCGTGCACACGTCGTCGAGCGACGCCTTGCCCTTCTCGACCAGCTGCTCGCACACGTAGAGCGCGTACGGGGCCTTGAACGAGCTCGCGCCGTACACCTCGGTGTCGGGCGCGTAGGCAACTCCCGCGCCCGTGTTCATGTCGACGAAGACCGCGCCGAGCTTGCCGCCTGCCTGTGCAACGGCGCTGGCGGCACGCTCGATCTGCTGCCGAGCGCTGCTCGGGAGCTCAGGCTCTGGCGTGCCGTCTACCAGCGAGAACGTTGCAAACCCGTCTGAGGCGGGCACGACATCAAAGCTCAGGGGATCGATATCGGCGAGAGCGAGCTCCTCTGCCTCGTCGCTTTTTGCTGCTGCCTGCTTCTTGGCGTTGTCCGACGTGCGGGAAGCGGCGGTTTTATTGGCGCTGTCGTCGGCATCGTTCTCATCGGCAGCGGTTTCTTCGGCGTCGCCATCGGCGTTTTCTACCGCATCCGACCCGATAGCCGGAGTCGCCTGATCCTGCGCGGACCCCTGGCTGCCGGAACCGTGGCTGTTGGACGCTGCCTCTAACTCGGGGATCCCACCCATCTGGGCGGCAACCACACCGGCGCACACCGCGCATGCCGCAAGCAGTATCGCCACCGTGGCGGCAACGCGAACACGCGGCCGCGGGGCATTGCCCTTGCCGTGTTGGCCGAACGGCATCTTACCCAACACCAACCACCTTCCGAACACCTGCACCTACGCAAACGGTGTCTTCAGTATGGCAAACAAAACCCGAATTCAGCTGAACGAGGCAGCCAAAACAGCCCGCGAATCGCCTTGCAAAACAAAAAACGACGGATATTCGAGAACTTTTGCCAAGGGTCCGAGTAGACCCATCCTTCACGGAATTAAAACCGCAGGTAGATGACGTGACGGTTTTGCCTCTACTTGAGGGTTCGCCAAAAGTATTCGAATATGCGAAAAACCTCTCCGAGGCCCCTTTTTCAAAACGACAAAAGCCCAGGAAACGGGGCTTCGGAGCTCCTTGGGCGCCGGGCCCCAAGCGGAGCAGGGCCTACATGCGCCCCTCAAAGTCGTCGCGCATAGCGGGAGATCCGTCCTCGTGCTCGTAGTAGAGCTCGCTTTCCATATAGACGGTCTGCCCGGCCGTAAGCTCGGCGTTTATCACGTACGCGCCGTCCACACAGTCGAGCACGGTGCCTTCCCCCGTGCCTTCGGGCAGCTCGTCGGCAGGGATGCGCCTCAGCATGCCCGGGCCCGCCAGGCAGATAGCAACACCGTCGATAATGCGGTCAACAGTCACGCGCTCCATAACGAACCTCCTCTTGGCCGCGCCCCAAGCCCGTGCGCAATGCGCAGGCAGCACGCGACGCCATCATGTTCTGGCTTCTCATCGTAGCGTATAGTGGAGCAAAGCGGTGCCGCGCGCCCGCCGAGCGCAAGAAGGAGCGCCCATGTACGAAATGACCGACGAAGAGTTCGAGCTTGCCATTGAGGAAGCGCTGGCAAGCATACCGCCGCGCTTCTTGGATGCGCTCGAAAACGTCGGCATTACCATGGCGGATGAGCCGAGCGCCGCGCAGCGCGCCGCCCTCGCCCGAGGCGAAGAGCCCTCGGACGGCACACGGGTGCGCGGCGTGCTTCTCGGCCTGTACGAGGGCGTTCCTCTCACCGAGCGCGGTTTTAGCTACGGCAACATGGCCCCCGACATGGTCACGATCTTCAAACGCGCGCACGAGCGGCTCTTCTCAAGCCGCGAGGAGATCATCGAGCAGATTCGCAAAACCGTGGTCCACGAGATCGGCCACTACTTTGGCCTGAGCGACGACGATCTGCGCCGCATGGGCTACTAACCCCTGCCCCGCCTCGCCACAAGCGCGGCGCGCTCGCCCAAAGACCAGGTCGCCCTGAGCCTCAGCGCCGAGTTCTACGCAACGACGAACGCTTGACGCAACTACGAACGCTTACCGGCTCAAAACGGGCTCTAAGCGTTCGCGTTTGCGTCAAGCGTTCGTAACTGCGTAAAACGTTAGCGGCTACGGTTAGCGACGCTCCCCTCGGCGCCAACGCGCCCGCCGCGCGGCCGCGGCCGCGCAAGACGTGCGCCCGCAATGCAGGCACTCCCGTGCGCAGGGGCAGCTACAGCTCAAACGTGCGGGCAACGACCTTCTCGGGCATGCCGGTCTCTTGGTTGCGCACGGTGGCAAAGGTCACCAGCGTGTCGGCCGTACCGACGGTGGCGGGGTAGTCGCCAAAGTCGAGGCTGTGGTCGGGCGCGTAGATAACCGCGTACGTCTCTTGGTCGGTGTCGATGAGAAAGTGCGACGACTGCGACTTAACGGCGTAGCGACCCTCTTTGCCGCACACGCAGGCAAACGGCTCGCGCGAAAGCGTGTAGTACGGGCCGCTGCCGCTGCCCACGTAGGTGCCCATGTTGCCAAACAGGCCGCCCGACTCGTAGCTCGCCTCAACCGAGAAGGCAAACTTGCCCCCCATGTACACCGCCTCGAAGGGGCGGATGCTCAGAGGCAGCACGAGCTGGTCGAGCTGCGCGCGGTCGCTGTCCGTGAGATCGATGGCCGTGATGCCGTAGTACTGGCCCTCGTCCTCGCGCACGCGCGGCGCGATGGTGAGCACGCCCTCCGAAACCGTGGGCGTGGTCGCAAAGCGGCCGTGCGACTCCCACAGGTCCTGCGCGCTGTCGTCGCCCGTGGACCACATGCGGCAAAACGAGCTCTCAGACGACTTGGGGCCCGAAGCGTTGGGCATCACAAGCCAGATAACCGCGTCGTTGTACACGGCAAAGCGCGGCGGATCGTAGTCCGAGGTGCCCTTCGCGAGCTCCTGAGCAGAACCCGTGAGCGCGCCCTCGGCAAAGGGCTGGGCAAACAGAGTCCAGGTGCGGTCGCTGTAGTCGATCTCGATCCATGCAAAGAGGTCGTCAGAGCAGCTCGCGTCAAAGAACGAGCGAGAAGTGCCCGAGGTCGGCTCCTCGAGCAGCGTGACCGTTGAGCCAGAGGAGAGGCTCAGCGCGCCGAGCGTGTTCATGACGGCGGCCGTAGTTCCCTGCTGGATAAGGGCAACGTACGCGCCGCTGCTCGGGAGAAGCACCGTGCCAAGCGGAAGCTCCCAAGTGGCGGAAGCCTCGGGCGCCTCGGCCTCGGCAAACTCCTCGAGCACGTTGATGCTCTGCGAATCGTCGTCGATGATCGTGGGGTCGCCCGCGCCTGTGCCGTCCGAACCGCCGCAACCCGACAGCGCGGTAGCTACAGCAATCGCGCCGCCCACGGCGGCGGTGCCGGCGGCAAAGCGACGGCGCGTAATGCCCCTGCGCGCGGCGCCCTGGCTCTCGGGGCGCGCGGCGGAGGCAGACGATGCGGACAGTTTGCGCTTTGGCTTGAACACGGGCTTCTCCGGATAACTTAGGCGCGGGCCTGGGACTGAGCGGCGCGCAGGGCACGCGTCAGCTGGTCGGCGCACGAGGTGGGACGGTTGCCGCAGGTGTTGCCCTCGAGGATCGAGACGATCTCGTCAACAGGCTTGCCGGCAACGAGCTTGGAGACGGCTTTGAGGTTGCCGTTGCAGCCGCCCACAAAGCTCACGGCGTTGATGGTGTTGCCGTCGTCGGCAAGCTCCACGTGGATGTTGCGCGAGCAAACGCCCTGCGGCGTGTAGTCAATGGCGGTCATGGATCCCCTTTCGCGACAGTTAAACGCCGCTATTATCCCCCAGATGCCCGATACGTGGCAGCGCCCCCGGCAAAACTGCGAGAACTGCAAACACGCTCACAGGCTTGTCCGAGCACGCGGAACAAGCGCATGCCACCCCGCCGCCCACTATATATAAGAGAAGGGCGGCCTCCTTGAGGAAGCCGCCCTATCAGGCGCTATGCCTTGGCGATGCATGCAGGCGAGAAGCTCAGAGGCTTACTCCTGCGTGGTGGTTGCCTCGAAGTTCTGGGGAACCGTCCAGCCCTTGGGCAGGTAGGTCATGGTGCCGTCGACCTCGGCGGTGTCGGTCCAACCCTCGGGGACGCCGCCCTCGCCCTCGTACGCGCCGATCTGGTGGCAGCCGGTGCAGGTGAGGACGCTCTGGTCGTGCATGCGGTGGCAGGAGTTGCACTGCTGCACAACGCCGCCGTGGTAGGTGCTGTGCGGGTCAAAGCCGTAGTCCTTGGTGGAGGACTCGGTTGCGCCCGGCATCACGCCGCCGCCCAGGTGGCAGCCGCTCTGCAGGCAGAACTCGTTGGAGTAGGTCACCTTTTGGAGCGGGGTGGAGAAGCTGCCCGAGAGCTGCGACTGGGCCTGGCTCACCGTCTGGGAGAGCGTGGCCTCGTGGCAGCCGAGGCACTGGTTGTTAACGATGGACTTGTGAGCGTAGGCAAGGCTCGTGGTGTCGTTCTCGAACGAGTCGTAGTACTTGCCCATCGTGCTGTGGCACACGGCGTCGCAGTACTCGGGGGTGGCGTGCCAGGCCCAGCCGGCAACGCCGAGCACGGCAACGATCACAACGACCGCAATGGCGATCGGGAGGCGCTTGACCTTGCGCTTCTTGGCCGGGGCTTCGGTCCCGGTGGTGTCCTTGATTTCGTCAGCCATGGTTCACTCCTTTCGTGGTCGTTTAGGCGAGGGCCGGGTTGTTGGCGCTGTAGTCGGCGAGAACGCCGTCGTAGCTGCGCGTGCGGTCGTCGTAGGCGTCGCCGCCGTCAACGAGCAGGCCGGCTTCGTCGAGCTTGGTCGCGAGATCGTCGAGCTCGAGGTCCTCGAGGCACTGCTTGGTGGGGCAGCCGAGCTCCTCGTCCCAGCCGAAGCGCTTGTAGAGCATGCCCAGCGCCTTCGACCAGTCGTCGCGATCCATCTTGTCGGTGCCCTCCTCGAAGGGCTTGATGTCGGGATCCTTCTCGAAGACCCACTCGGTGATGACGTCGTGGACGTTGCGGAAGTCGTTGCAGCCCACGTTGCCGTCGGCGTCGGTCATGCCGAGCGCCGAGTAGCCGCGCTGAAGCGTCATGATGCGCTCGCCGGCCTTGTAGAGGTCGTCGATGGTGACCTCCTTGCCGGTGACGGCGGTGTAGAACTGGGCCTCGAGGTCGAGGTCGCCGCGGTAGTCGCGGGCCTTCTCGGGGGCCATGGCCATCGGCCACACCCAGTTGCACAGCGTCAGCGAGTCATGCAGGACGTCGGTGACGATGCTCCACCACGCGAACTCGATCTTGGCGTCGTTGATGGGCGTGTACGCCTTGTCGGGATCGCACGCGTCCTCGGCGCCCCACATCTCCTTGGCCATCTGGCGCTTGAGGTCGATGGGCAGGCCGCAGCCCTGGAAGTTGACGGCGGAGTGGATCATGTCGTCGCGGTTGAACATCATGTTGTACAGGCCGCCGACCTGGCCGAAGCACTCGATGGCGTGGTGCACGGGCCAGCCGCGGTAGTTGATGAGGCAGCTCTTGGCGTCGTCGTACCACTTGGCGTCGTTCCAGCGCTCGGTCCACACAAACGGGCCGTGACCGACATAGGCGATCTCCTTCTTGTTCATCGCGATGTCGGTGAGGATCTTGACGATGGGCGTCGGGTCCTGGTTGTTGAAGAAGTCCTCGAACTTGTAGTCGGCGTAGTCGTCGCCGAGCTCGCGCTCGAAGATACCCTCGGCGTAGCAGTGCGCGATGTCGCGATAGAGCTGCGCGTAGTTGCACCACAGGCCGAGGTCGTCAACGACGCCCGAGACAACCTGGTTGTAGATGACCGAGAGGTCGGTGAGGGTGCCCTCGTCGTCGGTCAGGCCGGCAACCGGGGCGATGCCGGGCATGTAGGACGAAACCGGGAAGTTCGGCACGCAGGTGTTGCCCGTGGACGAGTAGCCGGTGATCTCCTTGACGCGCGGGATGGCGACGTTGGTGTAGCAGCGCACCGGGCAGCCGTGGCAGCCGGCCATCTTGACGGTGTACTTCTCGGCCTCGGGGCCCAGGTCCTTGGTGGACTTCATGCAGCGGTAGCCGACGGTGTTGAGCTCGCCGGGCTTAGGCTCGCCGGTCTCGATGGGACCGCCCTCGGCGGCAGCCCAGTACAGGCCCTTGGCAGCGGTCCAACGGGAGCCCTTGTCGTAGTACTCGGCCCAGGACTGCTGGGTGCTCGGGACCACGTGGTTGTTGTTGGAGCCGAGAACCTCGTTGAGCATGTAGTCGGAGAGGTCGGCGACCATCTGCGGGTCGGCAACGTTGACGGCCTTGGTGCCGCGCACGACGACGGCCTTGACCTTCTTCTTGCCGAGAACCGCGCCGAGGCCGGCGCCTGCGGAGTGGCTGCGGGCGTTCATGACGCACGCGTAGGGCAGCAGGTTCTCGCCCGCCGGGCCGATGGCGGCGACGCAGCAGTCGACGCCGTGCTTCTTGCACAGGGCCTCGGTGGTCTCGCGGGTGCCCTTGCCCCAGACGGCGGAGGCGTCCTCGATCGAGATCTTGTCGTCGTCGATGAGGATGTAGACCGGCGACTCGGACTCGCCCTCGATGATGAGGCCGTCGTGGCCGGAGTACTTGAGCTGGGCGCCGAGCGTGCCGCCGCAGTGGGCATCGACGATCAGGTAGTCCTTGGTGAACGTGGAGAGCGTGGCCCAGGTGGAGCGGCCGGCAAGCGGCACGCCCGAACCGGTGAGCGGGCCGACGGCGAGAACGGCCTTGTTCTCGGGATCGTCCCACTTGGTGCCCGCGGGAACCTCGTCGGCCATGATCTTGTTGGCAAAGCCCATGCCGCCGATGTAGAGGTCCTGCAGCTCCTCGTCGGACTCGGTAGTGATGTTGCCGGACGTAAGGTCGACGCGCGCGATGTAGCCCGCCCAACCGTACGATCCGTAAACGGCGTTATCAGCCATGGATAAGCTCCTTTACTCGAAGTGCGGTCAGTGCGGCTATTTGATCTTGCCGCCGCCCACGTAATCCTGCTTCTCGGAGATCAGCGGATCGGGGTTCTCCTGCTTGGTGGGGCCGGACGCATGGTTGACGTTCTCCCACTCGACGAGCTCGAGCGCGCCGTTGGGGCACTGCTCGGCGCAGCGGCCGCACGCGATGCACTTGGAGGCCTTGTGCGTGACCGTGTTGACCGTGGGCATGTGGTACGGGCACGCGGCGGCGCAGGTGCCGCAGCCGACGCACTTGTCGGGGTCAACGGAGCGCACGCCCGTGGACTCGTCGGTCACAATGGCGCCGTGCGGGCAGGCGGTCTGGCACATGGCGGTGGTGCACATGTGGCACTGACGGATGTTCCACTCGCAGGAGTAGTAGATGCCGTCGCCGGAGCCGAGCTCCTTGCCAAACAGGAAGCCGTCGCGCACGTGGATGCGCGAAGCCGCGGGCTGAGCAACGCCGTCGTTCTTGAGCGTGCACATCATTTCGCAGCGCTGGCAACCGGTGCAGCGGGCACGGTTGATCTTGAGCACGTGGCTCGGCGTGGCGTAGTAGTCGATCTGGCCCTGCGAGCTGGTGGGCTGCGCCGCGGCGGACTCGGGCAGCAGGCCGAGAGCCGCGAGCGCCGTCACGAACGCTCCCGACACCTTCACGAACCCGCGGCGGGTGAAGAAGGCGTCGAGGCGATCCGCGCCGGAGCCCACATGCTCCAAAGCGGTGTTCTCTTTCATGTTCCCTCCCTAACGCAACTTTGCGGCGCCCCCTCCCGCGAAGAGGCGCCGCCCAACTATCAGACAGCGATGCGGGGCGATCCGCATCACAAATCCGTCACAAGTATTCTCGCCTCAGGAAGTCTTCAGGCTTCACCTTGTTCCGGGTAATTTGAGGGTCAGAACGCGTGTTTATATATAAACGGGGTACCCTGTTTGAGGGTACCCCGTCACCACCGGTCACCTTGTGCTGCTGTTTTGCCTGTTCAGCGTTGCGCGAGCCGCTGCCCTACTCCGCAATGCGCCTGAGGAACGCGCGCGTGCGCTCCTCGCGCGGATGGTCGATAACCTGCTCCGCCGGACCCTCCTCAACCACACACCCGCCGTCGAGAAACACCACGCGGTCGGCGACCTCGCGGGCAAAACCCATCTCGTGGGTCACGATGACCATAGTCATGTCCTCGGCCGCGAGCAGCTTGATGACCTTGAGCACCTCGGCGGTGAGCTCGGGGTCGAGCGCGCTCGTGGGCTCGTCAAAGTACATGACGTCGGGATGCAGGGCAAGGGCGCGGGCAATCGACACGCGCTGCTGCTGGCCGCCCGAGAGCTGGCAGGGGACCTTCTCCTCGCACCCGGCAAGCCCCATCTTGGCAATAAGGTCGCGCGCCTCGCGCTCAACGTCGGCGCGCGGGCGTTTCTGCACGCAGATGGGCGCATCAGTGATGTTCTTCATGACCGTGTAGTGCGGAAAGAGGTTGTAGTTCTGAAATACGAGGCCAAAGCGCTGGCGCGCGCGTGCCTGCACGTCCTTGGATGCGTAGACCGAGCGGCCGCCCTCGTCGCGAGCAACCACGGTGTCGCCGTAGGCGAGCGTGCCTCCGTCGAGGGTCTCGAGCATGGTTGCGCAGCGCAGAAGTGTAGACTTGCCGCCGCCGGAGGGGCCGATCACCGCCACGGTCTCACCCGGACGCACTGCGAGCGACACGCCCTTCAGAACCTCAACGGAGCCAAAGCTCTTACGTGCACCCTCGATGAGAACCACGGGCTCCTGCGCGCCCGGCTTCTCGGTCTGTACCTGCTTGCTGGCCATGCCTGCTCCTTTAGGTTTCGCAACCGCTGCCGCTCAAGATAAGCGCTTGAGCTTTCACGGTTTTCACGCGTGCTTTCCACGTGTTTCTCGGGTTTCTCGGTAAAACCGTGCGAAGTTTCACGATCGCGAGCCACCCGGCTGACTCTCTCGGCTCAAGATAGGCGCTTAGTCGTGGTAGTAGTCCAAGCGCTTCTCGACGCGGCCAAGAACGATCTCGACGATAAAGTTGAACACCCAGTAGAGCGCCGCCGCAATGGCAAACGGCATCATGCTCACCTGCGACGCCACGAGCGCCTTTGCCGTAGAGAACATCTCGGCAACGCCGATAGAGAACGCAAGCGACGTGTCTTTGACCAACGTGATGACCTCGTTGCCCATGGCGGGCAGGATACGCTTTGCCACCTGCGGCAACACGATCTTGAAGAAGGTCTGCGCACGGGAGTAGCCCAGGACCTCTGCCGCCTCGTACTGACCGCGCGGAATGGACTGCATGCCAGAGCGATAGATCTCGGCAAAGTAGGCGGCGTAGTTGATGATAAACGCCACGACGCAGGCTTGCCACTTGGACTCGGGCGTGAGCTTGATGCCAAAAACGTAGTAGGGCGCAAAGTAGATGGCAAACATCTGCAGCATGAGCGGCGTGCCGCGCATGACCGAGATGTAAAAGCGCGCGATGAGCGCGAGCGGGCGCACGCGCACCCGGCCCAGGGAGAATCCCCAGGTGCTCTGGCGCATGAGCGCCACCGGAACGCCGAGCGGAATGGCGCCCACGAGCGTGAGCGCAAACAGCTGCAGGCTTACGGCAAAGCCCTCCAGCAGCATGCCCATCATCGTTGAGGTATCCAAACCCTGCCCCTCTCATAGAAGAGCCGCGGACGGGGCCAAGCCCGCGTCCGCGGTCGTTCGCTCATTGTAGCCGAGGCTTCCTGACAAGCGCGCAGGCACGCGCCGCGCGAAGCCCTCGGGCGATCTTACTCGAGAACCCAGTTCTCGTAGGAGATGCCGTACTCGGCGTACTTCTCGCACAGCTCCTCGATGGTGCCGTCCTCGTCCATGGCGCGCAGCGTGTCGTTGACCGTTGCGGCAAGCTCCTCGTTGCCCTGCTTGAAGCCCACGCCGTAGTGCTCCTCGGAGAGCATCTCGGGCAGCTGGACGTACGCGTCGGGGTTGGCGGCCATCTGGTACTCGGCAATGGAGAGGTCGCAGGCAACCGCGTCGACGGCGCCGGACTCGAGCTGCATGAAGGCGGTGTTGTACTCGCCGATGGTGTCGAGGCTCGCAAAGGTGGCGGCGAGGTCAGCCTGGTCGCCCTCGAGCACGTCGAGCGCAGCGGAGTCGACCTGGGTGATCACGGCCTTGCCTGCCAGGTCATCGAGGCTCTCGATGCCGGAGTCAGCGCGCACGACCACAACCTGGCCGTTCAGCATGTACGGCTCGGAGAAGGTGTAGTCGTCCTCGCGGCCCTCGATGGTAAAGCCGTTCCAGATGCAGCTGATGGCGCCGGAGTTGAGCAGCGTGTCCTTGGCGTCCCAGTCAATGGGCTCGAGCGCGAGCTCCCAGCCGTTGCGCTCGCACACCTCGGCAGCCAGGTCGAGATCAAAGCCGGTAAACTCGCCGTCGTCGCCCACAAAGCCGTACGGCGGGTACGACTGGTCGAAGCCCACGGTAAAGGTGTCGCCCTCGGCGGGAACACCCGCGTCCTCGGTTGCCGCAGGCGCGGAGCCTGCCGCGCTGCCGGTATCGGCGGTGTCAGCGGGCGCGCCGCCGCACGCAGCGAGCGAGATGCAAGTGAGCGCCGCAGCGGCAAGAGCACCGGCGCGAGAAACTACGGGGTTGAGCATGATGGCCTCCCTGTTGAAGTCGAGCGCCCCGCTTGCGGAGCGCGTACTTTACCATGCTAAAGTGAAACGCAGGACTTCAGTATAGCGACTCACAGGAAGCGGTGCGCCCGCAGGCGCTACGTTTCTGTTTGGTTTCAGAAAGCCTGAGCCGGCAGATGAGCCTGACCCCGCCGCGCACCCCAGGACGCGCGCAAAAGAAGAGCTTCTCGCCCGCACGGACGAGAAGCTCAACCATCCACAGAGGCGTTACTCGGTGCGCAGCGCGGTGACCGGGTCCTTCTTGGCGGCCACGCGGCTCGGCGCAAAGCCCGCGATAAGCGACAGCACGACCGAGATCAGCACGAGCGCCGCGCCCGCGCCCACGGGCACCGCCGCCAGGTCCTTTACGCCGGCAACCTGCTCGATGATCACGTTCACCGGAATGTCGAGCAGCACGGTCACCACGATGCCGAGCACGCCCGACACAAGGCCGATGATGAAGGTCTCGGCAGTGAAGATGCGGCTCACGTCGCGCTTGCTCGCTCCGATGGAGCGCAGGATGCCGATCTCCTTGGTGCGCTCGAGCACGCTGATATAGGTGATAATGCCGATCATGATGGAGCTCACCACGAGCGAGATCGCCACGAACGCGATGAGAATGTAGGTGATGGCGTTCACGATGTCGGTCACGCTCGACATCATGGTGCCCACGATGTCGGTGTACTGGATCTCCTGGCCCTCGCCGTCGGCGGCGATCTGGTCGTTGTACTCGTCGATAAGCTCGTCGACGCGCTCCTTGGCCTCAAAGTCCACCGGGTAGATGCTGATGGAGGCGGGCTCGTCGAGGTCCGCCACGCCGAGCTTCTCGAGGTTGCCCTCGTAGGTGGCGTTGTCGGTCTCCTTGCTCATCTGCTCGGAGAACGCCTCGGCTATCTCCTCGTCGCTCATGCCCTGGGCGCGCATCTGGTCAACGTAGGCGCCGATCTGCTCGCCCTGCTCGCCGGGCATCTGCTCGATCATTGCCTCGATGCTCTCCATGGTCAGCGCCTCGGCGTCGTTGGTGGCAAACGGCACGCCGGTAAAGATGTCGGTGTCGGGGTTCTCCTCCTGAGCGGCCACAACGTCGCTCTCGTTGACCTCGTTCACCAGGTGCTCCATGAGCTCAGGCGTGTAGAGAACCGCACCCCAGTTGCTGCCCGAGGAGTTCTCCTCGGTGGGGCGCACGATGCCCACCACGCGCACCGACTCGGCGTCGTCGATCGCCTGCGTCAGATAGTCGTCGTCCTCGCTCTTGTCCTCCCACACGCCGTCGTCGCCCTCGGCGTACTTGGCGGTCTCGGGCAGAACCTTGAACTCAAGGTCCATAAGCTCGTCGTAGGAGTAGCTCGTCTTGTCGGCGGCACTGACCTTCTCGCCTGCAAGGGCATCGGACATCATGCCGCGCAGGTCGGCCTGATCAAGAAGCCCGAGCGCGTAGAGCGTGTAGTCGGAGATGCGGTCGTTTTTGTCGACGTAGAGCACGACCTCGTTCCACGCCTCGGGCATGCGACCCGCCACCACGTCGTAGTCGCGCTCCCACGTCTCTTTGTTGGAGAGAAGAGGCGTCCACACGTCGTAGGCCGACCCCGTGCCGCCCGACATGCTCGAGAGCATCTCGGTCTGGGTGGACCCGCTCATCGAGAAGCCGAGCGAATCCATAACCGTGGCGGGGTTCACCTGCACCGGGCCCTTGGAGGTGTCGGCCTTGTAGATGTTGAGCGGCGTGTCGTAGGCGTACTGGATGTCGGTGACGAGCTCGTCTATGTCGCCCGGGTTGGAGTCGAGCCACTCCTTGATGGCGCCCATGTCGTTCTCGGTTGCGCCCTCGGTCACGCCCGAAACCATGTCGGTCACGAGATCCTTGGACTCTACCTCGCCCGAGGTGTTCTCGGCCGCCGAGCTCTCGGCCGTGCCCATCATCGAGGTCATCATGCTCGCCATGTCGACGCTCGTCTCTTGAATGGTCAGCGGGTAGCTGCCCATGGTGGACTCCTCGGTTTCGGCGATGTAGTTCTGCGCGCCGTCGGAGAGCGAGAGGATAAGCGCGATGCCGATGATGCCGATGGAGCCCGCAAACGCCGTGAGGAAGGTGCGGCCCTTCTTGGTCATGAGGTTGGTGAACGACAGCGCCACCGCCGAGGCGTAGCTCATGGAACGCTTGCCCTTGGAGGCGTCGGCAATGGCATGCTGCTGCACCTGCTCCTCGGTCAGGCGCTCGTTGACGCAGGGGTCGGAGTCGTCGGTCACCACGCCGTCGGAGATGCGGATCACGCGGTCCGAGTACTGCTCGGCAAGCTCGGGGTTGTGCGTGACCATGATCACCAGGCGGTCGCGCGAGAGCTGCTTCAAGATCTCCATGACCTCGACCGAGGTAGCGGTGTCGAGCGCGCCCGTGGGCTCGTCGGCGAGGATAATCTCGGGATCGTTGACGATGGCGCGGGCTATGGCCACGCGCTGCATCTGGCCGCCCGAGAGCTGGTTGGGCTTTTTGTGCAGGTGGTCGCCCAAGCCGACCTTGCGCAGGGCCTCGGTGGCGCGCTCGCGGCGCTCGGCCTTAGACACGCCCGAGAGCAGAAGCGCCATCTCGACGTTGGCGATGACGGTCTGATGCGGAATGAGGTTGTAGCTCTGAAACACAAAGCCCACCGAGTGGTTGCGGTAGGTGTCCCAGTCGCGGTCGTGATAGCTCTTGGTAGACCGTCCGTTGATCACGAGGTCGCCGCGCGTGTACTGATCGAGGCCGCCGATGATGTTGAGCAGCGTGGTCTTGCCGCAGCCCGACTGACCGAGAATGCTCACGAACTCGCGGTCGCGAAACGTGACGCTGATGCCCTTGAGGGCATGCACCACCGTATCGCCGGCAGGGTAATCTTTGGTGATCTGCTTGAGCTCGAGCATTGAGAAGGCCTTTCGGATGCAGACACGTACGTCGTGCTATGGTAACGCTGATAAGCTGCTATGCTTTGTACCCCGTTAGGCGCTCGGCAACAAAACAGGTACCGAACAAACCTGAAAGGAGCGGGCATGAGCAAGCATCTCGCCAAAAAGGAGGCGCGCCGCCGCAAGCGCGAGGAACGAGCCGCCGAGGCCGCCCGCTCAGCGCGCGCCGCAAGCGCCCCGGGCGAGAAGCACGCCAGCAGCCGCGGCAAGTCGGGCGAGAAGCGCCGCAACCAGGCAGGTGCGGGCACGGGACACGGTGCCCACAAGCGCTCCGGGTCCGCCCGGAAGCCCCAGGCCGCCCGCAGCGCGGACCGCAAACGCACGCGCACCCCGGCAGCCAAGAGCTTTTGCCCCTTGGCCGAGAAGTGCGGCGGCTGCTCGCTCGCCGGCATGCCCTACGCCGACCAGCTCGCGCGCAAGCAGCAAGCCATGGAGAAGCTCTTCGCGCCCATTGTCGCGCGCTCCGGGTGCGCCGTTGACCCCATCGCGCCCATGGAGCGCCCGTTTGGCTATCGCCACAAGGCGGCGACACCCTTTGCGCCCGGTCCGCAGGGCGCTGTGCACAGCGGCTTCTTTGCCGCCGGCACGCACCGCATCGTGCCCTGCGCCAGCTGCCCGGTCGAAGCCGAGGGCGCGCGCGAGATCCTGAACGGCGTGGCGCGCACCCTCGAGGAGCTGGGTATCTCGGCCCACAACGAGGACACGCACCGCGGCTTGGCGCGCTACGCCGTGCTGAGGCTCGGCTGGCGCACCAGCGAGGGCATCCTCACGCTCGTCACCAACGGCCGCGACCTGCCCAGGCGCAGCGAGCTCGTAGAGCGCCTCGTTGCGCTCGACCCGCGCATCACCTGCCTCGCGCAGAACGTCAACCAACGCCCCGGCAACGCGATCCTCGGCCGCGAGACCACCGTGCTCGCCGGCAAGCCCGTCATGCGCGACCAGCTGCTCGGCTGCACCTTCGAGATCTCCCCCACCGCGTTCTACCAGACCAACCCCGAGCAGACCGAGGTGCTCTACAGCCTCGCCATCGACGCCGCGGGCTTCTGCGACGGCGACGTGGTTCTCGACGCGTACTGCGGGAGCGGCACCATTGGCATATGCGCCGCGGCAGCCGCACGCGAGGCGGGCGGGCGCTTGCGCCTCATCGGCGTGGAGCGCGGCGAGGAGGCCGTGCGCGACGCGCGCCGCAACGCACAGTTGAACCAGCTCGATGACGCTGAGTTTATCGCCGAGGACGCCACGACCTACCTCACGCATGCCGCCTCCGACGGCCAACACGTTGACGTGCTTCTCATGGACCCGCCGCGCGCCGGCTCCACGCAGGCCTTCTTGCGCAACGCGGCGGCGCTCGGCCCGCGCCGCATCGTGTACGTGAGCTGCAACCCTGCTACCCAGGTGCGCGACCTCGAGCTGCTCGGCCGCATGGGCTACCGCACCGTGAGCGTGAGCCCGGTCGACATGTTCCCGCACACCGACCATGTGGAGACGGTCGCGGCACTCGAGCGCGCGTAGCGGCCCTCGGTACGGCCCCGCTCGCGCCGTACGGGCGGCAAAGCGGCAATCTGGCGCCACGCAAGCCAGCGCAACAGGTATTATTTACCTATTGCGATAACCGCTGCCGCCTGGCAGCGCCCGGGCAGAAACTGTAGGAACCATGGCAGGACGGTACGGCGAACAACCGAGCTCAAGACGCCCCTCCCCTGACACAGCGCAGGGGTCGACTCGTTATGGCTCGCGACCGCACACCGTCTCTCTCGCCGGTTCCTCGGACTCCGTCCGCGCGCGCCGCGAGCCGCCCATCGGTGTCAACGCGCGCCGTTCCGACACCGGCGAGGCACGCCCCTTCGCATCGGGCCAGGTGCCCCGCTCCTCCCGCCCGCGCGTCGGGCGCCCCGCGCCCAGGCGCCGCCAGGGCTCCAC
>CASEEV010000005.1 GCA_949287065.1 uncultured Collinsella sp.
CAACTACGGGCGCGGGAGCCGGAGCGGCGGCAACGGGCTTGCGGATGGCGACCTCGGAGTTGCCCTCCTTGATGGTGATTTCGGCGACGGAGCTGTCGTCAAGGGCCTCGATGAGCTCACGGATCTGGTCGACGTTCATTTCAAGTTCCTCCTCGTTTTCTTGAGCAGCATTCTCTGCGTCAAGGGGTTCGGTAATGGAGCGGAGCGTTCCGGCGGCGCGCTTCTCGAGCATCGCGCGCGCCTCGTTCGGGAAGAGCGCATATGACAGCACGTCCTCCTCGCTCTGGGCAAGATCGCCGATCTCGGCAGCGGCCTCGTCATAGGTCTGCAGATGCTCCTCGCGAGCGGCGCGGCGCAGCGCCTCGATGTCGGCGTCGCCGAAGACCTTCTTGAGAACCTCTTCGGACACCGGCGCGGGCGTCTTGCCGTACGCGCCCATGAGGTAGTCGCGCATCTCCTTGGAGATGATGCCCCAGCGCTTGCCGGTCAGCACGTTCATGACCGCCTGCGTGCCGACGATCTGGCTCATGGGCGTCACGAGCGGCGGATAGCCGACCTCGGCGCGGACGTTAGGGATCTCGGCGACCACGTCGGGCAGACGGTCGTGCATGTTCTGCAGATCGAGCTGGCCCACGAGGTTGGACATCATGCCGCCGGGGATCTGGTGCTTGTAGATGCGCATGTGCGTAAGCGTGGTGATGCCGCGCTGGTGCCTGCCGCTCTTGCGCACGCCGTCCCAGTAGTCGGCGATCTCGAACAGCAGGTCGAGGTCGAGCCCAGTGTCGAAAGGAGAGCCCGAAAGCGACGACACGGTCATCTCGACGGCGGGCTGCGAGTTGCCGAAGGCGAGCGGCGCATGCGCGCAGTCGACGATCTCAGCGCCTTCTTCGGCGCCGCGCAGGTAGTTGGTGCTGGCCATGCCGCCGATGAAGTGGCAGTGCATGTGAACCGGCAGCCCGATCTCGGTGCGCAGGGCACTGACAAGCTGGGCAGCACGGTACGGGACCAAAAGGCCCGCCATGTCCTTGATGCACAGCGAATCGGCGCCCAGCTCGGCGAGCTCGCGCGCGTACCTGATGTAGCTGTCGAGGGTGTGAACAGGGCTGCGCGTGTAGGAAATGGCCGGCTCGAAGTGAGCGCCGACCTTCTTGATTGCGGCTGCGCAGTCACGGATGTTGTCGATGTCGTTCAGCGCGTCGAACACGCGAAAGACGTCGATGCCGTTGGCGTGGGCGCGCTCAATGAACTTCTCGACCACGTCCGTGGAATAATGCTTGTATCCGACCAGGTTCTGGCCGCGGACCAGCATGGCAAGGGGCGTGTTGGGGCAACGCTCTTTGATGAGGCGAAGACGCTCCCATGGATCCTCGTCCAAGAAACGCAGGCAAGAGTCAAACGTTGCACCACCCCACGCTTCAATTGCCCAATAGCCAACCTCGTCCATTTTCGGCAAGATGGGCAACATCTCTGCGGTCGTCATGCGCGTCGCCCAAAGCGACTGCTGACCATCGCGGATGGTGGTGTCCATGATGCGGAGTCCAGCCATAGACCTGCCTCCTCTCGTATTCCCGCTCTCCCAGGGCGCGGTCGCGCCTTGGCCCAAACTGCCTACCAATATACTGCAAACGACGCTGAGAAGTGAGGGCCATTGCCCTCTGGCCGAAACCGTCCCGTAAACGGTAAAACGATTAGGCATCTTGTTTGCAAAGCGTCCGGCGCCGCAGAGCGCGCAGACTCAGACCTTGGGGCAGAGACCTAAAAACAGGGCGCCCAAGCGGACGCCCTGTGCAAAACGAAGATCAGGTTGGAAGAAACTTGAGCTAGACGCGCGACACGTACTTGCCGTCGCGGGTATCGACCTTGATCATGTCGCCCACGTTGAGGTACATCGGGACCTGGATCACCGCGCCCGTCTCGATCGTGGCGGGCTTGGTGGAACCCTGGACCGTGTCGCCCTTGAAACCGGGCTCGGTCTCGGAGATCTCGGCCTCGATGAACATCGGCGGGTTCACGCCCATGAGCTCGGCGTCGGCGTAGAGCAGCTGGCAGGTGTCGTTCTCCTTGAGCCACTTCTCGTTCTCGCCGATGAAGTCGGAGCTCACCGGAACCTGGTCGTAGGTCTCGGGATCCATGAAGTAGTAGTCGTTGCCGTCGTTGTAGAGGTACTGCATCTCGCGGGTGCGCAGGTCGACGCTCTCGAACTTGCTGCCTGCGTTGCAGGTGGTCTCGTTGGTGCGGCCGGTCTTGAGGTCCTTGTACTTGTAGCGTACGAACGCGCCGCCCTTGCCCGGCTTGACATGCTGGAAGCTGACGAGGGTGCAGACGCGGTCCTTGATCCTGAGACCCATGCCGTTCTTGAACTCAGCGGTGCTGATGGTTGCCATGTGACGCCTTTCTCACCTTTGGCGCTGCCGAAAGCGCAACGCCGATTGCGCGTAACCTGAGGCATTATATACCGAGAAAGGGCGCGCCTGCACGTTGCAGGCGCGCCCTACCGAGACTCCATGTTGGGCACGGGCGTCAGCGCTTTTTACCGAAGATGCGGCCCGCGAGGCCCTTGAGGCCCTGGCCCACTACGTCGAGAAACGAAAGCGACCTAAGCAGCCGGTCTTCGGGGACGTACGCTCTCATCGCGCGCAGCGTGCGCTTGTTGTCGCGCGTCGAGAAGGCAAAGTGCCCGTTCTCTTTCGTGAATAGGGCGAAACGCGGTATCACCCGACCGCCGAAGAGCACCGAGGCAGCAACGTAGTCGACTTGGTCCCAAGGTATCTGGATGTAATCCTCGGGGTTCTTCTCGTTGTAGAACTCGAACGCCTTGTCGCCGAGCATCACGCTGCCGTACGTGCCCAGCCCTAAGAACGAAGTGGCCTTGATCGTAAGATCGACGCGGGTGTTCTGAGACTGAGCCATGATCGTGTTCCATCCTCGTTACGGCGCAATTTCGGCGCAGGGCGCCCCTACAGAAAAAGGCCGTACCGGGCGGCCAGACGGTTGCGCACCGCCTTATGGTACCCGGTACGGCCCTGAACGTCGAGCGCGAGCGCCCAACGCAAGGTCTTACATGAACCCGACGACGCGGCCGACGATACCGACCACGAAGAGCGCCAGGATGATGGCGATCGGGCTGACCTTCTTCTTGAGCAGCCAGCAGCACAGAAGCGTGAGGCCGACGGCAGCAAGGCCGGGGATCAGCGAGTCGAGGTTGGCCTGGAGCGTGGTGACCTTGTTCACATCGAGAGCGGCGGCGCCGAGCGAGTTGAACTGAGCCAGCGCGTCGTGGATGCCCTGAGCAGCGCCCGACTCGTCGATCGTAGCCTGGATGGCATTCCAGTCGATGTAGGCGCCCTCAGACTGCTCGACCGTCGAGACAACGGGCGTGAAGCTGATGGACACCCAGCGCTCGACCAGCGAGCCGATGATGAACATACCGAGGATGGAAGCGCCCTCGGTGATCTTGCCCATGAGGCCGCCGGAGAGGTCCTTGGTGATCTCGGTGCCGACCTTGTAGCCGAACTCCTGCGTGTACCACAGGAACGCCATACGGATGATGTTCCATGCGAAGAAGAACAGAAGCGGGCCGACGATGGAGCCGCCGAGAGCCAGAGAAGCGCCGAGCGCGCCGAGAATCGGGCGAAGGGTGAACCAGAACACCGGGTCGCCGACGCCGGCGAGCGGGCCCATCATGCCGACCTTGACGCCCTGGATGGCAACGTCGTCGATGGGGGCGCCGTTGGCGCGATCCTCCTCAAGGGCGAGGGTAACGCCGATGACCGGAGCCGAAACGTAGGGGTGCGTGTTGTAGAACTCCATGTGACGCTTAAGCGCCGCAGCCTGATCTTCCTTGCTCTTGTAGAGCTTCTTGATGGCCGGAATCATGGAGTAGCACCAGCCGCCGTTCTGCATACGCTCGTAGTTCCACGAGCCCTGCAGGAACTGGTGGCGCCATGCAACGGAAAGTCGATCCTTCTTAGAGAGGGTAACCCTGTTCTCTGCCATGACCGTTCCTCCCTTCCTTACTCGTAGTCGTCCAGGATGGCGCCGAGCGGATCGCCCGTGCCGCCACCGCCGCTGTTCTGGGCCAGGTCCTTAAGACCAAGGTAGATGAGCGCGAGCGCGACGCCGATGACGCCGAGGGCGATCAGCGTAAGCTCGCCGATGGCCGCGAGCACGAAGCCGAGCGCGAAGAACGGCCAGGTCTCGGTGGTGGCCATCATGTTGATAACCATGGCGTAGCCGACCGCGGCGATCATGCCGCCGCCCACGGCCATGCCGCCGGACAGCCAAGCAGGCATCATGTTGAGCGCGTTCGTCACGATCTCGGCCGGAACGAAGCACAGGACGGCGGCCGGGATGGCGATGCGGACGCCCTGCATGGCGATGGCGATGATCTGCCAGAGGTCGATCGCCGCGAAGTTGCCGGCCTCGGCAGCCGAGTCCATGGCGTGGACGATCGGGATGGCGAGGGTACGGCAGATCATCGTGAGGAACAGACCGGCGACGGACAGCGGCACCGCGAGCGCGATAGCGGTGTTGATGGCGTCGGTGGAGTTGGTGGAGCCGCCGTCGAGGGCGAGCACCATGATGATCGACGAGGCGACCGAGGCGAGCGCCGCGTCGGGGGCGACGGCCGCGCCGACGTTGGCCCAGCCGAGCGCGATCATCTGCAGCGAGCCGCCGAGGATAATGCCCTCGGGCAGATGGCCGCTGACGAGACCGATGAGCGTGCAGGCCACCAGGGGCTGGTGGAACTGGAACTCATCGAGGATGCCTTCCATACCGGCGAGGAAGGCAACGAACACAATCAGAACGATTGTCAGAATCGACATGTTCCCTCCTTCGTTATGCCTGAGCGGCCAGCTCGGACTTGGCCTTCTTCATCATGGCGTCGAACGGCTCCGGGGAGTCGGCCGGCACCTTGCGGACGTCGAACTTGATGCCCTTGGCGGCAAGGGTCTCGAGCGTCTCGACGTCCTTCTCGTCCATGGCGATCGCGTTGGTAACGACGACCTTGCCCACGGAGTGAGCCATAGATCCGAGGTTGACCTCCTTGATGTCGACGCCGCCCTCGACCGCCGCGAGAAGATCCTGCGGGTTCTCGAACAGCAGCATGGCTTTCGTCGCACCAAAGCGGGGATCCTTGGAGACCTCGATCATCTTCTTGATCGGGACGACATGAGCCTTGACTCCCGGAGGCGCCGCCTGCTGGATCATGGTCTTGCGGAGCTCGTCGTGAGCGACGCCGTCGGAGACCACGATGATGCGATCGGGGTTGGTCATCTTAGTCCACGTGGTCGCAACCTGACCGTGGAGCAGACGGGTGTCGACGCGGCACATCACGAACTTGATGTGGCCGTCGCCGAGCACGGTTCCGGGCGGGATGGAGCCCGTGGGAACCGCCGGGCCCGCTGCCGCAGCGGCGGGAGCGGCGTCTGCGGGCTGCAGACTCTCGGGCTTCACGCGGACGCCGTTGCGCGCCTCGGTGAAGATGTGGCTCGCGATCTCGTGAGCCGTGTTGGTGGTGAACCGCGCCGAATACGCTTCGATGAGCATCGGCAGGTTGAGACCTGTTACGATAGCCCAAGACTCATGGCTCTCGCACAGGGCGCTGATCTGGTTGAAGGGCGTGCCTCCCCACAGATCGACGAGGAACAGAACCTCGTCCTGATCTTCGAACGAGGCGACTGCCTCCTCAACCTTCTGGCGGAAATCGTCCGGACCCATGCTGGGCATGAGCGACACGACAGCCGTGGCTTCCTGGTCGCCGAAAACCATGGAACCAGTCATCTTGATTCCGGCAGCCAAGTCGCCATGACTTGCGAGGACAATACCTACCATCACATTACCTCCTCTGTTTCTTCGAAAAACCACCACAACCGTTCTAATAATGCCGCACTGTTTCCGGTATGTCAAATCTTTCTGCAACAGTTGCTTTCCTTATGCGGAGTTAACAGGAAGAATGTGACGGAAACAGCCGCGTTATAGCGGAAGGACAGTAGATGATTCCAGAGGCAGATGTAGCGCAACGAGGCATGGGGTAGAACTAGAACACTGCCTCTGATTATGAAGGGTGATGCTTATGGCCAAACAGCCTGGCGGTCCCGAGGGACGTATTGCGCGCCTGCGCGAGCTCATGCAAGAACGCGGCTTAGATGCCGTAGTCGTGCGAGACGAGTCCAATTTGCGCTGGCTCACCGGAGCGGCAGGGGTCTTTGACTTCTCGCACGAGTACCCCCACGCCGCGATCGTCACGCACGACGAGCTTCTGCTCCACACCGACTCGCGCTACTTCAACAGCTTCGTCGAGCGCATGGGGCAAGGCGAACCTTGGGCCATCGACATGGACCCCGTCGCCATCCCGCACTGGATAGCCGAGGGGCTGGCAAAGCGCCGTTGCCGCGTCGTTGCCATCGAGGACGACATGCAGCTGTCGTTTTATGAGAAGCTCCTGCGCGCGCTTGACGACGTTTCGTGCGCCGTGCTTCTCCCCCGCCTTCACGGCGACATCCAAGCGCTCCGCGCCGTGAAGGACGCCGAGGAGATCTCTTGCATGCGCGCTGCGCAGGCGGTGACCGACGCGGGCTTTGCCCATATGAAAGAGTTCATTCGCCCCGGGCTCACCGAGAAGGAGATCCGCGCAGAGCTCGAGCACTTCATGCTCGCCCACGGCGGCGAGGGCCTTGCCTTCTCGACCATCGTGGCATCGGGCCCCAACACCGCCAACCCGCACGCCGTTCCGAGCGACCGCAAGGTCCGGCAAGGTGATTTTGTGCTCATGGACTACGGCGCCCGCGTGAGCGACTACTGCTCCGACATGACGCGCACCGTGGTTGTGGGCGAGCCGAGCGCGCAGCAGCGCGAGATCTACGATATCGTGCGGACCGCGCACGAGGCATGCGCCGCCGCCGCTCATGCGGGCGTCATAGGATCCGAGATTCACAACCTCGCCGTCAAGATCATCGCAGACGCCGGGTACGGCGACTACTTCAAGCACGGGCTCGGCCACGGCGTGGGCATCGACATCCACGAGCAGCCGAGCTTCGGGCGCCTTTGGGACAAACCCGTGCCCGCCGGAGCCGTGGTGACGATCGAGCCGGGCATCTATCTGCCCGGCGCGGGCGGCGTGCGCCTCGAGGACTACGGCGTGGTTACCGAGGGCGGCTTCGAGCCCTTCACGCGCTCCGAGCACGATCTCGTCGTCCTGTAGCCTCCTCGGCACCCCAAAGCGCGCAAAGGCGGCGGAGAAGCTCTTCTCGAGCATCTCCGCCGCCGTTTCCTGATGCCTATGCGCCGCGACCCTACTCTTCGAGCAAATCGGCGCGGGATGCGAGGTACGCCTCGGCGTGCTCGCGCAGCACGTCCTCCTCGACCGTGGTAAGGCGCACCGTGCCGATGCGCTTGGGAAGCGCGAAGAGAAAGCGGTTGGCGCGCTTGAAGCGCTCGGTTTTGAGCGCCTCGACAAAGGCATCGACATCGACCGAAAAGCCGAGCTCCTCGACCCCCAGCGCCTCAAGACGGTCGTCCTGCTCAAACACCGCTTCGACCTTAAAGTCGGCGGCAGTCGTGGCGAGACGGCTCTCGAACCTCATGCCCTCGGCGTACAGCCGGTACCAGGGGACGTCGTGACCGAGAAGACCGCGCAGCGCGCGGGCCGTGGTCACGCCGTAATCGAGCGCTTGGCGCGCAGAGGGGCTCGCCGCCTTGAACACGTCGCGGCGCGAGGTCTGCACGCCGATGAGCTCGTCGGTGAGCACTACCTCATCGAGGTCGACAAGGCCCTGCAGGTTGTTGCCGATACGGTCCCATGCGCGAACGCCGCCCGCCAGGGCTGCCGCAAGCATAGAGGCGTATCCCGAGCGGCAGGCGTCGGCGCCCGCGTTAACCACGAAGCTCAGGTCGCAGACGACCATGCTCGGGGTCGGCGGCAGCGAGATCATCTGGGTCGCGGCGCCTGCGTCAAGCGGCCTCATGGCCGTAGCGCACGTGACCATTGCGTCGAACGTGGTGGGCAGAAGCACCGACGAGGTACCGCCGCACCAGGTGCGGGCGGCGAACGCCGCAACCGAGGCAAGCTCTTCTCCCCCGAGCGCCACGACAAGGTCGTCAGCCGTAACGCCTGCGCTCGCAAGGGCCTCGTGCACGCGCGAAACGCCCGCGAGCGTCGTAAGGCCGGCGCTCACTTGGAGCGCAAGCTCGCTTACGGAGAATCCGGCGTCCACAAGCGCCCGGCGCACGGTGGTCAGCGTCTTGTCGTCCTGGCCTACGGGGTAGGCAAAGAGGGCGCGCTTGGGCATGCCGACCGCGCGGCCCACGATGCGGTCAAGCTCGTCGAAGGCGCCGACCGAAACCCTGAAGTCGGTGGTGGTGCCTCCGGCGTGATTGATCAGGATACGGCGCATCTTCACAACAAACCACGCTCCAAAAGCAACTCGGCGACACGGTACATCACGTCCTCGAACGACGTGCCGCGGATATCAACGGTTAGGTCGGCAGCGCTCTCGTACAGCGGCCGCCTGTGCTCGAGCAAACGCGCCGCGTGCTCAGGGGACCTGAAGTCCGGACGCGTATCGCTTCGGCAGATCTGGCGCAGCGAGTCCTCGATGTCGAGATCCAGGTACACGCACGTGCCCATCTCCTTCATCAGAAGGATGTTCTCGGGCGTTTCGACGATGCCGCCGCCGCATGAAACGAGCAAGCTGCGCTCGCGCCCCAAACCGCGCAGCGCAGCCGTTTCGCGCTTGCGAAAGCCTTGCTCCCCCTCACGGGCGAAGAGCTCGGTTACCGAGGCGGACGAGGAGCGCTCGACGAGCCGGTCGGTATCGACGAAGCGGCGATGGAAGAGCCTTCCCAAGTTGCGCGCAAGCGTCGACTTGCCCGCGCCGAGAAACCCGATGAAGAAGATATGGTCGCAGCCGTGCTTGGTCGAGGGAACCATGGCGTCACTCCTCGAACGTGACGCCTCTGAGCGCGCGGTGCTCGAAGATCCTGAAGATCTGCGTGTACCACAGGTCCGTCGTTGCCTGCGGCTTGACGAGAACGCTGCTGACCCCTGCCAGGTTTCCGGCTATGACATCGGTGTAGAGCTGGTCGCCCACCATTACGGCCTCGTCGCGGCGGCATCCCGCCCGCTTGATCGCGGCGAGAAGCGCAAACGGCGCCGGCTTCATGGCATGGCTGATGGCGCTCACGCCGAGCTCCCGGGCGCTCGCCTGAACCTGGCTGCCGTGCCAGTTGTTCGACACGATATAGAGCGCGAACCCTTTGGCGCGCGCCTCGTCGAGCCACGCGCGCACCGCGTCGGGCACCCGGTGGGTGTCGCGCGGCACGAGCGTGTTGTCGCGGTCAAGCAGGATGCAGCGCTTGCCGGCCCGCTTGAGCTCGTCCAGGTTGATCTTGTCGACGGACGCTACGAAGCGCCCCGGGCGAACGATACTCATTGGCCGGACTCCTCGAGCATCTCGTTGTAGCGCTGACGGTCCTTCTCGAACTGCTCGTCGTTGTCGGAGAACGAGTGCGTGCCCGCGTCGAGGTCGTTGACGACGTAGTACAGGTAGTCGGTATCTGCTGGATGCACCGCCGCCTCGAGCGACGAGAGCGAGGGCGAGCAGATGGGCCCGGGCGTAAGGCCGGTGTTCTGGTAGACGTTGTAGGGCGAGTCGATCTCGAGGTCGTCGTAGGTGACGGTCTGGTTGCCGCCGCCGCGCGCGTACACGATGGCGGCGTCGATCTGAAGGGGCATGTCTGCGTCGAGGCGGTTGTAGATGACCGAAGCCACGAGCGGGCGCTCGTCTTCAACAGCCGTCTCGCGCTCGATGAGCGACGCCATTGCCACGAGCTCGTGCTCGTTGAGGCCGTTGGCGCCGTCGGCGAGGTTGAGCGAGGCGGTCTCGGTCTCAAACTGGTCGAGCATGGCGCGGATAACGGCATCGGCCGTTGCGTCCTCGGGCGTATCGAAGCGGTAGGTCTTGGGATATAGGTAGCCCTCGAGCGAGTCGTTGTAGGCTCCGTCGAGGAACGGGTAGTCGTCAGCGTAGTTGGACGCCTTGGCCTGCTCCAAGAACTCGTCGGCGGAAATGCCGAGCGCCTGCTCCACAGCGGCAGCCGTCTGATCGACGGTGAGCCCCTCGGCAACGGTAACGCTGTTGCCGGCGATGTTCGGGCCGTTCACGAGCTGCTCGACCACGTCGTCGGGGTTCATATGCGTCTCGAGCGCGTACTCGCCGGGTTTGATGCTCGAGGAGGCGCCCATCTTGTCGACGGCGGCGTAGTACTCCTTGGGGTCGTCGATAACGTGGTTCTCGGAGAGGATCTGGGCGATGGCGTCGCCCGAGGAGCCGTCGGGGATCGAGATCTCGACCGCCTGGCCGTCGGCAGGCTCGCCGGGGCGCTTGGTGCTCGAGACCACGGGGAGAACAACGAAGACGACAAGAGCCGCGATCACGGCGAGAATCGCCACGAGACCCGCGAGCGATCCGCGCGAGGAGGCGCGCTGCGCAGAGGCGTACGAAGAGGCGACCTTGGCGTGAGCCGGTTTTGCGGAAACCGAACGGCTTGCCTTGCGCGTCTTCGGGGCGGCCTTGGCCTTGGGGCCGGTGCTGAACCGCGCGCCCGCGGAGACGGGCTTGGCCGCCTTCTTGGCCTTGGCTGCGAGAGCCGCCTTACGGGGCGTCGGCTTCTGCTGTTTAGCGTTCTTCATGGGTATCCTCCTGTTCGCGGGCGTCGAGCCACGTCTGCAGGAACAACGATGCGGCAACCATGTCGACCTTGCCGCGCATCTGCTTCTCGGTCATCCCCTCCTCGCGCAATATGCGCTTGGCCTCGCGCGAGGATAGGCGCTCGTCTGCGAAGACAACGGGAAGGCCGAGCTTCTCTGCCACGGAGCGTCCCTGCTCCATGACGCGCTCGGCCTGAGCGCCGTCCTCGCCGGCGAGCGTCTGCGGGCGACCGCAGACGATCACGTCGGGCTCATGGTCCTCGACGAGCATGCGGAACGGCCGGGCGAGCCCGAGCACCTCTGCCGCAGGCATAACGCGCAGGGGCATGGCGATCTTGCCGGAACGATCCGAGACCGCGATGCCCACGCGTACCTGGCCTATGTCGAGCGCAAGGGCTACCATGGGCCTCCCCCTATGCGCCGAGCGCGGTGCGCGCCGCGGCGAGGGCGTCGGCGATGCCGGCGGCGTTCTTGCCGCCCGCCTGCGCCATGTTGGGACGGCCGCCGCCGCCACCGCCCACGAGCGGGGCGATCTGCTTGATGATGGCGCCCGCCTTGAAGCCGGCTGCCACGGCCTCGTCGGTGCCTGCGGCAATGAGCGCGGGCGTGCCCTTGGAGGTCACCGAAGCGAGCACGCAGGCAACCGGGCCTTCGATCTTCTGGCGCACGGTGTCCCAGGCGCTGCGCAGGTCAGAAGCCTCGAGGCCCGGGAGCTCGGCCACCACGAGGCGGTAAGCGCCCAGGTCGACGGCGCCCTGAATGGCAGACGCCATGGCGTCGGAGGCCCCGCCGGTAAGTGCGGCCTTGAGCTTCTGCTCGACGGCGTGCAGGTCCTTCTGGAGCGAGGCGATGCGGGCGGGAACCTCGTCGACGCGGCACTTGAGCGCCGAGGCGGACTCGGCGAGCAGGCGCGCGCGATCCTCGAGGAAGGCGATGGCCCCCTCGCTTGTAACCGCCTCGATACGGCGCACGTTGGCGCCGGTCGAAGACTCGGAGACAATGCGGAAGAGGCCGACCTCAGCGGTATTGCGGGCGTGCGTGCCGCCGCAGAGCTCGCGCGAGAACGGGCGCTCCTCGGTACCGACCGAGACCACGCGCACGCGGTCGCCGTACTTCTCGCCAAAGAGTGCCACGGCGCCGGCGGCCTTGGCCTCGTCGATGCCCATCTCCTGGGTGACAACGGGCTTGGCGGCAAAGATCTCGCGGTTGACGAGCTCCTCGATGCGCGCGAGCTCGTCGGCAGTCACGGCCTCGAAGTGCGTGAAGTCAAAGCGCAGGCGCTCGGGCGTAACGAGCGAGCCGGCCTGGTTCACATGCTCGCCGAGAACCTCTTTGAGCGCGGCGTCGAGCAGGTGGGTCGCGGTGTGATTGCGGCGAAGAAGCTCGCGGCGGTGATGGTCGACCGTAGCGGAAACAACGTCGCCCTCGGCAAGAGGGCCTTTCTCGACGTGCGCAACGTGCGCGTAGATGCCGTTGTGCGCCTTGGTGTCGGACACGGACGCGCTGAAGTCTCCGCTGCTCAGGACACCGGTGTCGCCCACTTGTCCGCCCATCTCGGCATAGAAGGGCGTGCGGTCGAGAACGACCTCGACGGCCTCGCCAGCATCGGCGCGCTCGACGCGCTCACCGTCGCGCACGATGGCGAGAACGCGCGCACCCTCGAGCTCGTCGGCGTCGTAGCCGCAGAACTCGGTCGGTGCCAGCGTGTCGGAAAGCTCGGTCCACACGTCGTTGAACGTGCCCCAGGCGTCGCCCTTGACATTGGCGCGGGCGCGCTCGCGCTGCGCCTCCATCTCGCGGTTGAAGCCCTCGATGTCGACCGCGTGGCCGGCGCCCTCGGCGATCTCGACCGTGAGGTCGACCGGGAAGCCAAAGGTGTCGTGCAGCATGAAGGCGGCACTGCCGGGAAGCGTCTCGCCCTCTGCAAGCTTGGAGAGCGCCTCGTCGAGGTACACGCGGCCGTTGTCGAGCGTCTGCGAGAAGCGCTCCTCCTCGGCGCTCACGATGCCCTTGACGAGCGTGGCGTTCTTGACGAGCTCAGGATAGGCGTCGCCCATGAGCTCGTTCACACGGTCGATGAAGCGCGTGAGGAACGCGCCCGAGACGCCGAGCAGGCGGCCGTGGAACACGGCGCGACGAAGCAGACGGCGCAGCACGTAGCCGCGACCCTCGTTGCTCGGCAGAATGCCGTCGGAGATCATGAAGTCGACCGAACGGGCATGGTCGGCGATGATGCGGAGGCTGCGGCTCGGGCCCTCGTAGTCGTCGCTCACGTAAGCGGCGCCCGAGATCTCCTCGCCAAGCTTGATGAGCCCCTGCATGATGTCGCTGTCGAAGAACGAGGTCTTGCCCTGCATGATGGCGCTCATGCGCTCGAGGCCCATGCCGGTGTCGAGGTTGCGATGCGGCAGCTCCGGCATCGAGCCGTCCTCCTGGCGGTCGAACTGCGTGAACACGAGGTTCCAGTACTCGAGGAAGCGGTCGCAGTCGCAGCCGGGCGCGCAGTCCGGGCGGCCGCATCCCACGTCCTCGCCCATGTCGTAGTAGATCTCGGAGCAGGGGCCGCAGGGACCGGTGGGGCCGGCTGCCCAGAAGTTGTCATCCTCGCCGAGACGCGAGATATGGTCCTCGGCAACGCCGAGAGAGCGCCAGATGTCGTGCGTCTCGTCATCGTCGGTAAAGACCGTGAAATGCAGGCGATCCTTAGGCAGGCCGAAGACCTCGGTCGAAAGCTCGAGCGCCCAGCGGCACGCCTGCTCCTTGGAGACGCCGCCGAACGAGAAGTTGCCGAGCATCTCGAAGAAGGAGGCGTGGCGGCCGTCGCAGCCGATGATGTCGATGTCGTTGGTGCGCACGCATTTCTGGCACGACGTGGCGCCGATCTCGTGCATGGTCTTCTTGCCCTGGTAGTAGGGCTTGAACTGGTTCATGCCGGCGTTCGCCAGAAGCAGCGACGGGTCGTCGGGAATGAGCGACGAGGACGGGAAGAGCTTGCAGCCGCGATCCTCGAAGAACTTCAGGAACGCGGAGCGGATCTCGGCCGTGGTCGTCGGCGTAGTGGATGCTGGCATACTGCTCCTCATGGGTTTTGCCGGCGCCCCGCTGGGCTCCGGCCCATCTCAAATTCACGATGTTTCATTATATCCAATGACGATACGCGCATTCTTCACGCCGCCTACCTGCACGGATTTACGACAGACAGAATTCAGGGGCAACAGCAGTTTATGCGGTGCACGATACGCAAAGCGACCGCCCGGTTTGGGCGGTCGCTTTGCGTAAGAACGTGTTGGCGGGCGTTAACGCTGGTCGGGGTCGTCGGCTGGAGCGGAGTCATCGGCGACGCCGGGACCCGAAGGGATAACGGGAACCTCACCGGGAGCGGGGGCAGGCGTGCCAAGCTTGCGCTTCTCGGACGGCGCGGGAGCCGTATCGGACGTTTTGGGCGCAGGCGGTGCGGAGACGGGAGCCGGAGCGCTTCCGTTGTGCCGCTCAGGCATAATCTCGGGGACGCGGTCCTTGATGAAGAGCGAACGCCAGGCGTCGGCCGGCTGCCCGGGGAGCATGGACCAAACGACCGTGCTGTCGGGGTCGGGCTTGGGCATGGCCTGCGCGTCGGGCACCGACTCCTGCGAGACGATCTCGGAGTCCGCCACGAAGCTGTCGTCGCCCAGGGCATCGTAAACCGAAACCGGATGCCCCTCGCCGTCGAGGTACGGAGTGCCTTTGAAGATAGCGCCCTCGTAGGCAACGAGCTGCCGGCCGGTCTTGCTCTCGAAGTAGAAGACGAAAATGCCCTTGAGCGCGGCGCAGAGCGGGATGGCGATGATCATGCCCAAAGGACCCATGAGCGCCGAGCCGATGACGATGGCCGCGAGGCTCATGGCCGGGTGAACCGAGACCGTCGACTGCATGACCTTGGGCGAGATGACGTTGTCGGTGATGTTTTGCGCCAACACGCACACTACGAGAGTCCAGATAGCCATGACCGGGCCGCCGAAGAGCGCGATGATCACCGCGATGCCCGCTGAGAACCACGGGCCGATAACCGGGATGAGGTGCAGGATGCCTGTGAGCACGCCCATGAGACCGGCATACGGATGATTGACGAGCAAGAGCCCACCGAAGACCAGCACGCCGTTGATGACCGAGGTAATGATGGTGCCGCGCATGTAACCGCCCACCGACCGCGAGAGAATGGCGATCATGAAGCGGTAGTCCTCGTCTTTGTCGTCGCCGAGGATGGTACCGACCTCGGCGTGAATGCGCGGGTAGTCGCGCGCAAGCCAGTACGCAAGGACGAGGCCCAAGAAGACCATGAAGAGCGTGGAGGCAAAGCCGCCGACGAACGGCATGATGCCGCGGCCGAGATCGCTCGCGAGGCTCGCGAGCTCGCTCGTGACGGTGCGCTGAAGAGAGTTGAGCAGCTGGTAGAGGCTGCTGAACGCCTCGGTCGACGCAAGCGACTCAAACTCGCGCGAGAGCACGGCGACCCCGTGCTGAAGCTCGCTGAAGTAGTGGGGCACCTGGTCGAGCACGTCGACGATCTGCGCCACGAACATAGGCAGGATGAGCGTGAACGTAAGGACGATGGCCGCGATGACCACGATGAGTCCGATGAGCGCGCCGATGCCGCGCGGAACATGGTGGCGCTCGAGAATGTTTACGATGGGCGCCTCGATAAACGCGACGAGCGAGCCCACCGCCAAGAACTCGAGCACCGGAGAGAGAATGCCCAAGACGTTGAGCGCAGCGGTTGCGATGACGATCGCGCCGACTATGATCCAAACGACGTAGAACGCGCGCCGCGGGCCGCTCGCACGGGCGGCATCGCGCTGTTCGGGCTGTCTCGTCGAAACCTGCATCGGGGCTCCGTCCTCGTATCTGAATGCGTGCGGCGCCCGCTCGGGCGCCGCACCATCGTTACTTTCGGGTCATTACGCCTTCAGGATCGATTTTATCCTGAATCTTCTTGAGCGTGCGTCGCAGCAGGCGCGACACCTGAACCTGGGAGATGCCCAGACGTTCGGCGATCTCGATCTGCGTCATGCCCTGCAGGAACCTCAGCTCGATGACCTCGCGCTCGCGCGGAGAGAAGTTCTTGAGAACATCCTCGATGACCAGGCGGTCGTCGGTGAAGCTCAGGGCGGAATCCTCCGTGGCGTAGCGATCGATGATGGAGGGAGCATCGTCGGCCTCGGGGTTCGTGGACCCCTCGAGCGGCACCGAGCTGTAGGCGCTCGAAGACTCCATGGCCTCGAGCACCTCCTCCACCGAGGCGCCGAGGTAGTCGGCGATCTCGTCGACCTTGGGAGAGCGTTGGAGCTCGGCGGTGAGGAAGTCCGTTGCCTGGTTGACCTTGGCAGACAGCTCCTGAAGCCGGCGCGGCACGCGTACGCTCCACCCCTTGTCACGGAAGTGGCGCTTGATCTCGCCCAGGATGGTGGGCGTAGCATACGTGGTGAACTCGAGCCCGCGGCTCGGGTCAAATCGGTCGATGGCCTTGAGAAGGCCGAGGTAACCAACTTGCACGAGGTCATCGAGCGGCTCGCCGCGGTTCTTGAACTTGTTGGCGAGGAAACGGACGAGGTTCATATGAGACATAACGAGCTTCTCGCGGGCGTCCATGTCGCCCTTCTCTTTGTAGCGACGAAAAAGCTCGTGCGTCTTCTCTTTGTCCCACGCCATCTTTCCCGAAGAAGTGGCAGTTTCTGGCATAGCTATACGTCCGCTCGTAGATCGAGGAGAAGCGCCGCGGGATGCTCGCGCTTCTCGTAGGTATCGCACACGCTCGCGAGGATCAGATCGGCGTACACCGCCGTGGGATCGTCGGCAGAGCCCTGCCCGAAGGGGATGTCGCCGAGATCGAAGCTCATGGCAAGATGCTCGTCGTCAACGGTAAAGACGATGTCGATGAGCTCCTCGGGCTCGGTTGCGCACGCATAGACAAACGCCTCCTCGGCGGCCATGCGCACGTCTTCGATCTTCTCGACCGACATGCTCGAAAGCATGGCGACGTTGGCGGCAGTCATACGCACGAGCCGCGCGAAGCACGGCTTGGCAAGGACGGTTAGCGTTACGGGCGCGGAGGCGCACTGGTTGTCCATAGGTCCTCCTATTCGGCGCTCTTGGGCTGGTTGTCGGCAGAGGCAAAGTGCGCGCCGTCCGCAGGCTCGCTGGCGGCGGGCTCGTCGTCGCTCGTAGCGTCGTAGGTGAAGTAGCGCTGCGGCGCACACTCGGGCTCAGGCGCCTCGGCCTGGGCAGCACCCTCGGAAGCAGCAGCCTCCGCGGCGCCGGCAGCGGGCTCCTCGAGCGCACGGTCGCCGCGATGAGCGCCGATCTTGCGACCGAGCAGGCGCGAGACGGCGCCCGAGGCGCTCTCAGCGATACCCGAGACGGCGTTGGAAGTGTTGGATGCGGCCGCGGTAACGTCGGATACGTGGCGGAGCACGCCGTTGGCCTCGATAAGGTCGTCGGTCAGGGCCTCGACGGCAACGCTTGCCTGCTTGAGCAGGGGCTCGGCCTGGGCAACGAGCGGCTCGACGCGCTCAATGGCAGGCTGCAGGTCGTCGAGCGCGCCGTCGAGCTTGGCGATGACCGGGCGAGCCTCGGCAACGGCGTCGGTGACCTCGGCCACGGCCTTGGAAACGTTGGCGTCGAGCGCCTCGGCAGACTCGCGGGCACGGCGCGCCGTGAGCGCGATCTCTGCGACCGCCCATACGCCGACGACGATCAGCACGATGAGCGCGATGGTAATGATAATGTCCATTCCGTCCTCCCCGGACTCGGGCTTGCCGATGGTTGACCCGTCGCACGCACGCTCATGCGGCAGGCACATTACTTCATCTATACCCTATTCGCAGCCAGAGAAGCCCCTCAACTGCAAGAGAAGCTACGCCTCGCCCTCGCCGGCAACCTCAGGCGACCTTCCCGTGCGGTCGCGCTGACTTTGCTCAAAGCGCCATTCTTCCCAGCCACGGCCCGCCGGCTTCCAAAACGCGCCGCGCTCGAGTCCCTCGGGAAGGTAGCGCTGCTCGACCCAGCCCGACGGGTAGTCGTGCGGATACTTGTACGGTCCGTACTCGTCGGAGCCCGGGCGATGACGGTCCCGCAGATGGCTCGGGACCTCGCGCAGGCCGCCCGAGCGCACGTCGACGAGGGCGGCGTCGATGGCAGCCTCGCAGGCGTTGGACTTGGGCGCGAGCGCGTTGTAGATGGCCGCTTGAGCCAAGTTGATGCGGCACTCAGGGTACCCGATAACCTCGGTGGCCTTGAAGGCAGCCTCGGCCACGAGCAGCGCCTGCGGGTCGGCGTTGCCGATGTCCTCCGACGCCGCGATCATGATGCGGCGGGCGATGAACTTGGGGTCCTCGCCGGCGTCGATCATGCGCGCGAGCCAGTACACCGCGGCATCGGGGTCGCTGCCGCGCATAGACTTGATGAAGGCCGAGATAACGTCGTAGTGCATGTCGCCGTGCTTGTCGTAGGTAAGCCCGGTGCGCGGGTTTGCCGTCTCGACGTCGGCGAGCGTGATGGGAATACGCTTCTCCCCCGGCCTGTCCGGAACCTCGACGGGCTCGTTGTCTGACGCCATTTGGCTGGCGAGCTCGAGCGAGGTGAGCGCGGCGCGGGCGTCGCCTGCCGAGAGCATGCAGATTGCCTCGACGGCCTCGTCGTCTGCCCCGTACGCCCCCGCCAAGCCCTGGGGCGCTTCGAGCGCGCGGCGCACGAGGGTCTCGATATCGTCTTTTGAGAGATGCTCGAGCTCCACCACGCGCGAGCGCGAGAGCAGGGCGGAATTGACCTCGAAGTACGGGTTCTCGGTCGTGGCGCCGATGAGCACGACGGTGCGGTTCTCGACAGCGTGGAGAAGGGCGTCTTGCTGAGCGCGGTTGAAGCGGTGGATCTCGTCGATGAAGAGAATCGTGCGCTTGTCGAAGGCGAGCAGGCGGCGCTCCGCGTCGTCGATCTCGCGGCGGAGGTCCTTGACCGTGCCCGTGACGGCGGAGACCTCTACGAACTCGCTCTTGGTATGGGCGGCGATGATGCGCGCGAGCGTGGTTTTGCCCGTGCCCGCGGGTCCGTAGAGAATCACGCTCGAAAGCGCGTCGTGCTCGATGGCCCGGGCGAGCCATGAGCCGGGACCCACTGCCTTGCGCTGGCCCACGTACTCCTCGAGCGTGGTGGGGCGCATGCGCGCGGCAAGCGGGGCGTTGGCCGTAGCCTGGCGTTGCTCTATGGCAGTGAAGAGAGTTTCCATGGGGCCTATTCTAACGGTTCGGACATACGTTCGAAACCCGATCCCCTCAAAGCACAAAAGAAGGCGCGCCCCGGGCAATCCGGAGCGCGCCGAACATGCGCTATGCGAGCAGCTGATGCGCGGCTTAGCCGAAGTAACGCTTGAGCAGGCCGGCGAACGCCTTGCCGTGACGAGCCTCGTCGCGAGCCATCTCGTGCACGGTGTCGTGGATGGCGTCGAGGTTGGCGGCCTTGGCGCGCTTGGCAAGGTCGGTCTTGCCGGCGGTGGCGCCGTTCTCGGCCTCAACGCGCATCTCGAGGTTCTTCTTGGTGGAGTCGGTCACGACCTCGCCCAGGAGCTCGGCAAACTTGGCGGCGTGCTCGGCCTCCTCGTAAGCGGCCTTCTCCCAGTACAGGCCGATCTCGGGGTAACCCTCGCGATGGGCCACGCGGGCCATGGCGAGATACATGCCGACCTCTGAGCACTCGCCCTCGAAGTTGGCACGCAGGTCGTTGACGAGGTCCTCGGGAACCTCGGGGAGCTTGCCGACGCCCACGACGTGCTCGGCGGCCCAGGTCATATCGCTGTCCATCTTGGTGAAGCGGTCGCCGGAGACGCCGCACTGGGGGCACTTGAAGCCCTCGGGCAGCTGATCGCCGTCGAACTCCTCAACGTAAC
>CASEEV010000006.1 GCA_949287065.1 uncultured Collinsella sp.
ATAGAGAAACGCCCCAAGCGGGAGCGCAGAGAGCGCTTCTCCCCTTGGGGCGTTTTGCGTGGAGCTGACTTGCGAGGGCGGCTTGCGCCGCTGCCGTCTATCGGTCGCGGCGGCGAGAACGGTCCGCGCGTCCGCTATGGCCCGAGAACGACCTGCCGCCGCGGGCGGATGCGCCGTGCCCGTCGCGAGAAGAGCGCCCGCGACGGTCGCCGACGCTGCGGCCCTCGCCGCGACGCGCGGCGTACGAGCCCTTGCCGCCGCTCAGACGGCTGTGGCCGCGCGCGCCCTTGCTGCGGCGCGGGGCGCTGCGATGCTCGGGGCGCTCGCGCACCTCGTCGTGCTCGGCCATGCGGTCCGATCCGAACGAGCGGCCCTTGGCGCCGCTCTCGTCACGGCGCCCGCGATCGTCGCGGCTACGATACCCACCGCGTCCGTCGTGGAACGAGCGGTCGGAGCGGCGACGGTCCTTGCGTGCGCCGTGGTCTTCTCGTGCGTCACGATCGTAGCGACCCTCGCGCTCGTCCGAGTCGAAACGGCCCCTGCGATCATCGCGGCGCGAACGGAACCCGCGGTCGTCGCGACGGTCGCCGCGGTGCGCCCCGCGGCCTCCGCGACCGGCAACGCCCGCGCGGCGGCCGCGCGAGCCGCGCTCGTCGTCCGCATCGTCTCGGTCGGACTCCTCCCAACCGCGGCCGAAGCTCACCGAACCGGCACGGCCGTGATCTCCGGGGCGGCGCTTGCCCGCGCGCTTCTCGTCCGCCTTGCCGAAGGCGCGCTCGCGACGCTCCTTGCGGTTGAGCGGACGCTGCTCCTCGGCGGGGCGCTCGGCGCCGTCTCCGTGCGCCGAGACGATCTCGCCGCTCTCCAGCGCCACGCCGCGCTTCTCGCCGGCCATGGCGTCCCACGCCTCGGCAACGGCGCGCGCCCGCTCATGGGAGGCACGGCGCTGCTCGGAGCGCTTGCGATTGCGCTCGCTGCGCTGACCTGCGAACTCGCCGCGATCGGAGGCGTCGGAGCGGCCGCGCTTCTCGGCAGACGCGCTCTTTGCCTTGTCGCGCTTGCGGCCCGAACGGCCGCGCTTGGTGCCCGCGGCACGTGCGCCGGGCTTGCGGTTGGGGTCGATCTCGGGCCCGTGCCCGCACTCGAGGCCCTCGGCGTCAAAGAGCTCGGCCGTCTGACCCATGAGGCCCTCGATCTGGTAGAACTCGCCCACGTCCTGGCCCGTGACGATCGTGAGCGCCCAGCCCTTCTCGCCCGCGCGGCCCGTGCGGCCGATGCGGTGGATGTAGTCGACCGACTCCACCGGCACGTCGAAGTTGATGACGTAGCGCACGTCCGACACGTCGATGCCGCGGGCCAGCACGTCGGTTGCCACGATGACGTCGACCTTGCCGTCGCGGAAGTCGCGCAGCGAGTGCATGCGCGCCGCCTGGCTGCGGTCGCCGTGAATGGGCGCGCAGCTGATGCCGGCGCGCTCCAGGCGGCGGCAACAGGTGTCGGCGCGGCGCTTGGTGCGGCAGAACACGATGACGTGGCTCGCGCCCTCGCGCTTGAGCACCGCGGTGAGCACGCCGTTCTTGGCGTCGGTGGCAACGGGCAGTACGTACTGGTCGACCGTCTCGGCGGCGGTGTGCTCGGGCACGATCTCAACGCGCGCCGGATCGGTCACGAGGTCGGTGATGGAGCCGATGGCTTTCTCGTCGAGCGTTGCCGAGAAGAGCAGGGTCTGGCGCTCGGCGGGCACGCGCTCGACGATCTTGCGCATGTCGGGCAAGAAGCCCATGTCGAGCATGCGGTCGGCCTCGTCGAGGACGAGCACCTCGACCTGGTCGAGATGGACGGCACCCTGGTTGATGAGGTCGACCAGGCGCCCGGGGGTGGCTACGAGCACGTCGACGCCGCGCTTGAGGGCTGCCTTCTGCGGGTTGTACGACAGGCCGCCGACCACGGTCAGGGTGCGGTGCTTGGTACGGCGCGCGATGGTGCGGCAGGCGTCGTCGATCTGCTGGGCAAGCTCGCGGGTGGGGGTCACGACGAGCATGCGCGGGCCGCCGCCGGCGGGCACGGGCGCAAGGCCGTCCATGGCGGGCAGCAAAAACGCCGCCGTCTTGCCCGTACCGGTCTGAGCCGCTGCGAGCAGGTCGCGGCCGGCGAGAACCTCGGGGATCGCCTGCTCCTGCACCGGGGTGGGGTCGCTGTAGCCTAGGTCGTGTACCGCCTTGAGCATGGTCTCGGAAAGGCCGAGCTTCTCAAACGCCTCCGGGATCGGCACGTTCTCCTCGAGCGGCGGCAGCTTGGGCGCGCGCTCGCGACGGTCCCCGCCCTTGCGGCGGCGGTGGCGCGGGCGCCTCCCCTCGCCGCGCTCGCGGCGGGATCCACCGCGCTCGGCGCGGCCCTCGGCGCGCTTCTCGCGCTTGTCGTTGGTGTCGTTACGCTCCTGCATGCTCCTCCTCTTTCTGCCGAGGCGCAGCAGCACAGAGAAAGGCCGGTGGCCTCCCTCGCATAACCTTGACTGTTGGGGCATGCGCGCCCTCAAGCCTGCCTGTGCAGGCATCCAGCCTGTGCCGCGGCACCCTTGGCGCCTTGTTGCGCACACAGGCAATCGGCGACCAGCATGCCGACTCGCACGGATCTGCCGTCTCTCGGGCCCTTGCCCGTACCTTTGCGCGCGTTGCAAACCCTGATAGGATACCCCAGCTTGCGCGCGCGCCGCATAAACCACATATCCGTATGCGTCCGCGATGGGCGCAACATGCGCGCGCCCTCGCCACGTACGTTGCCGACTGGCAGCAGACCCCTCCCCCTGAGGGGTAGGGTATGGTATACTGCCACCGAAGTGATGGCAAAGAGGTCAGGCGCAGACAAAGCCCCGCGCGGGTTCACGCCGCTCCCTCGCTGCTCGCATTAAGGAGGCCATCGGTGGCACACGAGAAATTCAACGTAGGCGGCATGAGCTGCGCCGCCTGCCAAGCACATGTAGAGAAGGCGGTCTGCAAGCTCAGCGGCGTTGAGAACGTTGCCGTGAACCTGCTCTCCAACTCAATGGCCGTGGACTTTGACGAGAGCGCGGTCACAGCCGACGACATCTGCCGCGCGGTCGACCGCGCGGGCTACACCGCTTCCCCCGAGGCCGCGCCTGAGGCGGGCGCCGCGCAGGGTGCATCGCCTGCCGCGAGCCCTACCGCTCCCCGCCAGACCACCCCTGCCCAGGTCATGGCCGAACAGGCGCGGCACATGCGCAACCGCCTCATTCTGAGCCTCGTCTTCATGGTGCCGCTGTTCTACCTGGGCATGGGGCACATGCTCGGCGCGCCGATCCCGGCGTTTCTCGCCGGCGCTGAGAACAGCATGAGCTACGCGCTGGCCCTGCTCGTGCTCGCGCTCGTCATCGCCTACGTTAACCGCGCCTACTTTGAGAACGGC
Organism: uncultured Collinsella sp.; assembly: GCA_949287065.1. Taxonomy (GTDB): domain Bacteria; phylum Actinomycetota; class Coriobacteriia; order Coriobacteriales; family Coriobacteriaceae; genus CALUOB01. The sequence goes on from CASEEV010000006.1 coordinate 3,424, forward strand.
TTCAAGAGCCTCGCGCACCGCGCGCCCAACATGGACGCGCTCATTGCCATCGGCAGCGGCGCGAGCTTTATCTACTCCCTCTACACGATGTTCCGCATGTCGTCGGCCCTCGGCGCAGGAGACCTCGCGCTTGCCCACCACCTCCAGATGAACGACCTCTACCTCGAGAGCGCGGGCATGATCCTCGCGCTCGTTACCGTGGGCAAGTACCTCGAGACGCGCTCCAAGGGCAAGACCGGCGCCGCCATCGAGAAGCTCGTGAACCTCGCGCCCAAGACCGCGACCGTGCTCGTAGACGGCCAAGAGCGCACGGTGGAGGCCGACGCCATCCAGCTCGGCGCCACCGTCGTGGTCCGGCCCGGCGAGGCCGTTCCCGTAGACGGCGTCGTGCTCGAGGGCAGCTCGTCGGTCGACGAGTCCGCACTCACCGGCGAGTCCATGCCCGTCGAGAAAAACGTCGGCGACACGGTCTCCGCGGCCACCGTCAACCGCACCGGCGCGTTCACGTTCCGCGCCACGCGCGTGGGCGGCGACACCAACCTCGCCCGCATCATCCGCCTCGTGGAGGACGCCAACGCCACCAAGGCGCCCATCGCGCGCCTGGCAGACAAGGTCGCCGGCGTGTTCGTGCCGGTGGTTCTCGGCATCGCGGCGCTTACCTTCGTTGCCTGGATCGTTGCCACAGGCCACCTGAGCCAGGCCGTGCAGGCGGGCGTGGCCGTGGTGGTCATCAGCTGCCCGTGCGCGCTCGGACTCGCTACGCCGCTCGCCATCATGGTGGGCACCGGCAAAGGCGCCGAGATGGGCGTGCTGTTCAAGAGCGCCGAGGCGCTCGAGACGCTGCGCGGCGTCGACACGGTGGTGCTCGACAAAACGGGCACGGTGACCGAGGGCGCGCCCCGCGTGACCGACGTGCTGCCCGCCCCCGGCGCAACCGAGAAGAGCCTGCTCAAGCTCGCCGCGACCATAGAGGCCAAAAGCGAGCACCCGCTGGCGGACGCCATTCTCAAGCGCACCCGGGAAGACGGCTACGTGGCCCGCCCGCTCAAGGACTTTGCCGCGGTGCCCGGCAAGGGCGTCGTGGCGACCGAGGGCGCCGCGCAGGTTGCCGCCGGCAACGCCCGCCTCATGGAAGAGCTCGGCATACACGTGCCCGCGGACCTCGTTGCCTCGTTTGCCCAAGCGGGCAAGACGCCGCTCTTCTTCGCGCGCAGCGGGCGCTTTATGGGAACCATCGCGGTAGCCGACGCCGTCAAGCCGACGAGCAGGCGGGCGATCGAGGCGCTGCGCGAGCTCGGCGTGAGCCCGGTTATGCTCACCGGCGACAACGAGCTCACCGCGCGCGCCATCGCCGCCGAGGTCGGCCTCGACGAGAGCGCCGTGATCGCCGACGTGCTGCCGCAGGACAAGGAGCGCCACGTGAGCAGCCTGCAGGAGGCGGGCCACTGCGTCGCCATGGTCGGCGACGGCATCAACGACGCGCCCGCCCTCGCGCGCGCCGACGTGGGCCTCGCCATCGGAACCGGAGCCGACATCGCCGCCGAGTCGGCGGACGTGGTGCTCATGCGAAGCGATCTTGTCGACGTGGCTCGCGCGGCGGAGCTCTCGCGCGCCACGATCCGCAGCATCAAAGAGGGGCTCTTCTGGGCGCTCATCTACAACGCCTGCCTCATCCCGCTCGCCGCGGGCGTGTTCTACCCGGTGCTCGGCTGGCAGCTGTCGCCCATGTTCGGCGCCGCGGCCATGAGCATGAGCTCGGTCTGCGTGTGCTTGAACGCCCTCAGGCTGCGCGGCTTCCGTCCCAAGGTCGCCGGCGAGGCGCATTGACGGGCGCGCGGCTGAGCGTCCTTGCGCCAGATGCGGTGCTTCTCGCCGGAAGCGGCGCAAGCCAAGCAGTACTACTATGTTTGCAAGCCTTAACGAGAGAAAGGACCATCATGAAGAACATCACGCTCCACACCCAGGGCCTCATGTGCCACAAGTGCGAGGCCAAGGCCGAGAGCGCCGTGCTCGGCATCGAGGGCGTCATTGACGCCGAGGCCGATCACGAGGAGCAGACCGTACAGGTGAGCTGCGAGGACGCCGTGGGCGCCGACGCGCTCGCCACCGCCGTGACCGAGGCCGGCTACCAGGTCGTATCGGTCGACGAGGCGTAAGAGCCCCGCGCAGCGGCTGGACGTGCGGCTGCCTCAGCCCGCTTTCGCACAACGCCCACCCCGACCTGACCAGTTCGCCACGTTTATCAGGAGCACCCATGCAAGCCGACCATGCCAAGATCCTGCAGCTCGTTAAGACCGCGCGCGGCCAGCTCGACGGCGTGGTCAAGATGGTCGAAGACGACCGCTACTGCCTCGACGTGTCGCAGCAGCTCATGGCAGCCCAATCGCTCATCGCAAAGGCCAACGTCGCCGTGCTCAAGGCGCATATGGAGTCATGCGTGCGCCAGGCCATGGAGTCGGGCACCCAAGAGGAGAAGGACCAGAAGCTCGCCGAAGTAGAGGCCCTTCTCGAGAAACTCGCCCGATAAGCCCGCGCCAACACCGTGCAAACTCAATAAAACGAGAAGGATCCCGCGTGAGTGCAGGGTCCTTCTCTCAGTCGCCAGGGGCAGATCCCTCTCCTGCCCTCGAGCATGTGACTTATGGCGAACAGGGGCCTGTGCCCCCAGTCGGCCTGAACGAGGAGGGCATAGACCTAGCGGTCATGCCCGACGAGCGAGGGCCGAGGTCGAGCGGGTGCCGGGCCTTTCGCAGTGGGGCAGATCGGCGCGAAAGAGGAGCGCCCGACCAGATGCCGGGGCTTTCAGGGTGCCCCAGGTTGGCCCGAAAAGGCAGAAGCTCAACCGCCACGTGCCCGGGTTTCTGCAGTGCCCCAGATCGGCCTGAACGAGGAGGGCATAGACCTAACGGTCATGCCCGACGAGTGAAGGCCGAGGTGGGGTGCTGCAGGAAGCCGCCCAGGTCTGGTAAGCCCTTAACCCAGGTCCTCGCCGTTGGTGGCAATAACCTTCTTGTACCAGTCGAAGCTCTTCTTCTTGGAACGGGCGAGGGTGCCGTTGCCGTAGTCGTCGCGGTCGACGTAGATGAAGCCGTAGCGCTTGGACATCTCGCCGGTGCCGGCGGACACGAGGTCAATGGGGCCCCACGTGGTGTAACCGAGCATCTCGACGCCGTCCTCTTCGATGGCGGCCTTCATCTGCTCGATGTGCTTGCGCAGGTAGTCGATGCGGTAGTCGTCGGCAACGTAGCCGTTCTCGTCCGGCTCGTCAATCGCGCCGAGGCCGTTCTCGACCACAAAGAGCGGCTTCTGGTAGCGGTCGTAGATCTCGTTGATGGTGATGCGGAAGCCCAGCGGGTCGACCGGCCAACCCCAGTCGGTGTAGGTGAGGTAGGAGTTCTTCACGCTCGCGAACGCATTGCCCGAGGCGTTCTCGGCGCTCGAGTCGGGAGAAGCGACCGTGCGGGTGTTGTAATAGCTGAACGAGATGAAGTCGACGGTGTTCTCGGCGAGAATCTGCTTGTCCTCCTCGGTCATGCCCACGTCGACGCCCTCGCGCTCGAGCATCTTGAGTGCGTAGTTGGGATAATAGCCGCGGCTCTGAACGTCAACGAAGAAGTAGTTCTCCTGGCCGCGAACCTGTGCCTCGCGCACGTCCTTGGGGTTGCAGGTGTAGGGGTAGAACGAGCCGGCGGCGAGCATGCAGCCGATCTTGTTCTCGGGATCGATCTCGTGGCCGATCTTGGTTGCCCAAGCGCTTGCGACGAGCTCGTTGTGGGCGGAGATGTACTTGGCAGCGATCTGGTTCTCGCCCTCTTCGAAGACCAGGCCTGCGCCCATGAAGGGCATATGCAGGATCATGTTGATCTCGTTGAAGGTGAGCCAGTACTTAACAAGGCCCTTGTAGCGCGTGAAGAGCACCGTGACGAGCTTCTTGTACATGTCGATAAGCTCGCGGTTGCGCCAGCCGCCGTACTCCTTGATAAGGTGGATCGGGCAGTCGAAGTGCGTGATGGTCACGAGCGGCTCGATACCGTACTTCTTGCACTCGCGGAAGAGATCCTCGTAGAACTTCAGGCCCTCTTCGTTGGGCTCGGCCTCGTCGCCGTTGGGGAAGATGCGGGTCCAGCCGATGGACAGACGGTACGTTTTGAAGCCCATCTCGGCGAAAAGCGCGATGTCCTCCTTGTAGTGGTGGTACATGTCGATGGCCTTCTGAGCCGGGTAGAAGTACCCGTCCTCAAAGTCGAGCATCTTGCGCGTGCCGCAACCGACCGCCTGACGATCAGCGCCGTGCGGCATCACGTCGACGTTGGCCACGCCGCGGCCGCCCTCGTTGTACGCGCCCTCGCACTGGTTGGCCGCCGTAGCGCCGCCCCACAGGAAACCCTCAGGAAAAGCCATGTGCTCCCCTTTCGTCATGGCACCGCCCACCCAACGGCGGCACCCCGATGCACGGCCCAGCGCCTTGCTCTTCTCGCATCGTCATACCGGAGCGGAAGCAAGCCGCAGGCTCCTTACCCGTTAGTATACGGAGCATAAGGCCGGTCACTGGCCATCTGATTCGTTTTTGGCACTTCTTTTCCGGCAGACGGAACTACAACCATCCGTCTTGACATCTTTTGAGACATCTTCAACCCTGGGGTTCGGGACCACCCAAAACGCCCTCGCCCGAGCTCCCTTCTGCAAACCGACGCCGGCTTGCACCTGAAAAACGAAGTCGGTTTGCAGAAGCACCTGCGGAAACGCCAAACCCGCATTCGTTTTTCAATGACAACCCGGATTCGGTTTGCAGAAGGGCGCGCGCCGGTCAAACGAC
>CASEEV010000007.1 GCA_949287065.1 uncultured Collinsella sp.
CGCCGGGCTGCTCGTCCAGCTCTCCGACGAGTTCTACCCGGCGCTCTCTGCCCACGGAAACGTGGCGCAGGTGACGGTTGCGGGGAGCGTGCGCACGGTCGACGACCCCGGCGAGCCGCTCGTGGTCACGGCCGATGCCGCCCGTCTTGCGCGCGTCTTTGGCAACCTGCTGCGCAACGCGATCGCCTACAGCGACGAGGGGACGCCCGTCGAGATCGAGGCGACGGCCGGGGAGGGGAGCGTCGTCGTCACCGTGTCCGACACGGGCGCGACCATCCCGTCCCACAAGCTCCGCGCCATCTTCGACCGCTTCTTCCGGCTGGACGAGTCGCGCGGGAGCGCCACCGGCGGCGCCGGGCTCGGCCTGGCCATCGCGCGCGAGATCGTGGAGCTGCACGGCGGCACCATCTCCGCCGCGAGCGAGAACGGCCGCACCACCTTCACCGTAGCGTTGCCGCTCTCACGCTGAGAAGGCCCAGAGGTTCAGGCACTGGCCGAGCACGCGCTCGAGGTCCCAGGGGCGCGAGCTGCGCTCGGCGCTGTTGGGATCGTGCACGATGACCTCGCCGTCCTCGGTCAAGCCTGCCAGCACGATGAAGTGGCCCGTGGTGGTGAAGTCTCCTGGCCCCACGCTGCAGATGACGGGCCTCCCTGCGAGAAGCGCCTCTCGCAGGGAGGCTGCGCTGGCGGGCAGCTCCTCGGAGGCGAGCCCCAGCTCCGCGGCGCCGTCGCTCATGAAGGCCCATGCCGTCATCCCGTCGGTCGTGTAGCCGTTGCGCTCGGAGAAGTCCGCCATGGCAGCGGGGTCGAGGTCGTCGCGCCCGGTGAGCGCCACGTAGACCATAGAGAGACACGTCGGGCCGCACCCGTTCTTCTCGACGGTGCCGCCGGCATAGGGGTGGCTCGCCCACTGAGGATCGGTCTGGTAGAGGAAGGGCACCTCGCCCGTGCGCCACTCCGAGCGTGGCGTGGATTTGCCTGCCGGTCCGACCATGCCCGCACACGAGGCGGCAACAAGCCAGAGCGTAAAGCCGAGAGCGATTATTGCTGCTACGGCAATTCTGGACATGTGTCGTATGCGGCGCGATTTCCTATGGTTGGTGTATCGGCACGGTGCATTGCGAGTCATGTTGCTGCCTCCCTCTTCAGGCGCGGTTTTACCCAGCGTACGAGGGGCGGCCATAACGGCGCATGAACCGGATGCTAACCTTTCATTAAGGCGGAGAAGTTCCTGCAGTCAGGGGGAGGGCCGCATGCTCACAGCTCCGTCGAGGGTTTGCAAAGACGCTGCCGCCGTCTTTGTCTCGAGCAGTTTGCCCACAGAGGCGCCCCTACTCAGCGAGTGCGCGTAGCGAGTCCGCGGTGGCCTGTGACGAGATGCTGATTGGGAGGTCTATGAGGCTCACCTCGATCGTTATGACGGGTGACCCCTCGTAGGTGGTAACCTCGCATGCTTTGACTTCCTTTAGGTCGTCGGCGCTTTGCCCGAGTTTTTGCGTTCCGGGTTGCCAGAGCTCAAAGACGTATTCCGCGTCGGCATCGGGTTTCTCGGCGAGGTCGTTCTCACTGGAACCGGAGAGCGACTCGAAGGCCTTCTCGACCTCTGCCTGATCGGTAACTTCGCGGATGACCTTTCCGGATTTGGCGTCCTTTACGACGAGGCGGGAAACCTTGCTCCATTCGATGTTCGAGAACGTGTCGGCGAGCTCTTGCGCCTGGGATGCAAGATCCTCCGCTTGAGACGCGAGGTCCTCTGCTTGGCCTGCGAGATCGTTGGGGGAGGGCATGCCAAAGCACCCCGAGAGGGGCAGTGCGACGGCAGCGGCAAGCAGGGCGGATATGGCGGCGTGTGCTCTCATGAGGTCTCCTCTCGGTAGGATTTTTCTCGTTCTACCCGCCAGCCGGATGCACTTGCGTTGCCCGGAGGTCAATTGTCTTTCCGAGCGCACATTTTAAGACCTTCTTAAGGAGGTGGCGTCCGCTCGGTCGGCGTAGCGGCCAGGCTGCTCGCGTTATGGGGGCTCTGGGGTGGGCGTGGCGCTCCTTGTCGTTGTTGCGCACGGCAGTACGTGCGAGAATGGTTTCGTCCCCGCAGCTGAAGGAGTGCTGTGAGCAGTTTGCCTTCGCATCGCCTCGATCCGCGCATGCTGCGCGTGTGGTGCATCTCCGACATCATCGGCATTGCCGTAGTTGCCGCGCTGGCCCTTGCTGCCTGGTTTATCGTGCGCCATTTGGGCGGCGACGTCTTCTGGGTTTACCTGGTTGCCGGCATCATAGAGTTGGTCTGCGTGGGCGACCTCCTCATCACTCCGCGCGTGGAGATGGCTACCTGGCGGTACGACGTCACGCCCACCGATGTGGACCTCTACCATGGCGTCTTCACCAAAAAGCGTGTGCTCGTGCCTCTCGTGCGCGTCCAGCATGTGCAGACCAAGCAGGGTCCCATCCTGCGCGCGCACGGCCTTGCCACGGTGACCATCTCCACCGCCGGCGAGAGCTTTGAGATCCCTGGGCTCACGGAGACAGACGCCAACGAGTTGCGCGACCGCGTGGCCGAGCTCGCGCGCCTCGCCAAGGAGGACGTGTGAGCGTGGATAAGAAGGGTGCGCCGGGCGCTGACGTCGGCAGCCTGGAGAAGGACCTTGAGCGGCTTGCCGTTCCGGAGCGCTCGCTCTTTGAGGAGGTCGATGTCACTCCCGAAGCGCTTCTCGGCACGCATCGTGCTAACCCGCTCTCGGTGGCTGTTGAGGCGCTCAAGATGGCGTCCGGTCTGGTTGTGCTCGCGGCGTTCGTCCTGGCGGGCGACTTCTTTGCCGGAGATCCCTCCGTTCTCCTCAAGCTTGTTTTGGCCTCCCTGGGCATCTTCGCAGTGTGCCTGCTTTTGAGCTTTGCCCTGTGGCGCACGAGAACGTGGGAGCTCGCGGAGGAGGGCGTTTGCCTGTGCCGGGGCCTGCTCAATCGACGTAGTATGACGATTCCCTACGAGCACGTCCACACGGTCTCGATGAACTCGTCGCTGCTCGATCGCGTCTTCAGCCTTATGTCCCTCGACCTCGACACGGGCGCTGCTGCCTCGGAGGGCGAGGCATCCAAGATCTCCGGTCTTCGCGCGGGGGAGGCCGATGCTCTCCGCGCAGAGCTCTTCCGTCGCAAGCGTGCTTCCGCCGGCCGGTGCGGGGAGGGCAAAGACGATGCTGCGACCGAGGGCGCGTCCGCCGCAGAGCGCCCGCTCGCCACCTTCTCGCTTACGGGTCCCGAGCTCGCCTTTGCTGCAGCGTCCCAGCTGAGCGCTGGCGGTCAGGCGGTCGCGCTCGTGGTCCTTCTCGTCAACGGGGCCAACCAGCTGATCGAGTGGGGGCTGCTCGACGTGGTTGGCAGGGGAGATGAGCTCATGGCGGGTGTCGCCCCGGTGATCGTGCCCGTGGCTGTGGCGTTTCTTGCCGTCGCGCTGCTGTTGGGCGCGGTCGTCTCGTTCGCGGCCAATCTCGTGCGGTACGCGGGGTATCGCGTCGAGCGCTATGCGGACCGTGTCGTGGTGGAACACGGCCTGCTTTCCCGCTCGTCGCGCGCGCTCGTGGTGGGTCGCGTGCAGTACGTGTCGGTGCGTCAGGGAATCATCCGCCAGCTCATCGGGTATGCTGAGGTTTCGGCGCAGGTGGTCTCTGCTCCGGGCGAGACCGATGGCGAGTCCGCAGGCAGCGCCCTTCTGCATCCCTTCATCCGCACCGACGAGATCGATGCGTTTCTTGTCCACGTGCTCCCGGATTACGCGGGCGTGCTGGGCGATGTGGAGCTGGGGCGCTTGGGCCCCGTCGCGCGCCGTCGCGCCGTGGTGCGCGCTGCGATCTGGTGGCCGTTTGCGACGGCGATCTTCTTCGGCGTGCACTGGCTGTTCGGTCTCTCCGACCTGCTTGTGCGTGCGGAATGGTTGCTGGAGCCGTTGCTCGTGGTGGCGGCGCTGCTGAGCGTGGTACTGCTCATGGGCTTTATCGCAGATGCGTTGCGTGCTTGGGATGCGTCGCGCTACGGAAGCACCGCCCGCGAGCTGGTGCTCGTTACCGGCGGGTTCACGAGGCTCACCGTGATTGTCCCACGCGTCCGCTTACAGCGCATGGAGGTGCGCGCCAGCCTCTTTCAGCGCTGCGCCGGTGTGGCAACGCTCTCCGTGCGCACCGCGGCAAGCGACGCCGGCGGTCTTTCCCTGCGCGATGTGCCGGTCGATGCTGCAGACGAGCTCTTGGCCTGGTATCGCCCGCACGGGTAACCGCTGTCCGGCTGTGCTTGCGGGTCTGCCAGACCGAGGCACAGGGCGCGTTTCCGAGTAGCCTATCCGTTGCAAAACTTGTCGAGTACCCCTAGGCGCGGGGCAATCTCCTCGACGAGGTCGTCGGCGACATAGGGCGTGGAGTCGAATACGGATTCGTATGCACCGGCTCCTGCCTTGTTGATTGCGGCGGCTGCATTGTCGACGATGTCGCGCGCAAACCCTTGCAGCGCGGCCTTGGTGATTCCCAAATCCTTTGCGAGGTTCGCGAGCGCGGCGGAATCCACGTCGTCGATGGCGCGCACGCCGCCGAGTGCCACGGCAAGATCACGCGAGAATCGGGGGTAGCGCGTTGTGGAGACGAGGTCATATGCCGGCGCGAGCGTGATGAGAGGCTCTCCGTCGCGCTTGGACGCCTCGAGGACGATGGAGTAGTTCTTGAGGTGTGCGTCGCAGTTTCCTATCGCATAGCAGAAGAGAAGGACGCGTGCAAATTGCGCGAGGTCACGTGCGGGGCGTGCGCTTTTCGATCTGATGAGCCGTGCGATGGAGGCAGCGCTGCCACCGGGGAGCTTGGCGTACTTCGATCCGGGGGTCAGCGAGAGCGCTTGGGCCAGGTCCTCTTGGTGTCGGCGTTCCACTCTCAGGGCACCGTCGACTACGTTGACGCTTCGGTCGAATCTCTCCACGGCGAGCGTCGGCGTGGGCAGGGTGAGAAGATGTGTTCTCGCGACAGCGATGCCGCACCCGGCCGCTGCGCTCATGCAGAGATATTCGATTTCCGGAAGATCGCGCAGATAACTTGTTTTGAGGAGGTGGGTGGTCGCGGCAAGGCCTTTGGGTCGGAGCCAGCCGTGTTCGAAATCCATATTTGGATTATGGGCAAGTCCGATTTTGTTCTGAGTGCCCGCGAGGGAGAGCCGAGAGGAGGCGTTTTCTGCGGAGGACTCGGGTAGCCCCCGTACGATGCCTGCCAGCTCGTCTAGCGCAAGTGGGCTGTAGCCGAGTTCGGTGGGTGCGGGCTCATCGTCTGCGTACCAGACGAGAACGTCTCCGATGCATTCCCGCCCGCAGCGGGCGAGTATCGCCACGTAGTCCTCTTCGGCTACCTGCAGAGTTTCCGCAAGTGCACGGCGCGCCATGCCTTCAGCGATAAGGCCCTCGAAATAGGGGCGCAGCTCCGATGCATCGAAGGGGTCGTCACGCAAGGGGAGGGAAAGTGAGAGCGGGACGGCATCTCGTTCTGAAAGGTAGTGTGCGCTATAGGTGAATGAGGCTCCGTTTTCGTGCAAGGTGCCCACGATGCGCGGCGTGTCGTATGAGAGCCGTGCGACGACGATGTCGGCCATCAGCTCCTCCGTTCCGCATAAAGATCGATGCCGAGCATGGTGAGGACCCTGATCACGCGTCCCATCTCGACGGTCTCTTTACCGTTTTCAAGTTGAGATATAAAAGTGATGCCGACGCCCGAGATTCCCGCAAGGTCGGTCTGTGTAAGCTTCTGGCGCAGCCGCTCTTTTCGGATGAGGACGCCGAGTTCCGCCATGGTGGTGACGCGCACGGCCCCCTCCTTCGACGATTATGCGTACGCATAAATATAGGCTAAACTCAGAATAACTTATGCGTACGCATAAAGCAAGCAGCTATCAGGCCGATATTTATGCGTACGCATATTTATGCGGGATTGATCTGCCCGATGGGGGGCAACCGGGTCGTCGGAGGGGGCGACTGCTGGCATTCTGGGAAACCGCAGGTAAACAGTCCTGTAAAGCACTTTATACTGCATCTTGGGCGCCACTCGTCTACGTTTGAGGTGTCGGATAGGTCGCTGAGGATCGGACGGGTGCGTATGGGCATCGGCAACCAGATCAGGGAGCGCAGGCAGCGGCTCGGGCTCTCCCAGGAGGAGCTTGCGCAGCGCCTTTACGTGACCCGCGTCACGGTGAGCCATTGGGAGACGAGCAAGACCCTGCCCGATGTCCAGAGCATGCTCCTGCTTGCGAACCTCTTCGGCACCACGATCGACGAGCTGGTGAGGGGAGACGTGGACGAGATGCACGAGATGGTCGAGAAGAACGAGCGGCGGACGAGGACGTTCGCGGTGGCGCTGGCCACGGTCGAGGTGGTCGTGGTGACGGCGCTCGCTGTGACGGCGGTTGCGGGGCGCGCGTACCTGGAGCCGGTGCTGCGCCTGCTGCTCGCGGTATTGGTGCTGGCTTTCTCGGTGGCCGTGCTGGTGGCGCGGCGCGGGCAGGGTGACGAGGATGCGAGAAGCGCCGCCGAGCTCCTCGGCGCCTCCACGGGCGAGCCCGTGGAGGCTGCCCGCGCGAGCGGCGCCGCCCTGGGGATGCGGGTCGTCCTGCAGGTCTTCGCTGGTCTTGCAGTCGGCATCGGCGTGCTCGTGGCGGCAGACGTCCTCCTCGACGGGCAGGCATTCCTCACCCTGGCGGTCAGCCTCGCCGCCGGCTCTGCGCTTCTCGGATCGTTCTTCCTCGGGCTCCTCTCCCGCCCCGCGTGGACGGCGGCCATCCTGCCGGTGTTCTGGATCATGGGTGCGATCGCCCTCAGTGCGGCGACGGGCGGCCTCGGCTTGCCCCGCGACTGGTTCGCCGTCGCGGGTGGCGCGGTGGTGCTCCTTGGATTGGCGCTCCCGCTCGGCGGGTACGACGTGGCGCACGGCGAGCTAGGGGATGACGAGCAGGAAGGCTCTCATGCTAGGAAGCTCGACACCCGGTCTCGATGAGCGCAATCAGCTCCTCGAGGTCGTCGTAGTCGTCGTAGTCGCCCGCGATGCCTTCGCGGTGGTAGACGACCCCCGCGGTCTCGTTCCGCTCGAGGCAGTCCAGGAGGTGCCCCTCGCCGAACCTGCGCGCGAACTCGCCGAAGGCGCGCGCCTTGAGCTGGGCGCCCGCCATGGCGTTGCAGACGCTCGAGCACTCGTGGCAGTGCGCGAGCCCTCGCTTCATCGAGCACGACCTCACCTCGCAGGTGGCGGCGTCCGGGCAGGACTCGGACTCGCAGCCGTCGCATTCGTCGTTCTCCGAGCACAGACAGCAGGCGAGCCCGCACCGCGCGATTCCCAGCTCTCTCCTCATGAAGGCCCCCTTGTGAGCGAACACATGTTCCTGTAACATGATGCTACCACAAGCGAGAAAGAAGGGCGCGACGGGACGGGCAAGGTATGGCCTCCTCGGTAGTAACTTCGTGCATGTAATTATGCGTAGTCAGCATCGAATTGTTTCCAACATTCTGTTGATTCGGGCAAAATGAACTCAATACAATTCCTAATTTCGGGCAAAATTGCCTTATAACATTTCCTGTTTTCGGGCAACTGCCCTGATAGACGGAGGAGTTTCCATGTTTACTCGCAAAGCATACGCATCTCTTGCGGAATGGAAGCGCGTTTCGAATGGCGGTACCGCTGCGCTCATCGAGGGGGCTCGCCGCGTGGGCAAAAGCACGGTCGCCGAGGCTTTTGCCCAAGCAGAGTATGAGGACTACCTACTGCTTGATTTCTCCCAAGAGAGCGAGGCTGTCAAGCGAAACTTTCGAGAAAACACTGACAACCTCGACACCTTTTTTCGCAATCTTTTTCTCCTCAAGGGGAAGCGCCTCAATCCGGGGGTTTCCGTCATTATTCTTGATGAGGTCCAACTGTTTCCTCTTGCCCGGCAAGCGGTGAAGTGGCTCGTGGCAGACGGGCGCTATCACTACATCGAGACCGGGTCTCTCATCTCCATCAAACAGAACACCGAGAACATTCTGATTCCATCAGAGGAGCATCGTATCAAGATGTATCCGATGGACTTCGAGGAGTTTCTATGGGCGAAGGGCGATACGATAACCGCGGGTGCCATTCGCGACGCGTTCGAGCATAAGCGTCCTCTTGGCGATGATATCCATCGTGCCATTATGAGAACCTTCAGGGAGTACCTTGCCGTTGGGGGCATGCCTCAGGCTGTTGCGGCATTTGTTGAGGGGAGGACGTTCGAGGAAATCGACTTTGTAAAGCGGTCGATTCTCTCGCTTTACGAGGAAGATTTGCATAAGTACGACAGCGAGCAAAACGGGCGCGTGTCGGCGATTTTCAACACGGTGTCTGAACAGCTCGGAAGTCAGAGCATGCGCTTCAAGTTTTCCGTCGTGCACAAGGATGCGCGATACGACCGGCTCGTAAGCTCGCTCGAGTTCCTCAAGGAGTCGATGACGGTAAACGTCTGCGAAAACGTCACCGCACCCGACGTTCTCATGGACCTATTCGTCGAAAAAGAGAAGTTCAAGATGTTCATGGCGGACACGGGCCTTTTGGTGACGCAGGCGATGGCGGGGGCATCTGACGCTCGGGGCTCGCTCTACAAAGCGCTCATTTTCGACAAGTTGGGCGCGAATCTCGGCATGGTCATGGAGAACGCGGTGGCGCAGATGCTCGTGGCAAACGGCCATGGCCTGCATTTCCATGAGTTTGAGTATGCCGAGCGCAAGGCGGATGGAACGCGGGGGCGGCTAAAGAAGTACGAGATAGATTTCCTGCTCGTTCGAGGAAGGCGCATATGCCCGATCGAAGTCAAGTCATCCTCATATCGCACCCATAAGTCCCTTGACAAGTTTTTCGAGAAATACGATGTGAGGGCGAACGAACGCTACGTGCTCTACACGAAGGACCTACAGCGTGACGGAGAAGTAGCGTATCTGCCGTTGTATATGGCGATGTGCTTGTAGGGGGGCGGCCATGGATCTCTCGCGCATAGACGCCCGTCTGCTCTCGCGCCCCGGCGCAACCAAGGTCCTCCACGAGAAGTGGGGCCTTTGGTCTACTGGGTCGGCGGCAGGCAGTTCGCCTGCGAGTTCACGGCCTCGCCCGACGCCAAGCCGCCCTACGCTGGGCGCCACCTTCTGTCGCTCAAGTGCGACCCCGACCGTATCTTGGAGTTGCGCGCCGAGCACCCGGAGGCGGTGCTTCCCGGCTACTACTCCGACGGGCGCACGTGGATCTCCATCGACCTTGACGCCGATTTGTCTGAGAAGCTCGTGCTCGACCTCTGCGACATGAGCTACGACCTCGTCTTCTCCAAGCTGCCGAAGCATGTGCAGCAGGAGATTGCCGGTGCGTAGCGCTACCCCGCGAGGGCGCGCAGCGCGTCGGCGGCCGCCCGCGACGTGAGGTGGAGCCTAAGGCCGATGGGGCTCACCTCGAGCTCCACGACGGGCGACCCCTCGTAGGTGGTGACCTCGAGCACCTTGACCTCGTCGAGGTCTGCGGCGTCCTGCCCGAGC
>CASEEV010000008.1 GCA_949287065.1 uncultured Collinsella sp.
CGGGCTCCAGGCAGGAGCGGCGGAGCGGGGGAAGGCCGGCGCAGCGAAGAGCGCTGCTTCCGACGATCCCCTCGATTCAATCAGACGTATCAACACAGATCAGGTATTCGAGAACCTCGGAACTTCCCGGGGCGGACTCTCTCAGGGCGAGGCCGAGAAGCGTCAGGAGCGCTTTGGCAAGAACCTTATCGAGAGTGGTAAGAAGCGCTCGCCGCTGCTGGCGTTTCTCTCGAACTTCACGCACCTCATGGCCGTTTTGCTGTGGGTGGCGGGCATCATCGCCTTTGCCGCGGGCCTGCCCGAGCTCGGCGTAGCGGTGTGGCTCGTCAACGTGATCAACGGCGTCTTCAGCTTCTGGCAGGAGGCGCGCGCAAGCCAGGCGACCGAGGCTCTCAAGAAGATGCTGCCGGCCTACGCCACGGTGATCCGCGACGGTAAGGAGCAGAAGATCCTTGCCGAGGACCTGGTGCCCGGCGACGTGATGCTGCTCGCCGAGGGCGACAAGATCTCGGCCGATGCCCGCGTGGTGGCGAGCTCCGACCTGCAGGTTAACCAGTCGACGCTGAACGGCGAGTCGGTGCCGGCGCGCAAGGTCGCCGACGCCGTGCTCGAGGAGGGCCTCGGCGCCGCCGAGATCCCCAACCTCGTGTTTGCCGGCACGAGCGTGTCCGAGGGCAACGGCCGCGCCGTGGTCACGCGCATCGGCATGAGCACCGAGTTCGGCAAGATCGCGAGCCTCACGCAGAACATGGAGGACGCCGAGAGCCCGCTCCAGCGCGAGCTCGACCGCCTCACCAAGCAGGTCACGCTCTTTGCCATGTGCATGGGCCTCATCTTCTTCGGCCTGAGCATCTTCGTGGTGCACGATCCCTTTGCCGAGTCGTTCATCTTCGCCCTCGGCATGGTGGTTGCGTTTATCCCCGAGGGCCTGCTGCCCACGGTCACGCTCTCGCTCGCCATGGCGGTGCAGCGCATGAGCAAGCGCAACGCGCTCGTCAAGAAGCTCAACTCGGTCGAGGCGCTGGGCTCCACGAGCGTCATCTGTACTGATAAAACCGGCACGCTCACCCAAAACGAGATGACGGTGAACCACCTGTGGACCGCGGCGCGCGAGTACGACGTCACGGGCGTAGGCTACGCGCCCGAGGGCTCCATCGAGGCCGACGGCCGGAGCTACCGCGCCGTTGACGAGCCCGACCTCGAGCTTCTCTTGGAGGGCGGCCTGCTCTGCGGCAACGCGCGCCTGCACGCCCCCGAGGCAGAGGGCGAGCGCTACGAGGTCATGGGCGACCCCACCGAGGCCTGCCTCATCGTGTCGGCCCAGAAGGGCGGCATTGACCCCGCCGAGCTCGAGAGCCGTATGCCGCGCGTGAAGGAGCTCCCCTTCGAGAGCCGCCGCAAGCGCATGACCACCGTGCACGAGCTCGAGAACCCGCTCGACGGCGCGCGCCGCATCGCGTTTGTCAAGGGCGCGCCCAACGAGGTCGTGCGCCTGGCCGAGAAGGTCCGCATCGGCGACAGCGTCGTGCCCATGACCGAGGAGCTGCGCCAGCGGATCATGGCCGCCAACGACGCCTACGCCGCCGACGGCCTGCGCGTGCTCGCCGTGGCGTACCGCGCGCTCGGCAAAGACGCGGCCACCGAGGGCGTGCCCGCCGCCATGAGCGACTACACGCCCGAGAACATCGAGTGCCATCTGACCTTCGTGGGTCTCGAGGCCATGATGGACCCGCCGCGCCCCGAGGTCGCCGCCGCCGTGGCCGAGTGCCGCCGCGCGGGCATCCGCATCGTCATGATCACGGGCGACTACGGCCTCACCGCCGCGAGCATCGCCAAGCGCATCGGCATCGTGGAGGGCGACGACCTCTCGGTGATCTCGGGCTTCGAGCTCGGCAAGATGACCGACGACGAGCTCAAGCAGAAGCTCTCCGGCCAGGTGGTCTTTGCCCGTATGGCTCCCGAGCAAAAGCTGCGCGTGGTCACGGCGCTCCAGGAAATGGGCGAGATCGTGGCCGTAACGGGCGACGGCGTGAACGACGCCCCTGCCCTCAAGAAAGCCGACATCGGCGTGGCCATGGGCATCACGGGCACCGACGTGGCCAAAGAGGCCGCCGACATGATCCTCACCGACGACAACTTCGCCTCCATCGTGGCGGCCATCGAGGAGGGGCGCGCGGTGTACAGCAACATCCGCAAGTTCCTGCTCTACATCTTGAACTCCAACGCGCCCGAGGCGGTGCCCAACGCGGTGTACCTGCTCTCTGGCGGCGCGGTTCCGCTGCCGCTCACGACCATGCAGATCCTGACCATCGACCTCGGCACCGACATGCTCCCCGCGCTCGGTCTCGGCACCGAGCCGCCCGAGAGCACCGTTATGGACCAGCCCCCGCGCAACCCCAACGAGCGCCTGCTCAACCGCCGCGTGCTCGTCAAGGCCTTCCTCTGGTACGGTCTCATGGGGTCGGTGGCGGCCATGGTGGGCTACCTGCTGGTGAACGTGCTCAACGGCTGGCCGCTCGTGCCCTTCGCGGGCCTTGGCAACGACGCCGACCCGGTGTACGTGCAGGCCACGACCATGACGCTCGCGGGCATCGTCTTCGCCCAGATCGGCCAGGTCATGAACTGCCGTACCGAGAAGACCTCGGTCTTCAAGGTCGGGCTCTTCTCCAACCGCCGCATTCTGGTGGGCATCGTGTTCGAGATCGCGCTGATCGTGTTCCTCACGGTGTTCCCGCCGCTCCAGGGCGTGTTCCACACCGGCCCGCTCGGCTGGCAGGACTACGTGTTCCTCTGCTGCATCCCGCCTGTCGTCCTCGCGATCGAAGAGGCACGCAAGGCGTGGCTGCGCCACCGCGACAGGCGTCGCGCAGCTCAGGCGGCGTAAGGTTGATATGAGAAGCGCGGGCGGCAGGCCCGCCCGCGACAAGGTTTTCTCTGAGAGGTGATCCTCATGAACGTGATCGTAGTCGGTATCGGATTCATGGGTTCCGGCCTCGTGCGGCGCCTGAGCCGCCAAGGCTTTGACGTAACGGCGGTCGACCGCGACCGCGCCGCCCTCGACGCGCTGCCCGCGTCGTTTACCGGCAAGCGCGTCTGCGGTGTGGGCTTTGACCGCGACGTGCTCCTGCAGGCGGGCATCGAGCGCGCGAGCGCCGTGGTGAGCTGCATGGGCTCCGACGAGGCCAACATCGTCGTGGCGCATGTCGCGCGCGGCACGTTCCGCGTCCCGCGCGTCATCGCGCGCCTGCACGACCTGTCCAAGGCCGACACCTACCGCCGTCTCAACATCCAGACCATCTCGCCGAGCGCGTGGGGCATTGGGCGCATCTGCGAGCTGCTCACGTACCGCCAGCTCGACGGCGTGTTCGAGATCGGCTCCGGCGAGGTCAACCTGGTGCGCGCCGACGTTCCGGCGCTTCTCGACGGCACCACGGTGCGCGAGCTCACGGCGCTCGGCGAGGTTCAGATCGTAAGCGTGTCGCGCAACAACGAGACCTTCATCCCCACGCAGGGGACGGTGCTCGCCAACGGCGACATCATCTACGCGGCGGTGGCCACGTCGGCCGCCCGCCGGTTCAAGCAGATGCTCGGCATGGGAGAGTAGGCGATCGGTATGCAGATTATCGTGGTAGGCGGCGGCAAGATCGGCGCCCATCTGGCTTCTCAGCTTTGCAGCGACAACGAGAGCGTGACCGTGATCGAGGCGCGTCCCGACGCCATCGAGCGACTGCGCCGCGCGTGCCCCGAGGCGACCGTGGTCGAGGGCAGCGCCTCTGACCCGCAGGTGCTCGAGCGCGCAGGCGTGCACATGGCCGACGTGCTCGCCGCGGTAACGGGCGAGGACGAGGTGAACCTCGTGGTGGCGCTTCTCGCCAAGATGGAGTTTGCGGTGCCGCGCGTCATCGCGCGCGTCAACAACCCGCAGAACGCGTGGATGTTCACGCCGGCCAACGGCGTCGACGTGGGCGTCAACCAGGCCGAGATTATGGTGCGCTTCATCCGCGAGGGCATGAACCTGCGCGACGTGTACACCCTCATGAAGCTCGGCCGCGACGAGCACAGCATCGTGCAGGCCGCGGTCAACGCGGGCTCGCGCGCCGAGGGCGTGGCGCTGCGCGATCTGGAGCTGCCGGCCGAGACCGTTGTGGTGGCGGTCGACCACGCCGGCGACCTCACGGTGCCCAACGGCGATACCGTGCTCAAGACCGGCGACGAGGCCGTGCTCTTTACCAACAGCGACGGCCGCGACAAGATCCGCCGGCTCTTCGCATAGCGCCCGAGAAGCGCATCTTTAACACAGTATGTATAAGCGGCCCTGCCAGCCACCGCGCCGGCAGGGCCGCTTGCTCTGCCGAGAAGATCATGAGAAGGCTCCGACGCGCCGCAGGCGGCGCATTTGCCCCCGCTCGGGGGATTTGCGCGCGTGACCACCTTTTACAGATGGTGTTCAGGGTATCTATACCATCTCGCTGCACGTGCGGCGCGCGACCCGTTTGAGGCTGCCTGCGGCAAGTGCTGCAGACAAGGGGAGTTTGAGGAGCAAGAACGGGGGAGCGCCATGCCCCGCTTTGACGAGAAGCACTACACGCAGGTCAACGCACGCGTTATCAACAGCTGGATCGAGGGCGGCTGGCAATGGGGCATGCCCGTGAGCCATGCCGTGTGCGAGCAGGCGCGCGCCGGTACCTGGGGCGTGCGGCTCACACCCACAAAAAACATGCCGCGTACGTGGCTGCCCGATCCGCTGCGAGGCATCCGCGTGCTGGGGCTCGCCGCGGGCGGCGGTCAGCAGATGCCCGTGCTTTCCTGCGCGGGTGCCGTCTGCACCGTGCTGGACTTCTCGGATCGCCAGATCGAGACCGAGAAGCTCGTGGCCAAGCGCGAGGGCTACCGCATCACCACCGTGCAGGCCGATATGACCGAGCCGCTGCCGTTTGACGACGAGTCGTTCGACGTGGTCGTGCATCCGGTGTCCAACTGCTACGTAGAGAACGTCTTTGCCGTGTGGCTCGAGTGCTTCCGCGTGCTCAAGCCCGGCGGCCGTTTGCTCTCGGGCCTCGACAACGGCTTTGGCTACATCTTTGACGACGATTACGAGAACGTGGTGCGCGGCCTGCCATTCAACCCGCTGCGCAACCCCGACCTCATGGACGAGCTCGACGTGGCCGACTGGGGCGTGCAGTTCTCGCACACGCTCGAAGACCAGATCCGCGGCCAGCTGCGCGCCGGCTTTAGGCTGGTCGACTGCTACGAGGACACGAGCGCCTCGGGCCGCCTGGCCGAACTCAACATCCCTACGTTCTGGGCCACCTATTCCGAGAAGCCCCGCTACTGAGCAGGGGCGAGGCGGCGCGGCGGTTCTTCTCGCGCCGGGCCCTTCTCGCTCTGCGATGTTGTGCGCATGCACGATCGCTCTGCGCAGATACGGTCGCTTGACGCAATAACGATCGCTTAGGTCTTGATTTTGCGTTGCAAGCGATCGCGTCTGCGTCAAGCGACCGTAAATGCGCAGAAGTTGCCCGGTAATGCTGGGGCGTGTACAGCGCCAAGGGCCCTGCGGGCGTGTAAAGCGGCGGCACGCGAACGGTGGCTGCCGACACGCAGGGCGGTTGCAAGCACGCAAAGCGGTTGCAGACCGCAAAAGCTGGTTGAGAAAAACATCCCTCCCCTAAAAGTTGTTCTGTAGAGAAAAACAGCCGCTTAGCTGCGGATATACCGAATAGGGCTGCGCGCAGGCAAGCGCACCAATGCTGCAACAGAACGAATAAGCGGGATCCTCGCCAAATAATTATGTGGGAGGGGTGATATTATTTTGCACAAATTTGGTGGGGGGACGGGTCTTCACTACATAACGAGAATCGCGTTTTACGCACAGGGCCGCTCGCGCGCGGCGTTGTTGCGTTGAGTGACGGGTTTCCAAACCAATGGTTGAGCAAGGGTCTCTGTCGGTTGAGCCGACGGGTGTCAGACGGTGTACGAGAAAGGTCGGTGATTGCATATGAGAAGCGAGTTGTTTGAGCAAGAACCTCACTATGCAAGCAAGCGCCGCTGGAATAAGCGCTGGAAGGTGGCAACGGCCGGCTTGGTCGTAGCCGCGGCGCTGTGCGCGGGGAGCACATTTGCGTTCCCGGCGCCCACCATGGCGGAAGAGGCGCCTGCAAGCGCGCAGGCGGAGTGGGAGAGCTCGGTGCCCTCCGATCTGCCCGAGCAGTGGCCCGAGGCCGTTGTGGCGGTGGCAAAGAGCCAGCTGGGCTACACCGAGAGCACAACCGATGTGGTAACCGACGAGGCCGGCGAGACGGCAGGCTCCACGCGCTACGGCGCTTGGAGCGGCAACGCCTACGCCGAGTGGAACACGCTCTTTGCTGAGTTCTGCCTCGAACACGCCGGCGTTGAAGGCATGCCGCAGAACGCCGACGCCCGGAAGTGGGTCGAGGCGCTCGAGAAGAACGACGACGCTCTGTATGCGGATGCCGCCGATGCCGAGCCCGAGGCCGGCGACGTGGTGTTCTTCCAGGCCGACGACGAGAATGTTGAGGCAGATGCAAAGGACGCACAGGCCGATCGCGTAGGCATTGTGACCGAGGTCGTGCCGGCAACCGATGCTGCGCCTGCGCAGGTCACGGTCATCGAGGGCGACGTTGAGGGCGCGGTCAAGAGCGTCACCTACAACGAGACCGACGAGGCCATCCTGGGCTACGCCGAGCTTCCCGAGCAGCCGACGGAGGACGCTGCGGATGAGACCGAGGCCGAGGCCGCTGACGCTGAGGATGCTGCCAGCGCACAGGATGCCGAGAAGAGCGACGCCGCCGACAAGACCGATGCGGCTGAGGACGAGAACGTCGACGCCGACGAGGCTGACGAGGCCGATGGCACTGGCGAGGCCGAGGCTCTTGCAGCGGGCGACACGGTTGACGTTGACGACACCGTGACCTACGAGGCCGAGAACTTCACCGTTGAGCTCAAGGTCGCCGGCACCGCTACGGTTGTTGCCGATGCCGAGGACGTTGAGGCTGCGGGGGACGCAGCCGACGAGACCGAGGCCGATGAGGCCGAGAAGTCTGACGCTGATGAGTCTGACGAGCAGGCCGAGGCTGACGCCAACGAAGCTGAGGGCCTTGCCGTGGAGGCAAGCGAGCTTGGCAAGGACGACGCCGCATATAAGGCAGCCAAGGAGTTTGCTGAGCAGAGCGAGGACCAGGACGTCGTAAGCGTCGATGCCCTCGACTTCACTTTTACCTATAACGGCCAGCCGCTGAGCGTCGAAGCCTGCGAGGTAACCGCCGAGGTTGCCCCGACCAAGAAGCTCCAGAGCGTGGTTGACGATATGGAGATTGCCGAGGACGCTGAGGAAGAGGTCGGCGCCGGCGTCGAGCTCACCGCGCTCGATGTAACCGACGGCCAGGCCGAAGAGCTCGACACCGTCACCCTTGAGCAGGGCGACAAGACCCTCCCCAAGATGACCGTAGCCCTCAACAGCGCCGA
>CASEEV010000009.1 GCA_949287065.1 uncultured Collinsella sp.
GCCCGCCCCGGCTCCGGCTCCCGCCCCGGCCCCCGCACCTGCGGCGGCTCCCGAGCCCGCTGCCGCTGCCGCTCCGGCCGAGCGCCCCGCCAGCTGGAAGCCCGTTGAGTGCCCGATGGTCGGCACCTTCTACCAGGCTCCGTCCCCCGATGCCGCCCCGTTCGTCAAGGTCGGCGACTCGGTCAAGGTCGGCCAGACCCTCTGCATCGTCGAGGCCATGAAGCTCATGAACGAGATCACCGCCGAGGAGGACGGCGTTATCCGCGAGGTCTGCGGCGTTGACGGCGAGCCCGTCGAGTTCGGCGAGCCCCTCTTCTACTACGAGCCGGTTGCGTAAGGAACGAGGCGATTCCCTATGTTCTCCAAGATCCTTATCGCCAACCGCGGCGAGATCGCGCTTCGCGTAGTGCGTGCCTGCAAGGATTTGGGCGTTACGTCCTGCGTTGCGTACTCCGTGGCCGACGCCGACACGCGCGCCGTTATGGAGGCGGACGACAAGGTCTGCATCGGACCGGCGCCCTCCGCTAAGTCCTACCTCGATATCGCGCGCATCATCGGCGCCGCTACGAGCAAGAAGTGCGAGGCCGTCCACCCCGGTTACGGCTTCCTGTCCGAGAACGCCGATCTGGCGCGCGCCTGCGCCGACAACGACCTTGTCTTCATCGGCCCGAGCCCCGAGGTTATCGACCGCATGGGCGAGAAGAGCAACGCCAAGCAGACCATGAAGGCTGCCGGCGTGCCCACCGTCCCGGGTTCCGACGGCGCCGTCGAGACCGTGGAGGACGCTGCCAAGTTCGCCGACGAGGTAGGGTACCCCGTCCTCATCAAGGCGAGCGCGGGCGGCGGCGGCAAGGGCATGCGCGAGGTGCATGACCCCGCCGACCTCGAACACGAGTACAACGCCGCCCGCTCCGAGGCGCGCGTGGCGTTTGCCAACGACGAGGTGTACCTCGAGAAGCTCATCACGCGTCCGCGCCACGTCGAGATCCAGGTCATGGCCGACAACTTCGGCCATGCCGCCGCGGTCTGCGAGCGCGACTGCTCGGTTCAGCGCCGCCACCAGAAGCTCTGCGAGGAGGCGCCGAGCCCGGCGCTTACCCCCGAGCTCCGTAAGAAGATGTGCGAGACCGCGGTCAAGGCCGTGCGCGCCACGGGCTACACGAACGCCGGCACCATCGAGTTTCTGCTCGACGAAGACGGCAGCTTCTACTTCATGGAGATGAACACCCGTATTCAGGTTGAGCATCCCGTGACCGAGGAGATCACCCGCACCGACCTCGTGTGCGAGCAGCTCCGTGTTGCCTCCGGCGAGCCCATGACCATTCCCGACGGCGGCATCGATACGCCCGACGGCCACGCCTTCGAGTTCCGTATCAACGCCGAGGACCCCGAGCATGCCTTCCGTCCGTGCCCGGGCACCATCACCAAGCTGCGTCTTCCCGGCGGTCCCGGCGTTCGCGTCGACACGCACGTCTACGAGGGCTACAAGATTCCCCCGACCTACGACTCGCTCGTGGCCAAGCTCATCGTCTGGGGCCCCACGCGCGAGGCCGCCTTGGCACGCGCCAAGCGCGCTCTCGACGAGTTCGAGATCGAGGGCATCAAGACGACGCTGCCCTTCCATCGTGCGGTCGTCCGTAACGAAGATTATGCTGCCGGCGTGGTGTATACCGATTTTATTCCGACGCATATGCCTGAGTACCTCGCATAGCTGATAGAATAGATCGACTCATCGACGGTAACGAAAAGGGGGCTGCAAGCTTATGGCTCAGGAAATCAGGATCGACGGCATCGGCATCTCCCAAGATGTCATTGCCGCCATCGTCTCGCGCGCCGCTGAGGGCGTCGAGGGTGTTGCGTCCGTGGGCGTCAAGGGCTTGGCAACGAATCTCGTCACCATGCTCTCTACGGGCTCCATCGCCCAGGCTCCGGCCGTTGAGGCCGAGGTGGTCGACGACGCGCTGAAGATCACCCTGCGCATCGTCGTCTTCTTCGGGTATCCGTTCAAAAAGCTTGCAGCCACCGTTCGCTCGGTTGTTGCGCAGGCCATCGACGCGCAGATCGGCGTTGACGTCGCTTCGATCGACGTGTGCATCGACAGCCTCGTGTTTCCCAAGGAGTAGCCCGTGAGACTTCATGTTGATCGGGGTAGGACCCTGGCTCGCAGCCAGGCACTCCAGCTGCTGTTTCAGGCCGAGGTTCTCGGCAAGACGGTCGATGAGGTTATCGAAGGCGATTACCTTATTTCCAAAGGCCCGCTCAACGGCTACGCGTGCCAGCTCGCGCGCGGCTGTTACGAGAACCTCGACGAGATCGATGCGCTCATTTCGTCGGTTTCGACCAAATGGCCCCTCTCGCGTATGCCGGGGACCGATCGCAACTTGCTTCGGCTCGCCACGTACGAGATGACGCACGTCGACGATCTCCCTTCGGTGGCAGTTGCCATCAACGAGGCGGTCGAGATCGCCAAAGCGTACGGCACCGACGAGTCTGCCCGCTTCGTCAACGGCGTGCTCGGGCACATCGCCCGCTCCACCGACCGCGCCGAGGCGGTCGAGGTCGCCGAGGAAGAGGCTGTCGAGCGCGAGCCGGTAGAGCTCGACGATACGGAAGCGTAAGGCCCATGTCCGATACTGCAAACGCTGCGCGGTTCGAGGACATCACGACGCGCCTCGACGAGATCGTCGGATCGGTTCGCTCCAAAGACACGTCGCTTGAGAAGTCTCTCGAGCTGTTCGACGAGGCGATCGCACTCGGCTCAAAGGCTGTCGAGCTCGTCGACGATCCTACGTTCAGCCCGGAGGAGGCCGCGCGCCTCAACGGCAAGAATGCCGCCGACGCGCCCGTGCGGGCAGATTCCTCCTCGGAGGAGTCACGCGCGTAACAGAGTCCCGCGGTTGCCGTGGGAAAGGGGTTTGCCGATGAAGCGGGTGCGCCTAGACGCCGAGTTGGTTGCTCAAGGCTTCTGTTCTACACAAGATGACGCTGCTCGCTGCGTGATGGCCGGTCTGGTCTCGTCGCGCGGCGAGCGTTTTTCTGCACCGGGGACGCAGGTGCGACCGGGGGTCGAGCTCCATGTCAAGAACCGAGCTCCCTACGTTAGCCGCGGCGGCCTCAAGCTCGCCGGCGCGCTCGATGCGTTCTCCGTCGACCCGACCGGTCTTCGCTGTCTCGACGTGGGGTGCTCTTCAGGAGGGTTTACCGATTGCCTGCTGCGCCGCGGCGCCGCACATGTCGTTTCGGTCGACGTGGGTCGGGCGCAGTTTGACTGGTCCTTGCGACAAGATGAGCGCGTGGAGCTTCTTGAGCGCACCAACGTCTGCGACCTGCCCGATCTGGGCTACCGATCCTTTGCCGATCTCGCGGTGTGCGACGTGTCTTTTACGAGTGTGCGCACCGTTCTCGCGGCCGTGCGCGAGGCGCTGGTGAGCCGTGGCCGCTTCGTGACGCTCGTCAAGCCGCAGTTCGAGGCGGCGCGCGAGGACGTGGGGGAGGGCGGCATCGTACGCGACCCCGCTGTTCACGAGCGGGTCCTAGCCGAGCTTATCTCTTACGTTGCCGAGAACGGCATGGCGCCGCTTGACCTCTGCGCATCGCCGATCAAAGGCACCAAGGGCAACCGCGAGTTCTTCTTGTCCTGCGAAAAGTCCGAAGACGGCGTGTCGAGCGAAGTTCTCGATCGGCTGCGCGGGCGAGCGCACTGTCTTGCGAAGGGGGATGGGGCCGCATGAGCGTGCTCATGGTCGTCAATTTTGGCAAGGTCGAGGCAGTCCAAGACGCTTTGATGCTCGAGACCTGGCTCAAGCGCCAGGGGCTCGACGTGCTCTGGGCTCCTGACTACCGGCAGGAGGAGGGGCTTGCGCCGGCAGCTAAGGACTGCGTGCGCCCGGTGCCCGGCTTGGGCGCCGAGCCCTTGCCGCCGCTGACTCCCGAGATGCTCAACTCGGCGGACCTCGTGCTGTCGCTTGGCGGCGACGGAACGCTTCTGCGCGCCGCCCGTATCGTGGGCTACCGCGAGGTGCCTATCCTCGGCCTGTCGTACGGGCACCTCGGATTCCTCACGGCCGCCAACCCCGCCGACGTCAAGATCCTCTCCGTCGTTTCCGACGCGCTCTCGGGGGAGCTGCATGTCAGCCGCCGCGCAACGCTCGAGGCTACGGTCACCTATACCCCGGATGACGAGAGCCACGGCGGGCAGGAGGATTCGGTGACGCTGTTTGCCCTCAACGACCTCGCGCTTACCCGCGGCGCCGTTGGCGACATGATCGAGTTCGACATGGCGGTGTCGGGCCATCATATCGACAAGCTCCGTGGCGACGGGCTCGTGGTGTCCACCGCCACCGGCTCCACGGGCTACGCCCTCTCGGCGGGCGGCCCTATCGTGTCGCCCGAGTACAAAGGCATGGTCGTCGTGCCTATTGCCCCCCACACCATCCAGGCCCGTGCGTTTCTCACCTCGCCTGCCGATGTCGTCGAGGTGACTATGGACCACGACCGTCCCGCGCGGGCCTCCGTTCAGGCCGACGGCCGCGTGGTCGAGGTTCCCGGCGAAATCGAGCGCCTGGTCGTTCGCCGCGGGCCGGGAGACGTGCTGCTGCTCGACTACGGTCCGGAGAGCTTCTACGCGTCGGTCTCCCGCGTGTTCTACGGGGTGAGGCGCAATGATCGATGAGATACGGGTCGAGAACCTCGCGCTTATCGCAGAGGCGTCGCTGACGCCTGCTGCGGGCCTCACAGCGATCACCGGCGAGACCGGTGCGGGGAAAACCGCCCTGCTTTCCGCTCTCAAGCTTCTGGTAGGGGAGCGCGCCGAGGCGTCTATGGTCCGCGAGGGCGAGGAGTGCCTCGTCGTCGAGGGGCGCGTGTACGCCGGCGATGACGACGCGGACGGGCACGTGGTGCGCCGAAGGGTCGGCGCGGACGGCCGCAGCCGCGTGACGATCGACGGGTCGCTTGCCAGCGTACGAGAGCTCGGGGAGCGCGTGGGCTCCACGATCGATCTGTGCGGACAGCACGAGCACCAGCGCCTGCTCTCAGCCGCTCATCACGTGGCGATGATCGACGAGTGGGCCTCGGATACGATCGCTCCCGCTCTCGCCGCATACCGCGAGAAGCTTGCCGCGGCACGCGCGGCGGCCGAGGAGCTCGAACGGGTGCGCGAAGCGGCGCGCATGAGCGGCGCGCGGCTCGAGGAGGCACGCTTTACGCGCGACCGCATCAACGAGGTCGATCCGCAGCCCGGTGAGCTCGAGGAGCTCGAGGAGGTTCTTCCCCGCGCCGAGCATGCAGAGGCCCTGGTGTCATGCGCCTACGACGCGCATGAGGCTCTCGCCGCGGAAGGCGGGGCGCTCGACGGCGTGAACGCAGCCATCGCCGAGCTTGCGCGTCTGAAGGACCTCGACGCCAAGCTGGGGGCGTTTGCCGACGAGCTTGCCGAGGCGGCCATCCGCATGGAGGACGCGGCTGCCGACCTTCGCAGTTATCGCGAGTCCATCGACTTCGACCCTGCGGAGCTCCAGTCGATGCAGGAGCGCCTCTCCGAGCTGCGAGGGCTCACCAGGAGCTTCGGGCCGCGCATGGAGGACGTCTTTGCCGCGCGGGCCGCCGCGGAGGAGCTTCTCGGCATGGTCGACGATGCCGATGAACGCGAGAAGCGCGCAGCGCGCGAGCTTGAGTCGGCGGAGGCCGATCTTGCCTCTGCGGCGCGCGATCTGACTCGCACACGCGACGCCGCCGCCCCCGCCTTTTGCCGAGCGGTCACGCGCCAGATGAAGCGGCTCGAGATGGGCTCGGCTGAGCTCGTATGGGAGTCGCGGCAGCTTCCGCGCGAGCGCTGGGGCGCCCAAGGGCCCTGTGCCTGCGAGCTTCTCTACCGCAGCGGCGCGGGGCTCACGCCGCGCCCTATGCGTCGCATCGCCTCGGGCGGCGAGCTCTCCCGCGTGATGCTCGCGGTCAAGGTCGTTCTCGGAAACTCCGACGCGGTGGACACGCTCGTCTTTGACGAGGTCGACGCCGGCGTGGGCGGCGCCACGGCCCGCTCCCTCGCTCACGTGCTCTCCGACCTCGCCAAAACGCACCAGGTCATCGTGGTCACGCACTTGGCGCAGGTGGCGGTGCTCGCCGATGCGCAGTACGTGGTGCGACGCACCAAAGACGAGCGTCCCAAGACCTCGCTTGTTTGCGTCGAAGGCGACGAGCGCGTTGCCGAGGTGGCGCGTATGCTCTCGGGCGACAGCTCCCAGGCGTCGCTCGACCATGCGCGCGAGATGCTCGTCGAGGCCCGCTCCGAACGGTAGCAAAGTTGCGCCGTCCGGCGGGCAGGGGCCGTTTGCGGAGAATGCGGCCGTTCCTGCGGCGCCGATCGGTATACTGAAACCGTCTGATAACCGGGCGCCTTGGGGCGCGGGCAGGAAGGGAATGCCATGGCGAAGTACCTGATCGGCATCGACGTCGGAGGAACGTCGGTTAAGTGCGGTCTGTTTACGACCGAAGGCGAGCTCAAGCACAAGTGGGCGGTCACCACGCGCACGAGCGACGGGGGCACCATGATCCTTCCCGACATCGCCGAGTCGGTCAAGGCCAAGCTCTGGGAGCTCGGCGTGGCGAAGGACGACGTCACCGGCGCCGGCCTGGGCGTTCCCGGACCGGTCGGCCCCGACGGCATCGTGAGCGTGGCCGTCAACCTCGGCTGGGGCCGCAAGGACGTTGCGGGCGAGTTCTCCGAGCTTATCGGCGTTCCCGCGGTCGTGGGCAACGACGCCAACGTGGCGGCGCTCGGCGAGATGTGGGCCGGCGGCGGCAAGGGCGCGCGCAACGTGGTCATGGTGACGCTCGGCACCGGCGTGGGCGGCGGCATCATCACCGACGGCAAGATTGTCTCCGGTGCGCACGGCGCGGGCGGCGAGATCGGTCACTTCAACGTCAATCCCGACGAGACCATCTGCTGCAACTGCGGCAACGCCGGCTGCCTCGAGCAGTACACCTCGGCAACGGGCATCGTAAGGCTTGCCAACGAGGAGCTCGCGGCAAGCGACGAGAGCTCGGTGCTGCGCAACGACGAGGTCACCTCCAAGAACGTTTGGGACGCCTACAAGGCGGGCGACGCCGTTGCCGCCCGCGTGGTCGATAAGTTCGCCACGTATCTCGGTCGCGCTCTTGCGGTCATCGCGGCCACGACCGACCCCGAGGTCTTCATCATCGGCGGCGGCGTGTCCAACGCCGGGCAGCCGCTGATCGACGCGGTCTCCGCGGTGTACCGCAAGATGGCGTTCTCCGCATGCAAGGACACGCCGATCGTGCTCGCCGAGATCGGCAACGACGCGGGCATTTTCGGCGCGGCAAAGCTCGCACTCGACGCTGCGGCTAAGTAGCCCGACCGAGGTAGGTTTTCGTGAGGGGCGCGCAGGCATTCCGCATGTCTGCGCGCCTGTTCTATGCGGCGTGAAGTTTGCGTTACGAGCGCGAAACCTTCAAGAGACATCTTGCAAAACCAGCGCATTCAACGTAATCTAACGAGTGCGTGAATACCTTCACGCAGTGTATCTATCGGCCCCCGAGGTGTTCCTTTGGTGCGTGCGGGCGCTGCGTCATCTGCGGTCGCTTTGCACTATCTGCAGGTCCAAGCAATCGGGGCCCCGTTACCTGAAAGGGGTCCACCTTTGAGTGAGATTCAGAACTCGTCCGTCTTTTCGCTAGAGGATGTCAGCGATTCCGAGATGGACAACCTCATCGACGGCACGATGACCGAGTTCGATGAGGGCGACCTTGTTACCGGCACGGTCGTGAAGATCGAGAAGGACGAGGTCCTGCTCGACATCGGGTTCAAGAGCGAGGGCGTCATCCCTGTTCGCGAGCTCTCCATCCGCAAGGACGCCAACCCTGCAGAGATCGTCAACCTGGGCGACACCATCGAGGCTCTCGTTCTCCAGAAGGAGGACAAGGACGGCCGTCTCATCCTCTCCAAGAAGCGTGCCGAGTACGAGCGTGCTTGGAACCGCATCGAGGAGAAGTTCAACTCCGGCGAGAACGTCGAGGGCGAGGTTATCGAGGTCGTCAAGGGCGGTCTTATCCTCGACATCGGCCTGCGCGGCTTCCTGCCCGCCTCCCTCGTTGACCTTCGCCGCGTGAAGGACCTCACCGCTTACCTCGGCACCACCATCGAGGCTCGCGTCATCGAGATGGACCGCAACCGCAACAACGTCGTGCTTTCGCGCCGCGTTGTTCTCGAGGAGTCCCGCAAGGCCGAGCGTCAGGAGATCCTCTCCAAGCTCAAGAGCGGCATGCGCCTCAAGGGCACCGTTTCCTCCATCGTCGACTTCGGCGCCTTTGTCGACCTCGGCGGCATCGACGGCCTCATCCACATCTCCGAGCTCTCCTGGAACCACGTCAACCATCCGTCTGAGGTTGTCAAGGTCGGCCAGGAGGTCGAGGTCGAGGTTCTCGACGTCGACCTTAACCGCGAGCGCATCTCCCTCGGTCTTAAGCAGACCACCGAGGATCCGTGGCGCACGCTGGTCAAGAAGTACCCGGTCGGCGCTATCGTCGAGGGTACCGTGACCAAGCTCGTTCCCTTCGGCGCGTTCGTCGACCTCGGCGAGGGCATCGAGGGCCTCGTTCACATTTCCGAGATGGCCAACAAGCATGTTGAGCAGCCCTCTCAGGTCACCCACGTGGGCGAGAAGGTGCAGGTCAAGGTTATGGAGATCGACCTCGACCGTCGTCGCATCTCGCTCTCGATGAAGTCCGCCGCCGAGACCCTCGGCGTTGAGATCGAGGTTGCTCCGCTGCCCGAGAAGGAGCAGAAGAGCGAGTAGCCTTACGCTATAGCGTGTAGTGTTTTGAGCCCCGGCCCTCCGCAAAGAGGGTCGGGGTTTTGCTGTATTGAGCGGATTTGCCGCCTGCTGTGTAGCTATACGCGTCCAATGTGGTCGCGCAGGGAAGTCGTTGGTCTGCATGGGTAGTATACTTAGCAAGGCGGGGCGTCCGGTCCCGTAGGATTCAAGCGAATCGAGGAGGAACGCGCATGGCAGTATCCGCTCCGGTCGACGCGACCAAGACCGCTGCTTGGGCAGCCCTGCAAAACCACTACAACGAGCTCACCCAGCAGGGGATCAGCCTTAAGGACTGGTTCGCTGCCGACGACAAGCGTGTTGAGAAGCTGACGTTCGACGTCAACGATCTGCGCTTCGATCTTTCCAAGAACCTCATCACCGACGAGACGGTCAAGCTGCTCGTCGACCTCGCGCGCGAGGTCAAGGTCGAGGAGCGTCGCGACCAGATGTACTCCGGCGTTCATATCAACACGACCGAGGACCGCGCGGTCCTTCATACCGCGCTCCGCAGGCCTGCCGACCAGGTGGGCACGGTCTTCGACGGCGACCAGGACTGCGTTGCCGACGTGCGCGCCGAGCTCGACAAGATGTATGCCTTTGCCGAGAAGGTCCGTTCAGGCGAGTGGAAGGGCGTAACCGGCAAGCGTATCGAGCATCTCATCTCAATCGGCATCGGTGGTTCCGACCTCGGCCCGGTCATGGTGTACGAGGCTCTCAAGCCGCTGGCGGACGCCGGCATTGACTGCCGCTACATCTCCAACATCGACCCGAACGACATGGCCGAGAAGGTCCGCGGCCTCGATCCCGAGACGACCCTCGTCATCATCGTCTCCAAGACGTTCACCACGCTCGAGACGCTCACGAACGCTCGCGAGGTGCGCGCATGGATGCTCGACGGCCTCAAGGCGTCCGGCGCCATCGACGGTTCCGATGAGAGCCAGGCCGAGGCCATCAAGAAACACTTCGTCGCTGTTTCCACCGCGCTCGACCTCGTTGCCGACTTCGGCATCGATCCGCAGAACGCC
The DNA here is from genome assembly GCA_949287065.1 of uncultured Collinsella sp. GTDB lineage: Bacteria > Actinomycetota > Coriobacteriia > Coriobacteriales > Coriobacteriaceae > CALUOB01. The sequence continues at coordinate 9,857 of CASEEV010000009.1, forward strand.
TTCGGTTTCTGGAGCTGGGTCGGCGGCCGCTACTCTGTTGACTCTGCCGTGGGCCTTTCACTCATCGTGGTCTTTGGTCCCGAGCGTTTCGAGCAGTTCCTCGCCGGCTTCCACGCTATCGACGAGTACTTTGCCAACACGCCGCTCGAGCAGAACGCTGTTGCGCTCATGGGCCTGCTCAACGTCTGGTACCGCAACTTTTTCGGCGTCGCGAGCCATGCGGTCCTTCCGTACAACCAGTACCTGCACCGCTTCCCGGCCTATCTGCAGCAGCTCACGATGGAGTCCAACGGCAAGGGCGTTCGCTGGGACGGCACCCCGGTTACCTCCGACACCGGCGAGATCTTCTGGGGCGAGCCCGGCACCAACGGCCAGCACGCGTTCTACCAGCTGATCCACCAGGGTACGGCTATGATCCCCGCCGACTTCATCGCCTTCGTGAACACGGCCAACCCCTACACAGACGGCGGCCAGGACGTTCACGAGCTCTTCCTCGGCAATTTCCTCGCTCAGACCAAGGCGCTCGCCTTCGGCAAGACTGCCGACGAGGTTCGCGCAGAGGGCACTCCCGAGGCCATCGTGCCGGCGCGCGTCTTCACGGGCAACCGCCCCACAACTTCGATCTTCGGCGAGGCCCTTACGCCCTTCTCCCTCGGCGAGCTCATCGCGGTTTACGAGCACATCACCTTCGTCGAGGGCACGGTCTGGGGTATCGACTCCTACGACCAGTGGGGTGTCGAGCTCGGCAAGCAGCTGGCCAAGCAGATCACGCCCGCATTCCATGACGACGAGGCACTTGCCGCCCAGGATGCGTCGACCAAGTCGCTGATTGCATTCTACCGCTCACATAGGAATTGACGCTGCGGCCGCGTGTGGCGGCCAGGCTGGCCCTCATTTGTCGGCAATGATTTGGGACCGTCGCTGCGGCGGCGGCTGACGGGCGCCTCGGGCTTCACTCGTCGGGCATGGTTCGGGTCCGGCGCTGCGGCCGCGTGTGGCGGCCAGGCTGGCCCTCATTCGTCGGCCATGGCCACAAGGCCAATGGCCTCCTCTTTCGGGCCATGCTGACTCGTCAGCCGCGCCCTCGCTTTCGCGTGCTCAACCTGCACCGCATCGCTTCGCTCGCTCTGGCATGGCGAAGGCAGCCTAGGGCATCGCTTTCGCGCAAACAACCTGGTCCGCTTTGGCCGGCTCCCTTTCGGGGGAGCCGGCCTCGCTGTTTTCCGAGCATCCTGCGCGGCGGGCCGATCTTCGCGTTCGAAAGTTCACGACCTTTCGTGCACGAAAGTCGGAAAACCTCAGGATCGGACCGAGGGAAGGTGCGAAAGTTCATGAACTTTCGTGCACGAAAGTCGGTCCATCTCTTTCCGAGGGGCTTTGACGCTGGCCTTCTGCAAGCCGAAGCCGGGTTGCACCTGAAAAGCGAAGTCGGTTTGCAGAAGAACCTGCGGAAACGCCAAGCCCGAATTCGTTTTTCAACAACAACCCGAATTCGGTTTGCAGAAGGTGCGAGCGCGCAGCCGCAGGGCGGACCCGCATGGGGCCGGGCCGGAGATCGGGGAACGGTCCGCACGTGCGACGCATCCATCCGGAGGCCGTGCGCACGGCACCTGTGTTTAGTCAAGCCTTTTTGAGCAGAATGTGCATCAGGAACTGAGCGGCATGCGCACGCGATCTGCGCGGCGGTTTTGAGCACCTACCCGTCCTGCATGAGCGCGTGCCTCACGCGGTACGACTCGCCGCGGAACTGGA
>CASEEV010000010.1 GCA_949287065.1 uncultured Collinsella sp.
CAGGCAGGCCGTTCCCGCAACGCGCAGGCCGGCACTGCCGAGGGGCGTTCTTCTCGCCGCCGCCGTCACAGCTCCGCTGCGGCCGAGGGCTCGCGCCGCGGCCAGCGCGTTGACGCCGCCAACGATTCCCGCGCGTCTGAAGCCGCTGCCTCGGGTTCCGCCGACGCTCGCTCCGACCGCCCGCGCCGCAAGGCCGAGAAGGATGCTCCCGGCCGCAGCGCGCGCTCTCGTTCCGAGCGCGCCGGAGCTGCCGGGTCCGAGCAGGAAGGCCGCGCTTCTCGCTCGAGTCGCCGGCACCGTTCGGCTGCCGACCGTGCCAGCCGCAGCGCCGATCGCCCCGACGCCAAGGCCGATAGCGGTTCCGAGCGCCGTCCCGCCGGCGCGCACTTCCGCTCCGACCGCAGCTCTTCCGACCGCGGAGGCAACGCCGGGCGCCAGCGCTCCGAGCGTGGTTCCAAGCCCAACGTTCCATCGGTGGCCGAGCAGCTGCAGAACTCCGAGGTCACGGTAACCCGTCGTCGTCCCGGCGACAAGGGCGGTGCCGCCCGCCAAGCGCAGCAGGCCGCAGGTGCCGCGGACGCCGCGCCCGAGAAGTCGGGCTCCGCGCGCCGTCGCAGGCGTCGTCGTCCCGGTGACAAGGGCGGCCAGCGCGGCGCGTCCGGCGCCGACCAGAGCGGCTCCGCCGAGTAAGCCACAAATCCGCCGCAGGGCCCCGAGCAGCTCTTTGCCGCCCGGGGCCCTGCCCTTAAGCGCCGGCAACCTGCGGCCCGTCGGCGCTTGCGCATAACCCACCTCAGAAAGGACCCCCTATGGAAGACGAACTCCGCTTTGCGGTTCTTATAGATGCCGACAACATTGCCGAAAAGTACGTCAACATCATCATGGACGAGACTGCCAATAACGGCGTGGCCACGTACAAGCGCATCTACGGCGACTGGACCAGCAGCCGCTTGGCCTCGTGGAAGAACGTGCTGCTGGAGAACTCCATTATCCCGATGCAGCAGTACAGCTACACCTACGGCAAAAACGCCACCGACTCGGCCATGATCATCGACGCTATGGACATTCTGTACTCCGGCACGGTCGACGGCTTCTGCATCGTGTCGTCCGACTCCGACTTCACGCGGCTCGCAGCGCGCCTGCGCGAGAGCGGCATGCAGGTCATCGGCATGGGCGAGGAGAAGACGCCCGAGCCGTTCATTGCCGCGTGCAACCAGTTTAAGTACCTCGACCTGCTCTACGCCCAGCAGCAGGAGCAGGAGCGCTCCGAGCGCGCCAAGGAGGCGGCGCGTGCCCGCGCCGCCAAGCGCGTCGCGGGCGGGGCAGGGCAGGCGGCCTCGCCGGCGCCCGAAAAGGGAGGCCAGGGCAGCGCATCTGCCTCGGGCGGCGCTGCCGGCGAAACGCCCAAGAGCGACCGCCGGCGCGATCTCAAGCGCGTGCGCCGCACCATCGACGCCATTCTCGACCAGTTCTCGGACGAAGAGGGCTGGGTGTCGTCGGGCGTGCTCGGCGACCAGATGGGCAAGCGCCTGCCCGACTTTGACGTGCGCAACTTTGGCTTCCGCAAGCTCACGTCGTTCGTCAAGTCCCTCGGCGACTACGAGCACGCCGCCCAAGGCAAGCAAATCTACTTCCGCGCCCGCGCGTAGGGCGGTTTTGGCCTCGCCGGGTGATTTATGCAAGCGCCTGGCGCACTGAGGGCCTTGCGCGCTTTGCATGCAAGGCCCGCGTGCCCTCGCCGCCCTATTTTCGGTGAGCTGAAGTCCGTTTCCGGGCATACGGGAAAGGTTTTGACGGATATTCGAATACTTTTTTGATACCCCCGTATATAAGGCACCTTATGTTTTGCAAAACCGCAGGTAAACGATAGTGTCAATAATCGTCTACTTGGCATGTTCCGAAAAGTATTCGAATAACCGAAAAAACCTGTTGGAAACGAATGGTTCAGCGCACTGAGACCGCCTATGTGCCAGCATCGGCGCCTCGTTCGGGCTCTCTCCGTGGTCCGGCATTGTTACGGATAGCGGCGCGGCAGCACCGATGTGGTGAAAATGTGTGCGCTTGCGGTATGATACGTGCGTGTCGCTGTGCGCATGCGCCGGCGGCAGCGTTGCGCGCGCGGGAGCATTGCGCAACGGTATGGCAGGCAAGGACGTACCCTGTGCTGTGAGGACAGCACATGAGCCGCACGTGGCCTCTCCGCGCGACAGATACGAAAGGGGACAGAATGGCATTTTGCAAGAACTGCGGCAACCAGCTCGTTGACGGAGCCAAGTTCTGCGGCGTCTGTGGCACGCCGGTCGAAGCCGACCCGCAGCCCGCGGCAGATCCGTTTGCCGGGGCATCCGAGCCCAAGGCTGGTCAGACCTCCGGCTTCGGGGCGGCGCAGGCAACCGCCGATCAGACGTACGCCCAGCAGAACACCGGCTACGCTGGCGTTCAGAACCCACCCGCTCCGGTGGCAGCACCCCCTTCGCGCGGCGTCGTCGGCCGTGCGTGGGACGATTTCAGCGCCGCGCCCAATAAGTTCAAGATCATCCTTAAGCTGGCATTGCTCCAGCTTGTGCCCGGCGTGGGCGGCCTCATTATCAGCGGCTACTCCTTCTCGTGGGGTAAAGACATCGCGCTCGGCCGCACGGGCGCCATGCCCAGCAAGATCATCCGCCCGGGCATGCTAGACACTGGCCTGTACGTCTACGGTATCTCGCTGATCTGCCAGATCATCCTGTCCGTCGTGTACTTCCTCATCGGCGGTCTGTTCGGGTTCATGGGCTTCGGCATGGTCGTGTTCTGGTGGTTCCTGCAGTTTGTGATCTCGATCTTCCTGACGCCGTTCCTCTCGCTGCTCTACATGCGCGTGGGTATCGTCGGTAAGCTCAAGGCCGGCAGCAAGCTTGGTCATGTTTGGCAGATGTACAAGTCCCCGGGCAAGATGGGCTCGCTGCTCGGTCTGTACTGGGGTCCGTCGATCCTCTCCGGCATCCTGTCGGCCATCGTGATCATCATCGCCATCGTCGTGGTCGTGGCAATTGTCACGGGTTCCGCCATCGGCATGGGCGCTTCCTACGCTTCCATGGCAAGCTCTTACAGCTACGGCATGGGCGGCAGCTACAACGTGCTCGGCCCGCTCATGAGCTTCCTCGGCTCGCTTTTGACCATTGTCCCCATCGTGGCTGTGTTCGCGTTCATACTGTTCTTCATCAGCACGACCGCCCAGGTTGTCTGGACCCGTGCGCTCGGTTACTGGCTGCAGGACTTCCGGCCCGAGACCTGGCCCGAGTACCAGGAGTCCCTCGCTGCCGGCGAGACTGTCTAGGCGCGTCGCTGAGCCTCGCGCTTCCAGCGCCCCTAGCTAGGCGCAAGCACATACGCATCGCATCGTGCGGCACCCTTCATATATATGAGGGGTGCCGCACATCTTATATGGGGAGGGTGCTGCACGGTCCCTACAAGGGCAAACACCGCCAGTTTTGAAGAAAACGTATAGAGGGAACGCCCGGACGCGTGTGCTTAGTTGACACAGAAGCCCGTGTGCCGTACTATACCTCCTGCTTGAAGTGAGCAGCCAAGGCCGCGAGCAACAAGCATCTGTGGGAGTGTGCCCGAGTGGTTAATGGGGACGGGCTGTAAACCCGTTGGCTCTGCCTACCAAGGTTCGAATCCTTGCGCTCCCACCCCGCCTGTATAGCTCAGTCGGTAGAGCACTTCGTTGGTAACGAAGAGGTCACCAGTTCAAGTCTGGTTGCAGGCTCCAGCACGGCGGTGTAGCTCAGTTGGTTAGAGCACACGGTTCATACCCGTGGCGTCACTGGTTCGAATCCAGTCACCGCTACCATGGTTACCCTGCGGCCCTCCTGGTAAAACAGGGGGTCGCTGTGTAAGTAGGCAGGTTCCCGGAAGGGACCCTAAAGGAGGAGGCTTCATGGCCAAGGAGAAGTTCGAGCGCACTAAGCCGCATGTGAACATCGGTACGATCGGTCACGTCGACCACGGCAAGACCACCCTGACGGCAGCCATCACCAAGGTTCTCTCCGAGACCGACGGTTGCAAGGCTGACTTCACCGCATTCGAGGACATCGACAAGGCTCCCGAGGAGCGCGAGCGCGGCATCACCATCTCCGTCGCCCACGTCGAGTACGAGACCAAGACTCGTCACTATGCTCACGTTGACTGCCCCGGCCACGCCGACTACGTCAAGAACATGATCTCCGGTGCTGCCCAGATGGACGGCGCTATCCTCGTTATCGCCGCTACCGACGGCCCCATGGCTCAGACCCGCGAGCACATCCTGCTCGCCCGTCAGGTCGGCGTGCCCTACATCGTCGTGTTCCTGAACAAGTGCGACATGGTCGACGACGAGGAGCTCCTCGAGCTCGTCGAGATGGAGACCCGCGACCTGCTCTCCGAGTACGACTTCCCGGGCGACGACATCCCGGTCATCAAGGGCTCCGCTCTTGGCGCTCTCAACGGCGAGGAGAAGTGGGTCAATGCGATCCGCGAGCTCATGGACGCCGTCGACGAGTACATCCCGACCCCCGAGCGCGACGACGCTAAGCCGTTCCTGATGGCTGTCGAGGACACCATGACCATCTCCGGCCGCGGCACCGTTGCCACCGGTCGTGTTGAGCGTGGTACCCTCAAGCTCAACGAGCCCGTCGAGATCGTCGGCCTCAAGGAGACCCAGACCTCCGTTGCTACCGGCATCGAGATGTTCCGCAAGACCATGGACTTCTGCGAGGCTGGCGACAACGTCGGCATCCTGCTCCGCGGCATCAAGCGCGAGGACATCGAGCGCGGCCAGATTCTCTGCAAGCCGGGTTCGGTTACCCCGCACACCAAGTTCGTGGGCGAGATTTACGTTCTGACCAAGGAGGAGGGTGGCCGTCACACCCCGTTCTTCAACGGTTATCGTCCGCAGTTCTACTTCCGCACCACCGACGTTACCGGCACCGTCAAGCTGCCTGAGGGCGCCGAGATGGCTATGCCTGGCGACCACGTCACCATCGAGGGCGACCTCATTCACCCGATCGCCATGGAGGAGGGCCTGCGCTTCGCTATCCGCGAGGGCGGTCACACCGTTGGTTCCGGCGTTGTCACCAAGATCATCGAGTAGTACTAGTTGCTCTCTGATCTAACGCGCAACTGCAAGCCCGGCCTCGCAAGGGGCCGGGCTTTTTGCGCGGCGGTCGAGAAGCGCACCCAGCGCCACAGGGCGCTCGTCCGGCGGTTTGCCGGCGCGCAGGGCGCCCAGCAGCGCCCCTCTCTCGTACTTCTCGTAAACGTCCTGATCTGTACGAATTGTGAAACGAATCTGCAGATCAGCGCGGTTACGAAGCTCCCTTGACAAACTACAGGGGAGGATGGTAACGTATTCCACCGTGCCCGCGTAAGGGTAAGTTTTAGGAGGATGTCGCACATGCGTACTATGGTTACTCTGGCGTGCACCGAGTGCAAGCGCCGCAACTATACGACCACCAAGAACAAGGCCAACATGCCCCAGCGCATGGAGATCAAGAAGTACTGCCCTTGGTGCCGTCAGCACACGCTGCACAAGGAAACGCGCTAGTTTCTAACATACGCCAGTAGTTCAATTGGTAGAGCATCGGTCTCCAAAACCGAGTGTTGAGGGTTCGAGTCCTTCCTGGCGTGCCAGTATTCACCCCGTAAGCCTCCTTTGTGAGGCTTACGGTTTATAAAGGTCGAGAGTGTTTTTCTCGGAGGTAGCCTCAATGGCGAGCAACAAGAAAAAGAAGAAGGGCCAGCAGGGCGCCAAGAAGGCCAAGGCCGCCAAGGCTGCTGCTCAGACTACCGCCACTGCTGCCAAGACCGCTCAGTCCGCGCCTAAGGCCGAGGAGAAGGGCGGCAAGCTTAAAGGCCTCTTCAAGTCCGAGAAGAAGACCGCCAACCAGCCTGCCAAGAAGAAGGCCAAGGCCGACAAGAACGCCAAGCCCACTTTCTTCGGTAAGGTCAAGAACTACTTCAAGGCCGTCCGCACCGAGATGCGCCGCGTTGTCTGGCCCACCAAAATGGAGCTCGGCAACTACTCTGTGGCCGTTATCTGCTCGCTCATCGTAGTCGGCGTGGTTATCGCGATTCTCGACATGGTTATCGGCGAGGGCCTCGTGCTCTTCTCGGGACTGAGGGGGTAAGCAATGGCTAAGCGCTGGTATGTGGTTCACACCTACTCCGGTTACGAGAACCGCGTTAAGACCGATCTCGAGCACCGCATCGAGACCATGGGCATGCAGGACCGCATCTTTGATATCCAGATCCCCACGGAGCGCGTGACGGAGATCAAGGAGGGCGGCAAGCGCGAGACCAAGGACGCCAAGGTGTTCCCCGGCTACGTGCTCGTGCGCATGGAGATGGACGACGACGCCTGGACCTGCGTTCGCAACACCCCCGGCGTCACCGGCTTCCTCGGTGCCGCCAACAAGCCCGCGCCGCTTTCGCGCGAGGAGTTCAACAAGATCATGAAGCGCTCCGACTCCGGCAAGCAGCCCAAGCGCACCGCGGTGGGTCTCGAGGTCGGAACGCCGGTCCGCGTGATCTCCGGCCCGCTGGCCGACTTCGACGGCCAGATCGCCGAGGTCAACGCCGACGCCGGCAAGGTCAAGGTCATGCTTCTCATCTTTGGCCGCGAGACCAGCGTCGAGCTTGCCTTTGACCAGGTGGCCGTTATCTCCTAAGGCCGCCGCATGTAGGACGTTCGCGCTTGCTTCCCTGTGGACGGGGTGCTTCTAGCAACTGCGCTGACGATAGATTTGAACGTTGGATTGTTTGTTACGAAGGGACGTAAGTCATGGCTAAGAAAGTCGCGACCGTCATTAAGCTTCAGATCCCGGCTGGCGCTGCCAACCCGGCTCCTCCGATCGGCCCCGCGCTTGGTGCTGCCCAGGTCAACATCATGCAGTTCTGCCAGTCGTTCAACGCGGCTACGCAGGAGCAGCGCGGCGACATCATCCCGACCGTCATTACCGTTTACGAAGATCGCTCCTTCGACTTCGTCTGCAAGACCCCGCCGGCCGCTCAGCTCATCAAGAAGGCCCTCGGCCTCAAGAGCGGTTCCGCCGTGCCGCAGCGCGACAAGGTCGGTCAGCTGACCCAGGAGCAGCTCACCCAGATTGCCGAGACCAAGATGCCCGACCTCAACGCCAACGACATTGAGGCCGCCAAGAAGATCATCGCCGGCACCGCCCGCTCCATGGGCGTCACCATCGCCGAGTAACTTTGACGCACCGCGCAGGGGCTCTTTTGGGGCGCCTGCGCTTTGCTTCCGCGCGGCAGCTGTGTGCCGCTGCGCGGGTACTGTACGTGGGAGGGCCCAGCCGCCCGAATTACCACAGGAGGTAACAAATGGCTAAGCATGGTAAGAAGTTCCGCGCTGCCGCCGAGAAGGTCGACAGCACCAAGCTCTACACCCCGCTCCAGGCTATGAACCTGGTCAAGGAGGTCGCGCCGGCCAAGTTCGACGAGACCATCGAGGTTCACTTCCGCCTGGGCATCGACCCCCGCAAGGCTGACCAGAACATCCGCGGCTCCATCTCGCTGCCCAACGGCACCGGCAAGTCCGTGCGCGTTGCCGTCTTCGCCGACGGTGCCAAGGCCGAGGAGGCCGAGCAGGCTGGCGCCGACATCGTGGGTGCCGACGAGCTCATCGCTCAGATTCAGGCCGGCGAGATCAACTTCGACGCCGCCATCGCCACCCCCAACATGATGGCCAAGGTCGGTCGCATCGGTAAGATCCTCGGTCCCCGTGGCCTTATGCCCAACCCCAAGCTCGGCACCGTCACCATGGACGTCGCCAAGATGGTCGGCGAGCTCAAGGCCGGCCGTGTTGAGTACCGTGCTGACCGTTACGGCATCTGCCACGTGCCGCTGGGCAAGTGCTCCTTCGAGACCGAGAAGCTCCTCGAGAACTACGGCGCTCTTCTCGCCGAGATCCTGCGCGTGAAGCCCGCTTCCGCCAAGGGCAAGTACATCAAGTCCGTCGTTGTCTCCTCCACGATGGGCCCCGGCGTCAAGGTCGACTCCTCCATCCAGCGCGACTTCATGGCCGAGTAGCGCAAGCGCGTCTCTGCTACATAGCTCAAAGCCAAACCCCGGCAAGCAAACGTGCTCGCCGGGGTTTTCTTGTTTGCGCCTGCCAACCTCCTAGGACCCGCCAGGTTCTCCCAGGCGCCGTTGACCCGTCAGGTCCTCCTAGGTTAGGGGCCTGCGCGCCGATATCGCTCCCAAACCGAGATGTTGCGCAGCGGCGTTTCTCCCAAGCCGGGACGTTGAGCCGCTTCCTTGCCGCATTGACCTGGCTTGGGAGAATTTCGATTTCTGGAGTCCAAAATCGGCCCCGTTTTGCCGCAAGATCCCGCCTTGGGAGAGAAGGACCCTTCCGAGCCGATGAGGTCTCTTACGTTTCCGCAGGTAGACGGCTCGGTCCTTCTCGCCGATACTCCCGAGCCGCGATCTTGCGCGCCCGCATCTCTCCAAAGCCGAGACGTTGTGCCAGAATCGCCCGCATTCGTTGCTCGAACCCGCCAAATTCTCCCAAGTCGAGAAGTTGTGCAAGGGGAGTGACACATCGTCCCGCCTTGGGAGAAGTCCTGCCTTTGGAGCTCAAAATCGGCCCCTTTTCGGCGCAAGGTCCCGCCTTGGGAGAGAATCGCTTTTTTAGACAAGGACGGGCTCCAACGTTTGCGCAGGTAGACGGGTCGGACCTTCTCGCCGTTTCTCCCGAGCCGGGACGTTGCGCACCCGCTTTTCTCCCAAGCCGAGACGTTGCGCCAGAATCATCCGAATTCGCCGCTCGAACTCGCTCAACTCTCCCAAGCAAGGACGTTGCGCCGCATCCTTGCCGCATCGTCCCGCCTTGGGAGAATCGATCGTGCTGGCTGGCAAGGGATCCTCCCAAGCCAAGACGTTGCGCCGCGCCCTTGGCGCATCGTCCTTGCTTGGGAGAATCTCGGCCTTGCGGGCATTAAAAATGGCTCGTATCTGCGCATCGTCCCGCCTTGGGAGAGAGCCGCCCTTCCGGGCCGAGAAGGCCTCCGGCGTTCCCGCAGGTAGACGGCTCGGCCCTTCTCGCAGGCTCTCCCAAGCCGGGATCTTGCGCAGCCCTTTTTCTCCCAAGCCGGGACGTTGTGCCGGAATCGCCCGCATTCGCTTCTCGAATATGCTGAATTCTCCCAAGCCGAGAAGTTGTGCCGGGGGTAGTGGCACATCGTCCCGTCTTAGGAGGGTCGGATAAGCATGTCTCTCCTAAGCAAGGACGTTGTGCAGGGCGAGCGCCGCATCGTCCTTGCTTGGGAGAAGCGATCGTGCTGGTAGCCAGGTGATCCTCCCGAGCTGGGACGTAGCGCCAGAATCGCCTGCATTCACTGATCAAACTGTTTGTGGTTTGCGTTCTTTAGTAGGCGGACACCTCTTAATAAGGGTGCAAAACACCGAACGAGAAGGGTGCAAAACACCGAACGAGAAGGGTGCAAAACACCGAATGAGAAGGGTGCAAAACATCGAACGAGAAGGGTGTAAAATACCGAATGAGAAGGGTGTAAAACACCGAATGACGTGCTTGTAAGAGGTGCTAACCATGCTTACGCCTGATGGATACCAGCCTCGTATGATCGAGAAGCGTCTTGACGCGCTTATGCGTGCATTTGGCTGCGTGGAGCTGGTGGGGCCCAAGTGGTGCGGAAAAACTTGGACGGCGCTTTCGCGTTCGGCCAGCGTGACTAAGCTCGATCGAAGGCAGGATCGCGAGGCGGCCGAGCTCGACCCTTTGCTTGCGCTTGTGGGACAAACGCCGCACTTGGTAGACGAATGGCAGGAGGTGCCCGAGGTCTGGGATGCGGCACGCCGCTATGTGGATGATGCGGGGAACAGAAAGGGCTTGCTGCTCCTTACGGGATCCACGCAGCTCAAGCCGCGGGACCGTGGCCGCGTTCGACATTCGGGGGCAGGGAGGATTGCGCGGCTTGCCATGCGGCCCATGTCGCTTGCCGAGCTGGGCGAGTCCACCGGAGAAGTAAGCCTGAAGTCACTCTTGTCCGGAGAGCAGCTTTGTCCGACGCGTCGCGACACGAGCATTGAAGACGTTGCGCGCTGGTGCTGCAGGGGAGGCTGGCCTGCCAATCTGACGCTCGATGACGAAGCCGCTTATGAAACGGCGGCTCAGTACATCCAGGCAGTACTTGACGTGAACGTGATTGAAGAGGGGAAGACTCCCGATGTCGCGCTTTCTCTAATGAGGGCGCTTGCGTTTAACGAAAGCCAGGCGGTTACCTATCGTACCCTCGCGTCCGATATGGGAAGCAGCATCGCTCGTACGGTGGACGATGACACGGTGAGCTCTTATCTTTCTCTGTTCGACCGGTTGTTTATTACCGAGAAGCTCAACGGTTGGGAGCCGCCTATGCGTGCCAAAGCTCGGGTGCGGGTCAAACCAAAGCGCTACTTCGCCGATCCGTCGCTCGCAGCTGCCCTGGTTGACGCAACTCCTGACCGCTTGCTCCGTGACGCCCAGACGCTCGGCCTGTTGTTTGAGAATCTCGTGCTTAGAGACTTGCGCGTGTACCTGTCTGCACTCGGAGGCGTAGGTAGCAGCATTTCGTACTATCGCGATGACAAGGGCTTGGAGGTCGACGCGATCCTAGAGTACGGTGGCGGCTGGGCGGGCGTTGAGATCAAGCTCAGCGACACCAAGGTAGACGACGGGGCCGCCAATCTTCTTCGGTTGCGCAACAAGTTGACGAGAAACACGGCGGCACGTCATGCGGAGCCGCTGTTCCTGGCGGTCGTAGTGGGGCGGGGCGGTCTTGCGTACCGGCGCGCTGACGGTGTGTACGTCATCCCGGCCGCAACGCTTGGGGCGTAGCCGCATGTCTGCACCCATGTGCCGATGGAAGCAACGGGTCCGCCACAAGATTACGCATTCAAACGGATCCGCCAAAAGATTACGCAGCTGAACGGAGATACGAGCGGCTTTAGCACCGATAAGCCGTCTCTCTGCGTAATCTTCAGGCAGATCCGTCAGCTTGCGTAATCTTGCGGTGCCGTCTCGGATAAAGCCCGGTTCTGGGCGCATGCTCCAGGCCCATCCAGGCCAAGCACCCGGGCAGTCTCCCCGCGCAGCCCGCACCACCGCCTGAAAGCAAGCCTAAAAACCATCCCCCGCACCACGTTATCTATACAAACAACCCGGGGAGGGATCAAAATCGCAGGCAAGCTGTGCCTGGCGCCCGCGCAAACGCCGGTCGCAGCGCGTATTCCTGCGAGAAGAAAGGATCCCGTCCCCATGACAACCTACGGATACGCGCGCGTTTCCACCCGGGAACAAAACCCGCGCCGCCAGATCGACGCGCTGGTGGCGTTCCCGCTCCCGCGCAGCCGGATCTACGTGGACCACGCCACCGGCGCCACGTTCGACCGGCCGCGCTACCGGCAGCTCATGCGCCGGCTGCGCGCAAACGACACCCTGGTCGTAAAGTCCATCGACCGCCTCGGCCGCTCGTACGCCGAGATCCTCGCCCAATGGCGCCACCTCACCCAGGACCGGCAGGTCAACATCGTCGTGCTCGACATGCCTCTGCTCGACACCCGCACCACCGCCGCGCAGGGCATCACCGGCACCTTCATCGCCGACATTGTGCTCCAGCTCTTAAGCTACATTGCCCAGGTAGAGCGCGAGAACATCCGTCAGCGCCAAGCGGAGGGCATAGCCGCCGCCCGTGCCCGAGGCGTGCACCTGGGCCGTCCGCCCATGCGGCGCCCCGACGTGTGGCCACAGGTAAGCGAACGCATCAGATCGCACGAGCTCACCCAGCAAAAAGCGGCCGACGAGCTGGGCGTATGCCGCAACACCATCATGAAGTGGCTGCGCGAGGACGAGCAGGCCGTAGCGCAAGCCATCGGGCGTTCGTAAACGTCAAGGGCTGTTCGCGAGCGTTTGTATGCGCGGAATGAATGGCACATACAGACGAACGAATGGCACCATATCAGCACCAGTAATGGTTGGTCGGGTCAAAAACTGGTTGTAGGTCAGAAGAGAAGCGCAGGTAGAAGGGCTAAGTAAAAGCTCGCTAACCCACAGGGCCCCCGTAGGGCCATGCGCACAAAGGTAGACCTTTTTGCACTCCCAAAAACAACTCAATAAACGGGTCTGAGAAGCCTCTGGGAACCCCTGGACGATGCTCTCAACTGCGCAAATAGAGAGAACCCACCCAATGCATGTACGTTTTCTGATTCTAGTCACGCTCCCTACAAAAGTCTACTTTTGCGGACTCTCCTGCAAATCCAGGCCCCGAGCAGCCCCGGTGCTCGGCATCCCGCAAGGGCGGCCAAGCGCCTATGCACGTAACGGTGACTCCGCGGTTACCGGCCGAGACCGACCCCTCAGCCGCATGTCCGCGTTCACACATGGCGAGCGCCCGCCAGGTTCACGACCCACTTGGCAAAGCGTTCGTTGGCAAATGCGCACGGGCCCTTGGGAACCCGACCCTCCCATAGGGCCCCTGCGATTTTGCACCAAGCCTGTCCGCCTCCGATCCGCGCAAGCAGCATCGGGGCGGATTTCAAGCTTTGGGGGAGCAGCGCCCTAAAACTTGAAATCCATCCGGACGGGACGGCACGACGAGGGCGCAAGCCCCGCTGCAAGCTCGACCGATCAACCGTAAACCAACGGACGCTGGGAAGAGGTTCGATATGAATACAAAACAGGAACCGAGAACCTTCAAAGCAAACAGCCTGCGCTCTAGGTTCTTCGCCCTGTGCGGGTTCGCCATGCTGGTGGCGTGCCTTGCCGCATGGGGGAGTGTCTCGGGCCAGCAGGCCTACGCAACTGAAGATACCCGGGCCGAGGCCGTGTCCGTTGGCACCGACGAGGGCACCCAGACCGATGCCGGCATGACCTACAAGGTTCAGGCCAAGTCCGAGGCCAAGGCCGAGAAGAGCGCCGACGCCGACGCGAGCGCCATGCTCCCCGTCGTGACGGTCGACGCGCCGAAGGGCGCGCTTCCCGAGGGCGCCGAGCTCCACGCCGAGCTCGTGGAGTCCGAGAAGGACAACCAGGCCGTGGCCGACGAGCTCGAGAAGGCCGAGGTCTCCTACGACGGCTTCCTCGCGCTCGACGTCTACTTCGCCGACGCCGACGGCAACGAGGTCGAGCCTGCTGAGCCGGTCGACGTTCGCTTCGAGCTCCCCGAGGGTGCGCTGCCCGAGGGCGCCGAGGATCTCGCCGTCCACCACCTCGCAGAGGCCGAGGACGGCACCGTGGCAGAGGTCGAGGCCGTGGCCGACGACGCCGACGCCACCGAGGGCACCGTCGCCGTCCAGGACGACGCCACCGTCGATGCTGAGTTCACGGTGGAGAGCTTCTCGTGGTTCACATTGACGTACAACGGTGGAAGCGGCATCCAAGTCAACCTCGTTACGGAGGGCGGCTCGGGACTGCCTGGGAATCAGGTTAACTTCGATGACCTGAGCGGAACGTACAGACCGACCGACTTCGGCGATAAGTACATCGACGATCAGTGGATCTCCATTGAGAAGCTCGCTGAGACCTGGGCGTCCAAGACCGAGGGCTACGAGTTCGTGGGCGCGTATGCAAATCAAAACCAGGGCAACGAGTTCAACTGGATTCGCTACAGCACGACGGGTAACAACAGGGGCTGGCGCTACAGTGCTCGGTCGAATGAGCCGAGTAACTATACTTCCGGAAGTAGTCTCACATCAATCTATCTCGTCTACCGCGAGATTTCCGATCCCGAGCAGACCGCCGTTACGATTACCGACAACGTCAGCGCGTCCGGCGAGCTCACCGCCAGCTACGATGGCGCGAGCGACGTCTTCTACGTCTGGGAGAAGAGCGCTAATGGCACCGATGACTGGCAGGCCATCGAGCAGCTCAAGCTCAACGGCGACCAGTACCTCTACGATGACGACGACCAGCATGCGCTGAACGTCGCCCTCGAGGTCGTCAACGACACCCAGGACGACGGCGGCAGCTGGTACCGGGTCTCGGCCTACGCGAGCCAGGAGGCCTACGAGAACGAGGAGGCCGCGCTCGCCGTGTCTGCGGCCACGCAGCTCGACTACTACGACGAGCTCCAGAACGGCGACTTCGAGCTTCCCGACGTGGAGGAGCTGACAGCGGGCGACAAGAGCAACTACCAGTACCCGGTGGGCACCAAGGACCTGGTCTGGAAAACCACCGGCAGCGACCAGCAGGTGGAGATCGTCAACGCGAATGGCAGTACGCACAACAACGACTACAACAACAGCCAGGGTGCCCAAAAAGGCGACCAGTACGCCGAGCTCAACTGCCAGGCGGCGGGCGCCCTCTACCAGGACGTGCTCACGGTTCCCGGAACCAGCCTTAATTGGCAGCTGTATCACAGGGCGCGCGGAAATGATGATTGGCACTCTGGTGACACAGATCAGATGTACCTAGTCATTACTCCTGCTGAGCAAGTGGCCGATATAACCACCCAGGCCGATCTTGAGGATCTTATTGGCAAGATTCAGCGACATGCGACAGGCTACGGAGCAGAGCAAGGGTACTACTGCTACGAGATGGAAGACGGAAGGAGCTGGACTTACTATTCGTCTAATTCCGCGGACGCTTCCGCTTATAAGGTTCCCGACGGTCAGTACATGACCCGCTTCTTCTTCGTGGCCGGTGAGACGCAAAGCGGCGACCCTACGGTCGGCAACCTGCTCGACAACGTCCAGTTCACCACGGGCCTGCTTCCCGCCGAGGACGGCGAGGCAAACCTCACCATCACGAAGGTCGTCAGCGGCGTGAGCGAGAGCGCTATGGAGGACTACTCCGTCGTCGTGGACGTTGACGGTGTGAAGGTGACGCTCGACAGCTTCAACCCGCAGCAGGATGGAACCTACAGTGCCACCAAGACGGTGACAATTAAGAATGTCCTCGCCAACGTCGGCAAGGAAGTCACGGTTACCGAGAATGCAAGCACTCCGGACGGCTACACCGCAGCTGGCAGCACGGTCTCCGTGAACAGCGAGCAGGCCCAGACCGGGACGTCTGCCCAGGTCACCCTTCAGGAGCGTGGCTCTGGCAGCGTGACGTTTACCAATACGTATACTCCGCCAACGCCTCCCACTTCTGATGACGTTACCGTTGGCAACGGCAAGTCTGCTGTGCTTAACGACGAGACGGGCAACTATACGCTGAATCTCTCGGTGAACGGTAACGGCTCCACCAATACCAGCAAGCGCAAGCTCGATATCCTCTTCATTCTGGATGAGTCTGCCAGCATGGACTATATGCTGAGCGAGGACAGGGAACCTGGGCGTTGGGATAAAGAGCAAACCCGTAAGGAGCTTCTCCAGAATGCAGTAAACAGTCTCGTTGACTCCGTAAGCGAGAACAGCGCCGGTATCGATGCGCGCTACGCCGCGGTATCGTTTGCGAGGTCGCAGGAGAGGGACAGTACCGAAGGCTGGGTAAACGCCGGGGAAGTTAAGAAGTTTGTCAACGCTCTGAATCCTAATGGTGGAACGAACTACCAGCAAGGTATTTATGACGCAAAGAAGCTTCTCAACAACCGGGACAAGGACCGCGAAGATGCTGCCACTTATGTCATCTTTGTCTCAGATGGTGAGCCGACCTATCGCGGCATAAATGTTACGAACAGTTCGTCCTATTCAGACAATGGAACGGGAACAGGCAGCAACGACGATTACGGTCGGAACATCGAGGCCGCCGTTGATGAGATCCGCGGTATGACTTGTGACGCCTTCTATGCTATCGGAATGGGCCCTGACTTCGGTGAGGGCAAGCAGGGAACCGAGAACCTTGAGTCTCTCGCCAATGCGGTGAGTGCAACATCCATGGGCGACGGCAACGTTTTCAACGCAAACGACACGTCTTCACTTGAGAGTGCATTCGCTTCAATCACGGCTGACATGACCTCGCTTGGCGTCAAGGACGTGACGATGATCGATGTTCTGAGCCAGTGGGCCGATCTTGTCCCCGGCTCTGAGGGCCAGTACACCTTCAGCTTCCAGCTAGCTAAGGCTGGGGTTGATGGCTATGAGAACGACGGTAGTGCGACGGAGTTCACTCTGAGCGCTGGGGGTTCGGATACCGAGGCGATCGAGGTCGGCGAAGAGAAGATCGAGGTCACGATAAGCCTGAGTGAGGACGCCAAGACTATCAAGGTCGACTTCCCGACCGACTATCAGCTTGACCCCGCGTATCGTTACACAGTTTCCACGACGATTACCCCGTCTCCGGAGGCGCTTGATAAGGGTATGGGCTCAGTTGAAGCCAAGCAGACTCCTGACAAGAACACTGGCACCCATGCTGAGAAGGATGAGCAGGGCTTCTGGAGCAACGTTAACGAAGAATCTGTCGTCAAGTACAAACCCGTGAGGACCGATAACGGTACAGAGGTTGTCGGCGAGGAGGCCGAGGAACTCTTCCCCAAGCCGGTCATCCAGGTGAACACTGCCGAGGTCTCCGGCGCGCTTGAGGTAGTCAAGCATCTTGAGGGTGAGAACCTCGCCGAGGATGAGTTTGACATCACGGTTACTGCCGTTAAGCCTGATGCGGTGAACACTAAGGAGGACAGCAGGAGCCAGGAAGCCGCTGAATTCGCATGGGGCAAGAACGCCAAAACTCAGTGGACGAGGGGCAATGGCACCGAGAGCGATGCTTCTGTCGACCTCTTCCATACCGGTTCTAATCTGACTCTCGATGCTGGTGACATTGACAAGGAATATGCCTACATCTACGAGGAAGTTGAGGGCGACGACAGCAATTACACCTACGACAAGACCGCGTGGATGGTCGTAGTGTCCGTCAAGAAGGAGAACGGCGAGCTTGTCCCGTACGCCGAGGTGTCCAAGGCCAATGGCAAGAACAGCGAAGGCAATTACGAATGGCATCCGTGTGACGATCAGCTGAACGAGACTACAGGCAATGCAGCTCAGATCCCGCTGAAGACCACCGATTCTGGCGAACCTGCCATCACCATCACGTTCAACAACGCTCTCCGTAAGTTCGACGTTACGGTCGTCAAGTACGGTTGGAAGGACGTTAACGGTAACAATGTTGAGGAAGGCTCTGTCGAAAATTCCCAGCAAAGTGTAGATGAGTTCGAGTACCTTACTGGCGCCGAGTTCAAGGTGACC
>CASEEV010000011.1 GCA_949287065.1 uncultured Collinsella sp.
ACCGACATGCAGGCGCAGGTCCTCACGCTGGCGGCTCTCGCCCAGGGTTCCTCGGTCATCACCGAGAACATCTTCGAGAACCGCTTCATGCTGGCAAGCGAGCTCATGCGCATGGGCGCCGACATTCGCATTGAGGGGCATCACGCGCTCGTGCGCGGCGTCGACGGTTTCTCGGGCGCCCAGGTGGCTTCGCCCGACCTGCGCGGCGGCGCGGCCCTGGTCCTTGCCGGTTTGGTTGCAGACGGTGTGACCGACGTCTCGGCGATTCACCATATCGACCGCGGCTACGAGAACTTCGTAGAGAAGCTGCGTGGGATCGGCGCTCATGTGGAGCGCCTCACCGTCCCGGATGACGACGACAGCGACTTCTAACCGAGGCAGGCCCCATGGCTTTTTGGAAGAAAAAAGAAACCGACCAGCTGTCTTCGCGCGGTGGCACGCGCCTGTACAGCCGTACGAACACCGAGCGCTATTCCGAGCGCGCGGCTGAGCGGCAGCGCGGCCGCGTTGTGAAGCGCGGCGTCCTGGCGGGCGTGATCGTCGTTCTCGTAACGGCGGTCTCGGCGGCGGGCCTGTGGTTCGCGAGCGTCGTCGGGCGTCTCAACGACCCCTCGCTCATCACCTCGCAGCTCCTGGCAACGCTGACCGATGCCGACGTTACCAAGGAGCCTTTCTACATGCTCCTGCTCGGTACCGACGGGCGTCCGGGCGAGGACACCTACCGTTCCGACTCGATCATCCTCACGCGCATCGACCCGCAAGAGAAGCAGGTCACGCTGATCTCTATTCCGCGCGACACCGCTATCACCTACGAGGGCGAGATCATGAAGATCAACGCCACGCACGCTTACGGCGGCCCCGAGGCGGTTGTCGAGGCGGTCAACGAGCTCTGCGGCGTTCAGATCGCGCACTACGCCGAGGTGAGCTTCGACGGCATGGAGCAGCTGGTCGACGCTGTGGGCGGCATCGAGATTAACGTGCCCGAGGGCGACGGCGTTGACGACCCCAAGGCCGGCGACGTGGTTATCGAGCCCGGCCAGCAGCACATGGACGGCGAGGCGGCGCTCACGTTCTGCCGCGCTCGCTACCAGTACGCCGACGGCGACTACACGCGCATGCGCCATCAGCGCATGGTCATCTCGGCGCTCGCCGACTCCGTGCTCAACAACTTCGACGCCACGAAGATCCCGGCTCTGGTCGATTCGCTCGCCGATATGGTCGCAACCGATCTGACTCCCGGTGACATCGTCTCGCTCGCCAACGCCATGCGCGGCATGGACACCGACGAGATGTACTCTGCCAACCTCCCGTCGTATGCCGACGGCACGACGATGATCAACGGCGTGAGCTACGTCTTTGTGTACGAGGACCAGCTCGCCGAGATGATGGAGCGCGTCAACGCCGGCGAGGACCCCGAAGGTCCGCAGACGATGGGACAATCCTCGAACTCGGGCTCCACCATGGCCGACGTCATGAGCAACTCCTCCGAGGACTACGCGTACGGCACCGACACGTCTGCTGACGGCTCTACAACTGGGTCGTCTGACGACGACGTGTACGGCTACGGCCCCACGGGCCCGGTGGACGACGACGGCGACGGTTACGACGACGACACAGGGCTCTACATCGGTCAGGGCACCTACGGCGACCCCGATCTCGCGGTGACGGGAGGGGCGCCACAAGGCGACCCGGGTGCCGGCGGCCAGCCCGCATACTAAGCTTCAGTACGGGAGGGGGCGCGGATCGGCAAGAACCGCGCCCCCTCTTCTCATAACATAGCGCACGCTTGCGCCGGTCGTTCTATGTCAGGCAAAACGGGCGACGAGCGCTTGGAGAACGTCGACCATGCCCTCGAGTGACGATACGGGAACGAATTCGTTCACGCTGTGGCAGAAGAACCCTCCGGTCGAGAGGTTCGGACACGGCAGGCCGCGCAGCGAGAGCTGGGCGCCGTCGGTGCCGCCGCGCACGGGAATCACGCGGGGCTCGTACCCGCAGTCTCGGTAGGCGGCACGTGCGTGGTCTACGAGCTCGGGGAAGGGGCGCACGGCGTCGGCCATGTTGCGGTACTGCTCCTCCACCTCGATCTCGGCCGCATGTGCGCCGTGCTTCAGACAGATCATGCTCGTTGCCGCGCGCATGACCTCGAGCTTGCGCGCGAACTTCTCGGCGTCGTGGTCGCGCACGATGTAGCGCGCGGTCACGTGCTCGCAGGTTCCCGATACGCTCGCGGTGTGGATGAAGCCCTCGTAGCCCTCGGTGTGCTCCGGGCGCTCGGCGGCGGGGAGCATGCCCTGGTACTCCTCAAAGAGGTGGACGGCGTTTACCATGACGTTCTTGGCGTCGCCCGGGTGGGTGGTGTGCCCCTGAAAGCGCATGGTCACCGCGGCGGCGTTGAAGCACTCCCATTCGAGCTCTCCGATCGGGCCGCCGTCGACGGTGTAGGCGTAGGCGCAGCCGAACTGCTCGAGGTCGAGCATGCGCGCGCCGTGCCCGATCTCCTCGTCGGGCGCGAAGCAAACGGCGATCGACGGGTGCGGGAGCTCGGGGTGCGCGGCAAGGCGCGCAACGAGCGCCATGATCTCGGCGATGCCCGCTTTGTCATCAGCTCCGAGAAGCGTGTCTCCGGCTGAGACGACGAGCTCGTGACCCACGAGGTCGTTCAGCGCGGGCAGCTGCTGAGGTGTGATGCGCGCCGCTCCCGTCTCAAGGTCGCCGCCTTCGTAGGTGATCACGCGCGGGTCGACGCCGTGACCCGGCGCGTCCTCGGTTGTGTCGAGATGGGCGATGAGGCCGAGCCCGGGGCGCGCTTCGGCGCCGGGGCTTGCGGGCAGGTGCGCGGTTACGTAGGCGTGGTCGTCTACCAAAACGTCGCGGGCGCCGAGCGCTCGGAGCTCTTCTCCCAACAGGCGTGCGAGCTCAACCTGCTCTTCGGTTGAGGGGACGCGGTCGGAGCGCTCTTCCCTCGACGTCGTGTCAATGCGCACGTAGCGTAAGAACCGTTCGAGAACGTCGGACATAAGGCTCCCTTCGGGACGGTTGCCGCGCTCGCCGCTGACGGATGGCCAGCGTGTGGCGCTCGGCAGATGGGGTAGACTTAGGTGGAATGATAAACGGAGGTACGCACGCATGGAAACCACAGCTGCATCTGCAGAGCTGCATCTGACCGTTGCGAACGAGGACTATCTCGAATGCATGGTTCGCATCATCCGCGAGCATCCCGAAGCGGCCGAGGGGGTTCGGTCCGTCGATATTGCGACCCGCCTGGACGTATCGAAGGCTTCGGTCAACAAGGCGGTTACCGCGCTCAAGAACGCCGGGCTCGTTGAGCAGTCCCACTACGGCAAGGTGGTCATGACCGAGGAGGGGCGCGCAATCGGCGAGGCGGTATGGCACCGTCATCGCCTGCTGAGGACCTTTTTGGTGCAGGAGCTCGGCGTTGCGTTTGAAGTCGCCGACTCCGAGGCATGCATGATGGAGCACGCGCTTTCCGAGGACACCATGAACCGTTGGACGTCGTACCTCGAGAAGCAGGGCATTAGCGTCGAAGACTGATGGCTGACTCTAGAGAGGGCGTCGTGGGCGCGGATCCGGATATCTATCGACAAGAAGAGGGCGCCGAGCTCAGGCAAGCGCTTGGCGAGGGGCCGCTTCTCGCTCAAGGACCCATGGGGACCCTACTTATGAGCGAGCCTGGGGGAGAGCATATTCCTCCGGTTGCATGGAACCTCTATGAGCCCGTGGTCGTAGAGCGCCTGCACGCGCTGTACGCGGCGTCGGGCGCCGATATTCTCATCACCAACAGCTTCCAGGCCAACGAGCGCGCTCTCGCACATGACGAGATCTATGCGAGCGTGCGCGAGGCCAATGCGCTGTCGGTTCGCCTGGCTCGGAAGGCCGGCGCGCGCTTTGTGCTGGGGTCGATCGGTCCCAACGGAATCGACTGGCTCAAGCGCGATTCGCCTGAGTTCCGCCATGCGCGCGCAGCGTATCGCGAGCAGATCTCTGCGCTTCTCGTCGAAGGTGCGAGCGGGATCATGCTCGAGACCGTTACCTCGTTGCGTGCGCTGGAGTCCGCCCTTGCTGCCGCTGCCGACATTGCGGCGGGCATGCCGACCTGCGTGAGCTTTGCGGTTAACGAGCAGGGTGACCTGTTGCTCGACGGCACGCCTCTTGAGGCCGCCGTGCTGTTTGCCGAGAAGCGCGGCGCTGCCTCGGTTGGCGTGAACTGCTGCTCGCTCGAGACCGCCGATAAGATGGTGCCCCGACTTTTGTCGTCGGCTTTGACGCCGGTGAGTGTGCGCCCCAACGCGGGCGATCCTGAGCGCGACGACGACGGCGTCCTCGTATGGCATGAGGATCCCGAGGCGTTCGCCCGTGCGGCGAGAAGCTGGATTGATGCCGGCGTGCGCCTTCTCGGGACATGCTGCGGAACCACCCCGCTCACTACCTGCGCGTTGCGCGACATGATCGACGAAGCCTGAGACGCTTTGCCGTGCTTATGGGATGTGCGGGTCTTATGGGCAAGCGGCAAGCAACCAAAGCCGCTCATGACGCGCCCGCTCCTGGGTACATAGATCGATGCACTGCGTTCCGCGTTCCTGCGGGCGCTTGACGATCGTGCCGGCGGCCCCGCAGCCGGCGGGGAGGTATGTGTCGATGGGCTCAGCCGTTCGGTTTGCTGCAGATGGCTGGAAGGCTCGCGTAGGCGAGGATTTCACAGAAGAAAACGTGGCGCGTGTTGCCGCCGCGGCGGCCAAGTGGTTCGCGCGCACCCGCATAGGGTCCAAAATCTGCGTGGGCTTTGACATGCGCCCCGGCGCCGAAGACGCCGCCCTGCTCGCTGGCGCGGTGCTCTCGTCGTGCGGATTTGCAGCCGAGGTGTCGCAGGCGTGCTGCCCTCTTCCCGCGGTAAGCTGGGCGGTTGCCCACGACGACGAGGCGTGCGGCGGCGTTATGGTGACGGGTTCTCATCGCTCGAGCGAGTACCTCGGCATGTCGCTTGTCGATAGCGACGGATCGCCGGCCGGCCTTGAGTGCTACAAAAGGCTTGATGACTATCTCAAGCCCGAAGCGCCTGCGGGGCGCGGCGACGTGAGGCGCATCGATCTGTGCGCGCCCTACGAAGACGCGCTCGTGGGCTTTGTGGGCCCGCAGGCGCATCGCGAGCGCGTGCGTGTGCTTTGCGACCCGCTTTATGGTGCGGCGCAGGGCGTGCTGCCGCGTATCTTGCAGCGCACGGGCGTCGAGGCGTACGAGATTCACCGCGGTGCGTACGTTATGGGCGAGGAGATCCGACCCGATCCGGTCGAGCCATGGCTCGACGACTGCGAGCAGGCGGTCGTGGACAGCGCCTCGTGGGCCGGACTGGCGTGCGACGGCGACGGCGACCGCGCAGGCGTGGTAGACGAGCATGGTCGTGCGGTGGCGCCTCAAAAGGTGGCGGCTCTGCTGCTGGCTTACCTTGTTGAGTACAGGGGCATGAGCGGGCGCGTGGTGGTGCCAAGCACGGCATCCATGGTCGTGAGAAGAGCGGCGGAGGTGCTGGGCTGTCCGGTGTCGGTCGCGCCGGTGGGTTTTCACCGTATGTATAGAGAAATGGCGAGCAGCAAGGTCCTCATGGCGGTCGAGGAGGGCGGCGCTCTGACGATTCCCGAGCATATGTATGCGCGCGACGCCCTGCTGGCCCATGTCATGCTGGCCGATCTCATGGGCGAGCGGGGCTTGCGGGTAGGCGAGCTGGTAGAGGAGCTCGAAAACGTTGTGGGCTCGTGGGTCTTCGGGGCGCGCGATATACGTATAGACAACGGGCAGCGAGAAATGCTCCGCATGATGGGCCCAGGGCTTAACCCGCGCACGTTTGCAGGGAGGTCTCCGGTAGAGGTAAGCCATCTAGACGGCCTGCGCGTGGCCTTTGAGGACGGATCGTGGGCTTCGATCAGGCTGTCTCACGCGAAGCCGCTGGTAAGAGTACGCGCGGAGGCCACGAACCAGGAGGACCTCGCCGACCTCGTGGCCGCCGCCGCGTCCCTGGCGCTCTCGCCCTCCGCCTAGATTTGTGAAGGTCCTGTGAACCTCCCCGCGCCCCTTGCGCGGGGCCCCGCGGGCTGGCAATATATCTCCCTGCCGCGCGGCCCCACGGGGAGCGCGGGGCACCCTGAGAACCGGATACCGGCGAGAACCCGCGGAGGAGCCTTCGAGGCGAGCACGCGGGGGATCGCGGGAGAAGAGAGACAGTTATCTAC
>CASEEV010000012.1 GCA_949287065.1 uncultured Collinsella sp.
CTCTGTGGAGCACCTCTCCAAAACATACGGCAAGGGCGACGCCGCCACGCGGGCGCTCGACGATGTGAGCTTTACCGTCGATGCCGGGGAGTTCGTAGCGATCGTAGGATCCTCGGGATCGGGCAAGTCGACGCTTCTGCACCTTATCGGCGGCGTCGACCGCCCCAGCTCGGGAACCGTGCGTGTGCAGGGCGAAGACATCTTCTCGCGCACTGACGAGCAGCTCGCCGTGTTTCGCCGCCGCGAGGTGGGGCTCGTGTACCAGTTCTACAACCTTATCCCCGTGCTCGACGTGGTGGAGAACATGACCCTGCCCGTTCAGATGGACGGTCGGCGCGTGAACGTTGACCGGCTCAACTACCTGCTGCGCACGCTCGGCCTCAACGGGCGCGAGCACCATCTGCCCAACCAGCTCTCCGGCGGCCAGCAGCAGCGCGTGGCCATCGGGCGCGCCCTTATGAACGCTCCGGCCATCGTGCTCGCCGACGAGCCCACGGGCAACCTGGACTCAAAGAACTCCGCCGACATCATGGGGCTTCTGCGGCGCTCCAACAAGGAGCTCGGGCAGACGCTCATCGTCATCACGCACGACGAGGACATCGCGCTCACCGCTGACCGCGTCATCGCGATCGAAGACGGACGCATCGCGCGCGACGAGCGGCGGCGACGCCAAGCCGGTGCGCGCAGCACGGAGCTCAGGCGCGGCTCGCGCTTCTCGGGCGCCGTCTCGACGGGCGCACACGCAGGCACGCGCTTTGCGGCCGGCACGCACACTGCGGCCGAGGGGGTGCGCTGATGGGCATCTTCGGACGTTTTACCCTGAGGTCGCTTGCGCGCAACCGCGTGCGCACGGCCGTCTCGATCGTCGGCATCGCGCTCTCGTGCGCGCTTCTCACCGCCGTGCTCACGAGCGTCGTGAGCCTGTCGACCATGCTGCTCGAGCGCACCGGCGCGGACGAAGGCTGGTGGTACGCCGAGGTGGCAGACGTCGGCAAGGACGGCTTGGACCGTCTCGCAGGCAAGCCCGACGTCACTGACTGGACTGGCATCGCCGATCTCGGCGCGGCGTCGCTGGGCGACAAGAACAGCGACGTCTTCGGGCGTTACCTGTACGCCAAGACCTGGCCTGCCGAGCAAGACGGCAGCGAGCCGCTAGTGCAGGAGCCCGAGCTCGTTGCCGGACGCGCGCCCGAAGCGGCAGGAGAGATCGTGCTCCCCCACTACCTGCAGAATGCCGAGCTCGAGCCCTGCGGCGTCGACACTGCGGGAGGCGGCGCCATCAAGCTCGGCAGCTCCGTCACGCTCGAGCTGGGCACGCGCACCCTCACCGACGACAAGAGCGGCACGAGCCGTGTCGCGACGTCGATGGACGGCGACGTCATGGCCGACACCGCTCAAAGCGAGACCTACGCACAGAACCTCGGATCCGTCACGGGCACCGTCGTCGGCTTCTACCGCAGCTACGGAATCTCCTCCACGTACGCCATGCAGGGGAACTCCGCCTACGTCTACGACGACGGCACCGCGCTCGAACGCGTGCTGACCGACGGTTCCGACGCCACCTGGGTATCGGCCCTCTTCCGCACCGGCAACCCCGCCGACGCCGAGCGCGCGGCGGACGACATCGTCCGAGAGACATCCTGCGGCCCGCATGCCGCCGCACGGGCGCACACGAGCCTGCTGCGCTGGATGGGCGTCACGCCCGGCAACGCCATCTGGAACACGCTCTACTGGATCGCGGGCATCTTGGCCGCCGTCATCATCGTTGCCGGCGTGTCTCTCGTCTACAACGCGTTTGCCATCTCGGTCGCCGAGCGTACCCGGCAGTTCGGTCTTCTCGCCTCGCTCGGCGCAAGCAAGCGCCAGCTGCGGCGCACCGTGCTCACCGAGGCGCTGGTCTTAGGGGCCGCGGGCATACCCTTGGGGCTCGCGCTCGGACTCGCCGGGTGCTATGCGGTCTTCTGGTTCACCGGAGAAGGGCTCGCATCGATGCTGGGGGCGGCCGAGGCAGGCGCCGCCGTCAACGTCCGCGTGGTCGTAAGCGCCCCGGTGCTCGCCCTAGCGGCGCTTCTCGCACTCGTTACGCTCTTGGCGAGCGCATGGATTCCGGCGCTGCGCGCGGGCCGCGTGTCGGCCGTCGACGCGATCCGCCAGGCCCAGGACGTACGGCTGTCGCGCCGCGGCAGGCGGGCTTTGCGGCGCGCCGCACGACGCGGCAGGCGCGCAGGGACCGCCGGGCACCTTGCCGAGAAGGACGTGCGCCTGCGCGGCATCGCCGCACGGCTCTTCGGCGTGCCCGGGTTCGTGGCGCACCGCAACCTCACGCGCAGCACGAGCAAGGGGCGCGTAACGGTAGCGGCGCTCGCCGTGTCAGTTGCGCTTCTCATCATCTCGGGCAGCATCGGCGCCACGCTCGAGTACGCGAGCGGCACCGCGCTCGACACCATGGAGGGCCAGGACCTTCTCCTCACCGTCGACGCCACCGGCGCAGGGGCTGACCAGTCGCTCGCCCTCGCCGACGGCAAGGTAGACGGCCCGGGCATGCAAAAGGCGCTCGCGCGCTTCTACGCAGACGCTAGGGGCGTTGCGGGTGCCGAGGCAAACGGCTACACCACGACGTACCTCGCCGAGATGATCCTCTCGGCAAACATGGCCTCCGACGACATGGGCAGCTTCGACCCCACCGGTGCGCGGTTGTCGGGCGGACGCTGGTACGGCAGTGCCTACGTTGAGTTCGTCGACGACGCGAGCTGGAACGACTACGTACGCGCGCGCGGGCTCTCGCGGGACGAGTTCTGCGACCCCGCGCATCCCAAGGCCATTGCCGTAAACGGATACAACGCAAAAAGCGACGGGTCCTACGCCCACTGGAAGCCACTTGCCAAAACGGGTACCGCAGAGTCAATCGAGTTCGTCGACCTTGACGGCAGCTTCTTCTCCGCAGTGCAAGACGGGCCCAGCGGAGAGCCCGAGGCCAGCTACTGCGACGAAGACGGCAACGAGCGCACCATGCCCCTGGACGAGGCGGTTGCTCGGAAAACCTCGATTGAGGTGGGCGCGCTCGCCGACTCTGCGCCCGCATGCGTTGACTCGTCCGACGGCACGCTTCAGATCATCCTGCCCGCCTCCGCCATCGAGCTTGCCGACACCATGGGGTACTCGTACGCCAACATGTCGTTCTTGACCGACGGCGACGTCGCCCGCGCCAGCGACGCTCAGGACGCCCTCGAGGCGATCTCCTTAGAGCACCCCGAGCTCGACGTCATGTACGTGAACGTTGCCGGCAGCAAGCTCCAGGCGCGCCTCATGACCGACACGATCAACACGTTCATCTACTGCTTCGCCGTGGTCTGCGGACTTATCGCCGTGGCCAACGTCTTCAACACGCTCACCAACTCGCTCATGCTGCGCCAGCGCGAGTTTGCCGTTCTCAAGTCCGTGGGCATGGGCAACCGCGCGTTCAGAGGCATGATCGCCTACGAATGCGCGAGCTATGCCGTGCGCGGCTTTGCGGTCGGGTTCGTTATCGCGCTCGCCGCCGCCGTCGGGCTCTACCATTCCATGGCGCTGTCGTACGCAACGTACGAGTTCGGCCTGCCCTGGCTCCAGATCGGCATCTCCGCCGCCGTGATCGTGGCGGTGATTCTCGCCAGCGTGGCCTTTGCCCTGCACCAGGCCCGATCCTCGAGCATCGTGGACGCCCTGCGCGCCGACGCGCTCTAGGCGGCCCCTCCGGAAGGGCCCTCGGGCCAGCACGACCCGCGCAAAACCGCAAGACTACGCAGCAAAGCGGGGTTACCGACTCAATATTGCCGGTAACCCCGCACACCTGCGTAATCTTGCTGCAAAGCCGTGCGTCTGCGCAGTCTTTAGGACCGAGAAGAGCGGACGGCGAGAAGAACGGACGGCGGGCGCGGGCGCTCCCGAACCTGACGCCGCAGCGTCGGCGCTCCCTAGATATGCTCCTCGACGAAGCGGGCCACCGTGCCCCAGTAGCGCTCGGGATCTGCGAACGCCGCAGCACCGTGGCTCGCGCCCTCGACGAGGAGCCTCTCTTTTACCGGAGAAGCGCAGGCCTCGTACAACGCGTCGAGCATGGCAGCCGGCACGAAGATGTCGTCGGCACCGTGGATGAAGAGCATGGGCACGCGAGCGCGGCGCAGCTGCCGCACCGCCGACGCCTCGCGAAAGCCAAAGCCCGCGCGCAGGCGGCACACCAAGCTCGCCGCGTCGAGCAGCGGATGCGGCGGCAGATGGAAGAGCATGCGCAGCTGCACGCAGAACTCGTCCCATACGCTCGTATAGCCGCAGTCCTCCACGATACAGCGCACTTGGCTCGGAAGATCGCGACCCGATGCCATCATGACCTCGGCGCCGCCCATCGAAACGCCGTACAAAACGATGCGGGAGCCCGGATCGCGATGCACGAGCTCGCCCAGCCACTCCACCAAGTCGGCGCTGTCGCGCCAGCCCATCTGCACGTAGCCACGCCCGTTGCGCTCATGGGCGCGGGCGGCGGGCATGAGCACGGCAAAGCCGGCGGCATGAGCGTAGGATGCCGCAACCGCGTTGTCCGAAGGCCTCCCGGCAAAGCCGTGGCACAAAACGGCGTACTTGCGCTGACAGGCGTCGGCGGGCTCGGGCGGCACGAACCACCCGAGAAGCTCCGTG
Organism: uncultured Collinsella sp.; assembly: GCA_949287065.1. Taxonomy (GTDB): domain Bacteria; phylum Actinomycetota; class Coriobacteriia; order Coriobacteriales; family Coriobacteriaceae; genus CALUOB01. The sequence goes on from CASEEV010000012.1 coordinate 4,672, forward strand.
CCGTCCGAGGCGCGAAGTGCGACGCTTTGCTTCGCGCGCTCGAACCACGCACGCGCCCCGTCGAGCTGCGGGTTGCCGTTGAACTGGTCGCTGTCGACGCCCTCGAGCTCGCCTGCGCGGAGCCTCCCGAGGATCGAGAACCGCGCCTGGGGATTGAGCGCGAAGTCAAACAGCAGGTTGCCCGCCAACGCGAGCAACCCCAGAACGGTTAACGCTGCGACTCCGAGAATGACCAGGCTACTCATCGGACGGGCTGTTCTCGCCCTTGCGCTTGAGGCTGTGCGGGCTTACGGTGACGCCGCCCGGAGCGCGGGTCACCACGGTACCGGCGCGGCGCACCCGGCGCGTCTCCTCCTCTTGGCGCTTGGCGCGGTTGAACTCGGCCACCGGGTCGGGGGCGGGAGCGGCAGGCTTTTTGGAGCTCAGGCCAAAGCGGCGCATCAAGCGGTCCCAGCGCGCGTGTATGCTCGCATGGCGCGCCGACTTGAGGCCCAGCAGCGGGGCCGAGAGCAGCGTGGGCGCAAAGAACGTCACGAGGCGCCACACCAAGAAGGCTGCCGTGGCCGATGGTCCGAACATGTGACCCAAGAAGAGCGCGAAGCCTCCCTCGGCGCCGCCGGTACCTCCGGGCAGGGGCACTGCGCTCGAAAGCAGCTGCACAAAGGCCGCAGCGGCGATGACCGTCACAAAGTCGCTCGCCTCGCCGCAGCCGAAGGCGTAGAGCAAGAAGAACGGCACCATGTAGAAGAAGAGCAGCTGCAGCATCGTAATGACCACGGTCAGCGCCATAGACGAGAAGTGCCCCGCGGAATGCTTGAACTTCTGCGAGAAGGAGTAGATCTCCTCGTCGACGAACTCGCGCCAGTTCTCGATCTTGTCCTCCTCCACGCCGAGACGCGCGAGGATCGAGATGAGCCAATGCGCGAGGCGCGTGACCCCGCGCGGGCAGAGGGCAACGGCAAAGATACCGATGAGGATGCAGACGTGGCCGCCGAAGCTAAAGGCGCAGAGAAGCACCATGTTGCCGTAGAGCCCCGTGAAGAACCCGAGGCGCGCCGCAAGCAGAATGGCGCCCCAGGCGCACAGGCCAAACTGATAGACGATGAAGCGCGTGAACTGGGTGGCGCCCGCCTCTCCGACGTTTTGGCCCGCCTTGGTGAGACGGTAGATCTGGGCCGGCGTGGAGCCCATCATCATGGGCGTAAGGTTGCCGAAGAAGATGCCCGAAGCCTCGACCGATATGAGGTCTCTGATGCCCACCGGCGAGTCGGGGTCGAGCCATACGGCAATGGCGTAGGCGATGATGCCGAACACCAGGTACAAAAGCATGAAGAAGCACGCCACCAGAAGCCACGAGACCTTGATGTTGGCCATAGCGTCGACGAACTGAGCCACCTGGCCGCTCATCACGAGGTAGACCACGTAGACGACCAGGACGCACCCGATGAAGATCGCGCCTCGACGCGCGCCCTTCTTGTCGTCTCCCGTCGACTGCGCGTCGACGGTGGGCTGGGGCGCGTTGCCGTGTGGAGTGCTCGACATGAAATGCTCCTCGGGTAAAGACTAAGGAATCGTTGCGCGGGAACAATGCAAGGCAAGCACACGCAAAGCGCCTGCATCGCGCCATGACATCCCGCAAAGCGAACGCTGGCTTTACCCTCAGTGTACCCTAGCGGACCTTACGCACCGCAGAAAAACGGCGGGCGCCGCGTCCGTCAGGAAATCAACGGAAGGACCGTCTTGGGAGCGTTTCTCATACTTCTCGGCATCGCAAGCGCCGTGTACGGCGCAACCATCATGGCGGTCCGCTCCGGCACGCGCTTTTACGCCGTTTGGTACGGCATCGCCGCTGCTGCGCTCGCCTGCGGAACGGCGACGGTCGCGCTCGGCTGGGGCAACCTCCCGCTGCCCGTACACGTGGTAGCGTACGCGCTTATCGCGGTGTTGGCCGTTGTTCTCGCGCTGTCGATCCTTACTGCGGCGGTTTCCAAAACGTCGGATCCGGGCGACCTCGACTGCATCATCGTGCTCGGCGCCCAAGTGCGCAGGCGCGGCGTGCCCTGCCAGGCGCTGAGGCATCGTCTCGACACCGCGGTCCGCTACCTCGCCGCGCACCCCGCGTGCCAAGCAATCGTCTCGGGCGGCCAGGGCCCCAACGAGCCGTGCTCCGAGGCGCGCGCCATGGCCAACTACCTGGTCAAGCACGGCGTCGAGCGCAGCCGCATCGTACGGGAGGACCGCTCCACCTCAACGGTCGAGAACATCCGCTTCTCGCGGCCCCTCATCGCCGGCGTCAAAGCGGCAGGGCTTGTTACCAACGACTTTCATCTCCCTCGCGCCCTGGCTATCGCCCGCAAGCAGGGCCTCGCCCTCCGCGGCATCGCCGCGCCGTCGCACCCATGGTACCTGCCGAACAACCTCTTGCGCGAATGCCTCGCCATCGTCAAGGGCATCATCCGCGGCACGGTGTAGAAGCGGACGGCCCTCCACAGCGTCAAAAGAGCAGTCGGCGGTGCTCCGTTGCGCAGATTTGCGGTCGATACGGGCGCTGTGCGCAAAAAGGGCATCGATACTGACACGCTGCGCAAAAATGCCTTCGATACTGGCAAGGTGCCCCAATTCCGCCGTGCATCTTGGTCAAAACACTACGATAGGAGCTACGTTTCTCCACGGTTAACTCTATTATGTAGATCTTCTCGACAACAGGCTGAGAAGACGCACCCTTAGCGTACCAGATTTAGCGCAGACTGCCCGAACCGTGGCTTTTTCTGCGCAAGGCACCCGTACCGCGTTGGTAATGGCGCAGCCCGCCCGTATCGTAGGACATGCTGCGCGGCGCGCCCGTATCGAAAGGCTTTCTGAGCAGCGCGCCTGATCTGCGACGCGGCGCGCTAAGCCTACGCATAACAAAACCCCCGCAGGCTCTTGCCTACGGGGGTTGAACAGTTGGTAGCCCGTACCGGATTCGAACCGGTGATCTCCGCCTTGAGAGGGCGGCGTCCTGAACCGCTAGACGAACGGGCCACACTGTAAAGGAGCACATTGGCTGGGATGGAGGGAGTCGAACCCCCATTGACGGAACCAGAATCCGCTGTCCTGCCATTAGACGACATCCCAATGCACGCTTGCGCGGGGGTACCGCGCGAGAACATATAATATGGGAAGCCACCGAGAAGCGCAAGCCCCAAAGAGAACTTTTTTGTAACAGCCCTCAGTTGTGGGCACCTTATGAACAACGAGCCGCCAAGCCTCTGTCCGGCCACAAGGCCACGGCCCTCGCGCAGCCAAAACCTCGCATGCTCACGCTTCCTCTTCCGGCAGCTCTCCCTCGGCAAGGTCGCGCGGCAGCCGTCGTGCCGCCCAGAGGCTGGCGAGCATCTTGGCCGAGGCAGCGTCAAACTCGTCGCGCGCCTCGGCGAGCGCATGCGCCGCCAAGCGTTCGGCGAGCTTTGGCACAGGCACCCCGTACGGCTCGGCTTCCCAGCCCTTCTCCTCGAGCGCGGCACGGGCGCGTTCGACGTCCTTCTCGCCAAGCGCCGCGCAGTCGATGCCGATACGCGCGCCGAGGTCGGGGCAGTACACGGCCGCGGCAACGAGGCTCGCGCACGCCGCTGCGAGCCGCGGCGGCAGCGCGTCCATCTCGCGGATCTCCACGAACCCTTTGAGGCGCACGTTGGGAAACACCATCGAGAACAGGTGGAGAAGCTCAGGCTTCTTAAGCGTGCGCTCCCCCATCAGCTCGGCAGCCGTAGCGTCGCCCGTCGGAACGCTATGCCCGGAGGCATCGGTAAAGAGGATGGGCCTCACGCACGCGACCCAGCGCGCGTACTGCTCGAACGAGAAGGTGCTTGCGCCCTCCGCGTCGGCCTCCATGCTGCCCGGCACCGTACCGCACCGCTCCGCGTCGACCGCGCGCCAGATATGCGAGCGCGCCATAGCGGGCGCAGGTTTTCCGCGGAACACCGGCGCGTTGTCAAAGAGAAAGGCAAAGACCGGCCCGAGCACCGTGGCGCGGCGCACGAGCTGCATGGCGTTGGCCTCGTCTACGTAGTCGAGCGACACCTGGGTGCTCGCGGTGGCGCGCATCATGTCGCGTGCATAGGCGCCGCGCTTGCTCAGATACGCGTCCATCAGCGCATAGCGATCCTTGGGGATAAGCTCGAGTTCCTCGGGTGCGCACGCCTGCGGGTTGTAGCCGCGCGCCACAAAACGCGCGTCGAGTCCGAGCTCGCCGAGCGCGCAGGCGACCTCCTCGTCAAACCTCAGCAACGCCCGGTACAGAGCAGCAGCCGAAGTAGACGGCCCTGCCGAGATCTCCATCTGCGCCGCCGGCTCGAGCGACACGGTCACCGGAACTGCGGCATCGCCCGCATCGATGGTATAGGCGAGCCCCATGAGATGACCGTCAACGAACACGCGCTCCTCGGGCGCATGGTGCGCGGCGAGGGTCTCGAGAAGCGCGTGAACGCCCTTCTCGCCCGCATAGGAAACGCTTTTGCCCTCGGCGTCGATCAAGAACCGCTCGAGCTCCAGCCCGACCTTGCGCTCGCCCGGGCGCTTCTCTCCCCCGGCGAGAAGCGCGACCATTGCCGCGAGGTTCTCCTCGAAGCAGCCTCCTGCCATGTGACACGACCTTTCCCGGCACACGCCGCGATCGTCAAATGTTTACCGGGGCTTATACCCATTTGCGCGGGAGGCGCACACAACCTCTACGGTTTATGCAGACTCGGAAGGCGCGTCAGCGCCCTCGGAGGGGGCCCAGGCTTCAAGGCGCAGGTAGGCGAGCAGTGCCTCGCGCTCGTTGGGGACCTTGCCCTTGAGCGTGGCCGAAAGCGCGCGCTTGAGCAGCTGGCCTACGTGCGGACCGGGCTTGATGCCGCGCTCGATGAGGTCGGAGCCGCCAATAGCCAGGGTCTTGACGCTGTAGGCCGCCCCCTCGTCCAGCAGGTCGTGGATCTGCGCGCGCATCTCCTCGATCTCGTTGGCAAAGTCAAAGCACCCGGGAGCCTTGCCGAGCGCGTCGGCGCGTTTGAGGTCCATGAGCTCGTCAGCGAGCCGCCGGGTGTCGATCCCTTCTGCCGAGAAGTTCGCGAGCATCTTGAGAAGCGCCGTGCGGTCGGGCTTCACCGGCGTGTCGTGATAGCGGATGAGCAGGCAGCTCTCCTCCACCAGACGGGCCGGAAGCCCCAGCCGCCGCATGACCTTGCGCGCGATGCGCTCGCTGGCCGCCGGATGCCCGTAAAAGTGGCCGCGCCCGTTCTCGTCAACGGTAAAGGTCTCGGGCTTACCCACGTCGTGGAGAAACGCCGCCCACATGAGCGAGCGCGACGGGCGCTCGCCGGGGCAGGCGTCAGCAAGCGCGAGCTCGCCCGCCACCGTGAGCACGCGCATCACGTGCGTGTACACGTCGTAGGCATGGTAGGGCGTGCGCTGGTCGAAGCCGCGGCAGGGCTCGAGCTCGGGCACCGCCGCGCAGATGACCTCGGGGCAGTGCGCCATGGCGTCGCCGCCGTGTCCGGTGGCGAGGATATCGTCGAGCTCATGGCCGATGCGCTCAAAGGCCACGTTGCTCAACAGCGGCGCGCAGGCAGCGAGCGCTCCTGCGGTGTCCTTCTCGATTTTGAAGTCCAAACGGCAGGCAAAGCGCACGGCGCGCAGCATCCTGAGGGCGTCCTCCTCAAAGCGCCGGCGCGGGTCCCCCACCGCCCTGATCAGGCGCGCGCGGATGTCGTCGGCGCCGTGGTACAGGTCGAGCAGCCCCCGCTCGGGGTGCCAGGCCATGGCGTTGACCGTGAAGTCGCGCCTGCCGAGGTCCTCCTCGACGCTCGAGGCGAACCGGACCTCGTCGGGATGGCGGCCGTCGCTGTAAAAACCGTCGACGCGGTAGGTGGTGACCTCGATCTGCTCGCCGTCGGCGATGGCCGTGATGCCGCCGAACCGCGTGCCCGACTCAACGACCTTGACGCCCGCCGCGCCGAGCACGCGCTCCGCCTCCTGCCAAGGCGCCGAGCACGTAAGGTCGATGTCGTGGTCCGGGAGGTCCATGAGGGCGTCGCGCACCCAGCCCCCTACGATCCACGCCTCGTACCCGGCGTCCTCGAGGATCCGCAGAACTTTGATCGCGGCCGCACTCGGGGCGTGTCCGTTGAGAGAGGCGCTGGGCTCAGCCGCGCGCGCCTCGGCGGCCCTGCTCGTATCGGCAGCTCCCATGGGCCTCCTCCCGCCGCAGGCCTGTATCCCTATGCTTTCGTTACGCTGCAGTATACCTCAGACGCGCCGTACGGCTCCTTTGACGGTGCGCCGCGGCCGCGGTAGGCTGTTCTCGACCTGCAGCCGCGCTCGCCTGAAGCCCGCGCAACCGCGGCCGGCGCGAGCGCACGAGACTAAAGAGGTACCGCATATGGATGAGAGCCAGCTCATCACGCCCTCTCGCATCGCGCGGGCGCACGACGCCTTCGTAGCCGACCGCGCCAACATCGTTGCCAAGAACGCCGTCTCGGCGGCAGACGTGCGCCAGGCCGCCCGCGCCCCCGAGGCCGCGGCCCTCGCTACGACCGTGTTCGACGTGCAGCTCGAGCAGGGCGACGTCACCAACCAGCTCCGCTCCGGCCGCTGCTGGATGTTCGCGAGCCTCAACACCATGCGCTTCCGCGTCATGAAGAAGCTCGGCCTCAAGACCTTCGAACTGAGCCAGGCCTACCCCCTCTTCTGGGACAAGTACGAGCGCGCCAACTGGTTCTTCGAGAACATCATCGCCACCGCTCGCGAGCCCCTCGCCTCGCGCGAGGTGGCCTACCTGCTCGACGCGCCCATGGGCGACGGCGGTCAGTGGGACATGTTCCGCGCCATCGTGAAGAAGTACGGCGTAGTGCCCAAGGAGGCCATGCCCGAGACCTACGCCTCGAGCCACACCGCGCACATGAACGGGTACCTCACGCGCTGGCTGCGCGCCGGCGCCAAGCAGCTGCGCGAGCTTCTCGCCCAGGGCGGCACCGCCGAGGACGCCGAGGCCAAGAAGACGGAGCTGCTGGAGGGCGTGTACCGCATCCTCGCCATCTGCCTCGGCGAGCCGCCCAAGACCTTTGAGGTGCGCATCCGCAACGACAAGAACGAGCTCAAAGCGCAGGGCACCTACACGCCCCAGGCGTTCTTTGCCGAGTTCGTGGGCATGGAGCTCGACGACTACGTCTCGCTCATCAGCGCGCCCACGTCCGACAAGCCCTTCATGCGCTCCTACACGGTCAAGTTCCTCGGCAACGTGCGCGAGGCCGGCGGCGTGCGCTACGCCAACCTACCCATCGCCTCGCTCAAGCGCGCCGCCGTGGCGCAGCTCAAAGACGAGCTGCCCGTGTGGTTCGGTTGCGACGTGGGCCAGGCGTCGCTCGGCGCCGACGGCATCATGGACCAGGCGGCCGTGGCGACCGACGAGCTCTTCGGCCTGCCCATCGAGGCCGGCCTCGACCGCGCGGCGCGCCTCGACTACGGCGAGTCCCTCATGACCCACGCCATGACGTTCCAGGGCGTCAACCTCGACGACGCGGGCAACCCCACGCGCTGGCGCGTCGAGAACAGCTGGGGCGACGACCGCGGCAAGAAGGGCTACGACATCATGAGCGACGCATGGTTCGACGAGTACGTCTACCAGGTGGTCGTAGACAAGAAGTACCTGACCGACGACGAGCGCGCCGTCCTTGACACCGAGCCCGTTGAGCTCGCCCCCTGGGATCCCATGGGCTCGCTCGCCCGCTAACCGCCCGAGACCAGCAACCGCGCCGCGCGGGCACTCAGCAAGGAGGCCATCATGGCAAACGCCATCCGCAACATCGTGTTCGACATGGGCAACGTGCTGCTCACGTTCGACGGCATGCGCTTCAGCCGCATCTTCACCGAGACCGAGAAGGACGCCGAGCTCCTCAACCGCGCGCTCTTTGCGAGCCAGGCTTGGGCCCTGCGCGACGCCGGCGCCCTCGACGACGAGACGATCCTCTTTATGGCTGCCCACGAGCTCCCCGAGCGGCTCCGCCCCGCGCTCGAGCGCGCCTTCGCAGGCTGGCGCGCCTACTCCGAGCCCATCGAGGCCACGAACCAGATCGCCCTCGACGCGCACCGCGCGGGCTACGGCGTCTACGTCCTGTCAAACGCCGGCATGTGCTTCCCCCGGCAGATCGCCAACGCCCCGGCACGCCCCGTCTTCGACGGCCTCATGTGGTCGGCCGCCGAGCGCATCATGAAGCCCGATGCGCGCATCTACCGCAGGTTCTGCGAGAAGTTCGTTCTCGATCCCGCGAGCTGCGTCTTTATCGACGACAACGAGCTCAACGTCCTGAGCGCCGAGCGCACCGGCATGAAGGGGTGCCTTTTTACCGGCGACGCGAGCGAGCTGCGCGCAGCGCTCGAGAGCCTCGGCGTCAAGCTGGGCTAAGCCCCTGGGCATCCGAACACGCGAGCCCCGCTCCGGGGCGCCCAGGCGGCGCACCCGGAGCGGGGCTCTTCTTGTCGTACGAGCCGTCTTGCGGCAGCGGCGCCCGCGAGCGCGCCTAGTTGACGCCGCGGAACCCGCGCCCGATGATCTCGGAGCTGTTGACGATGGTGATGAAGGCGTTTGGGTCGATCTTGCGCACGAAGAGCCTGAGGCGCATGGCCTCCTTGCGCGTGAGCACGCTCATGATCATCGTGACCTGCTTGCCCGTGTAGGCGCCGTAAGCGTACTGGACGGTAGCGGTGCGGTTGAGGTCGCGCACCACGAACTCCTCCACCTTAAGCGGGTACTTGCAGATGACCGTGCAGACCTTGCGCAAATGAAGGCTCTCGATGGCCCCGTCGACCACCATGGTCTTGGCGAGGAGCCCCAAAATGCAGTAGAGGCCGACGCGCGGGCCGTAGATAACCGCCGCGCAGCAGACGATGCCCACGTCGACCAGCATGAGCGCCTTGCCGATCTCGAGGCTCGTGCGCTTTTTGAGAATCATGGCGAGAATGTCGGTGCCGCCCGTAGAGGCGCCGATGTCGAAGACGATGGCGCTGCCGAGCGCCGGCAGAAGCACCGCGAAGCACAGGTCGAGCCACATATCGCCGGTGATCGAATCCGTAGTGGGCATCACCAGCTCAAACAGCGACACGTACGCCGAGAGCGCGAACGACGCGTAGGCGCTCCAGATGACCGCGCGCCGCTCGAGGAAGATGAAACCGAGTGCCACGAGCACGATGTTGAGGATCCACATGAAGGCGCCCACCGGAAGCCACGGCACCAGTGCCGACAGCACGATCGAGACGCCCGAGGTGCCGCCGAAGGCGAAGCCGTTGGGCGATTTGAAGACGACAATCGCGAGCGCCGTGAGGATAAGACCTGCGTTGAGCATGGCGAAGAACTTGATCGAGCGCGGATCCTCACCGCGCTTGCGCGAGACGCGCTCGCTCGTGCGCGCCTCGTCGGGCGTCTGCAGGCGCGAAACCGGCGCCACCGCCTCGCCCTCGTACGCACGGCCGGTCTCGCAGACGCTCGCCGCCGCATCCGGCGCCGCAGGCGCAGGGGCAGCCCCTGCCGCACCATTCCGCACGCGACTGCGCTGCGCCCCTAGGCGCGGCGCGCGTTTCTCGACGTCGTTACCTTCCGGACCCGCTGCGGTCCCCGTGCCCATGGGCTCCCCTTCCCTCGGCAGATGGCGCGTCGGGCAACAGGATACCCCCCGCGTAAGGCGTGTCAACAGGCCTGCGGCAAACGGCGCTCAGCAGCGCGCTAAAACTCGGCGAAGTGCGCCTCTTCAACGAGCGCATCGGGCTCCCCGCCAAAGGCCTCGGTCAGCGCGGAGATAAACGCCTGCTCTTCTCCCGAGCGAAACACGAGGTTAAGTGTCACATCGGCTGCGAAGTCGGCGGGCAGGTCGTGCGCCCCGGCGTCTCGGGCCATGCGCAGCGCCGTCTCGTAGCGCGCGTACGAAACAGCAACGTGCACCGGCGTGACCGAGGTCATCTCTACGAGAAGGCCGCGCACCCGCGCATCGTCGATCGCCGCGCGGGTCGCCGCCGAATAGGCTCGGACCAAGCCGCCCGGACCGAGGAGCGTCCCGCCAAAGTAGCGGGTAACCACGCAGCACACGTCTTTGAGACCGGCGCCGCGCAGCACCTCGAGCGTGGGCATGCCGCTCGTGCGCGACGGCTCCCCGTCGTCGGACTGGCGCTCGCGGCCGTCGAGCAAGATCCAGGCGGGCACGTTGTGCCGCGCGTCGTAGTGGCGGGCGCGTACCTGGGCGATGTGCCGGGCGGCGTCCTCCTCACTTGCCACGTGCACGAGCTGCGCGATGAAGCGGCTCTTGCGATCGACGAACTCGCCTGCGGCCTCGGCGCCCTGTCGCATGGTGATGTAGCTCATCTGAGCCCCGTCTGCTGCCATGGCGCTTCTCCCCTCGCCGAGCCGCCCTCTCCCAACGCGACCATTATACGGAGCCGTGGGGCTTATGCGAGCAAAACAAAAGCGCCTTGCGGCGATCAGAGCCGCAAGGCGCCCAAAGCAACCGCGCAGGAGGCGGAAAGCTCCTGCTCCCCACGGAGCCGATTAGCTGTTCTTCATCACAATGCTGTTGACCGTGTCGGCTACATGCTCGCAGCTGTCGACGCAGTACTCGAGGAAGGTGTAGACCTCGTGCCAGGCAAAGACCTCGCGGAAGTCGTCGCAGGTGGTGTGCAGGGTGCGCATGGCCTCGATGTAGGCCGCGTCGGCCTCCTCCTCGATTGAGTTGAGCGCGATGACGTGCTGACGCAGCGTCTTGGAGCGGCGGAACTGCTGCAGCTCGCCGAGAAGCGCGCACATCTCGGTGCACGCGCGCTCGATCATGTCGACGAGCTCGAGGGAGTCGGGGCGGATGGTCTGGATGTTGTCGAAGTACAGGCGATGGAGCACGCCCTCGATGCGGTCAGTCACGGTGTCGAGGTTCTCGCTCATGAGCGCGATGTCCTCGCGCTCGATGGGAGTCACGAAGGCGGTCACGAGCGCGTCGTTGATCTCGTGCTTCTTCTGGTCCGCCTGCTCCTCGATCTCGTGCATCTTGGTGATGGCCTCCTTGATGCGCGAGGGGTCGTAGGCGCGCATGACCTCGCCCAGCAGGTTGGCGGCGCGGCACGAAAGCTCAGCGCAGGCAGAGAAGGTCTCGAAGTAGAACGCGTCGTTTTTCCTAGCCATGGTAATGCCTCCAATTAGGTAGGGGTTCAGCATGAGCCCGCGGGTTCGCCTCCGCGGAAGGCAGGTCGTTTGAGCTTAGAAGGCGAGCATGAAGAGCTTCGCCATGATGAAGCTGATGAGGCCGCAGCCCGGGAACGTGAAGATCCAGGTGAGCACCATGTCGCGCACGACGGTGAAGTTGATGGCCGACAGGCGCTTGACCGCGCCCACGCCCATGATGGCGCTCGTCTTGGTGTGGGTCGTAGAGACCGGGATGCCGAAGACCGTCGAAAGCAGGATGCAGATAGCGCCCGCGAGGTCAGCCGAGAACCCCTGGAAGCGCTCGAGCTTGACCATGTCCATGCCCACGGACTTGATGATCTTCTCGCCGCCGACGCTCGTGCCCACGCCCATGACCGTAGAGCAGAGAAGCATGAGCCAAATGGGAATGACGGCGCCCGCGACGTCGGGCTGGCCGTTGCAGAAGGCCACGCCCAACAGCAGTACGCCGATGAACTTCTGACCGTCCTGCGCGCCGTGCATGAAGCTCATGAAGGCTGCGCCGAAGATCTGCGCGCCGGTGAAGAAGCCGTTGGCGCGACGCCGGTCGACGTTGTGACAGGCAACGGTAATGAGCTTGCAGATGCCCCAGCCGAGCGCGAATCCGATGGCAAGGCTCAGCACGAGGCCGTAGAGAACCTTGACCCACTCGTTCATGTTGACGCCGCCGAGACCGCCGTGGATGGCGAGCGCGGCGCCCGTGAGGCCGGCGATGAGGCTGTGGCTCTCGGAGGTGGGAATGCCGAAGATCGAGGCACCGACGCTGTACACGACGATCGAGAACAACGCGGCGCAAAGCGCTACCAACGCCTCGTGGGTGTTGGACCCGAAATCGACCATATTGGAGATTGTCGAGGCAACTGATGCGTTGAGGTGCGTCATGATGAGCACGCCGAGGAAGTTGAAGATGGCGCTCATGATGATCGCGGCTCGTACGTTCATGCATCGCGTTGTAACGCAGGTAGCGATTGCGTTTGGCGCGTCGGTCCAGCCGTTCACGAAGATGACACCCAAGGTGAGCAGCACCGTGATCGCCAAGAGCGGATTCGAAAAGACCTGCTGCACGAACAGAGCAAACGAAACGTCCACTGATGACCGCTTTCCGTAAGGAGAGCCTAAGCTCCCTGAGAGCGACGAGGTTCCCGAGCCAGGACTCAGGAGCGCGCACGACCAGCGACACTGCCCCTCCCGGGCGAGCCGCGTCGTGCTCCGCGTTGACCTTTACATTCGTCTGACTCTCTGCTTACAAATCCTCGGCTATTGTAACGCGTTTGCTAAGAGCAGAAGACGAGACTGTAAAGAAATGTCGTGGTCAGACGTCCTTTTTTGGATCCTTTTAAGATACAAGAACGATACAAGGCAGCTCTTTCGCGCGCATGACCGTGCAAACATATGCATCGGTGCGTCTTTTCTCAATGGCTCGCTAAAAAACACGCCGCGGCAGCATCAGGCGAGCGAACCCCGGGCGCGCCGGCCCTGCTCGCCCCTGCTGCAAGGGCAGGGCGTGGAGAAGATCGAGAGAGCCCATGCGCAGCCGCTTGGCGGGCGAGACGTGCTACAATACGTGACCGCGAAGCGGGCCAGACGGCCGCGCGACGGGCGCTTACGCGCTCGCGTGAGGAAAGTCCGGGCTCCGCAGGGCAGGATGCTGGCTAACAGCCAGGCGGGGCGACCCGACGGAAAGTGCCGCAGAAAAGAAGACTCCCACCTGCGCTCAGGCGTAAAGGGAAAAGCTGAAACGGTGGTGTAAGAGACCACCAGCGTCGCGGCAACGCGGCGGCTTGGTAAACCCCATCCGGAGCAAGCGCAAATAGGAGCGCGATGGGTCGGCCCGGCCCGCGCTCGGGTAGCGTGCGAGGAACTTGGCGGTGACGCCAAGGCAAGATAAATGGCCGTCCTCGACAGAACCCGGCTTATCGGCCCGCTTCGCCCCTTTGCTTTACGCAAAACGCCTGGCACGGTCTCCCCTGCCAGGCGTTTTTTGCTTGCGTATGTCGCTCGGGACTAGTCGAGGTCGTCAACGTCGAAGCTCGGAACCGGAGCAAACGGATCGGAGATCACGTGCGACTGCGGATCCTCGGGAGCGGAAGCGCCCGGAAGCGTCACGACGGGAGCGGCAGTGTGAATGGGAGCGGGGTCGCTCGAGAGAGAGCTCGAGGACGTGGACTTGAGCAGGTCGGCCGGGAAGGAGTTCTGCGCGTCGTCCATGAAGTGCTGGAGGAGCTTGAGGTACTCGGCACGGAAGTCCTCGCGGGACGTCTTGAGGCGGTCGATCTCCTCGAGCTCGTTCTGCTTCTCCTGCAGGGCCTGGCGGATGACCTCGCGCGCCTTGGCGTCAGCCTCGTTGCGGATGCGCTCGGCGTTGGCACGAGCCTCCTCGACGATACGGTCAGCGGACTGCTGGGCGGTGATGAGCGCAGCGGAGATCTGGCGCTCGGTGGCGCCGTACTCGGACTGCGTGGGGGCCGGAGCCTGGGTCTGGGCAGCCTGGGCTGCCTGCGCCGCCTGAGCCTGGGCCTGAGCGGCCTGGGCCTGAGCCTCGTCGCGCTGCTGCTCGGCAGCGGTCAGGCGGTTCTTGAGGTCAACGATCTTGGACAGCATGGCGTCGACTTCGCTAGCGAGCTGCTCGAGAAAAACGTCGACCTCGCCGGGATCGTACCCGCGCTTGGCCTCGGAGAACGTCTGGGCCTGGATGTCAGCAGGGGTGATAGCCATGGTAGTGTTCCTTTCATCGGTTCGGGGATCCGGGCCGCGCCCGCTGCGCGGGCCCTAGGTCGCCTTATTGCCTAAAGTATACCAGCGAGAATCCGAATGAGCAGGTTGCCGATGAGCTGCAACGCAATTATTGCAAGCACCGGCGAGAAGTCGATCCCGCCCATCGGAGGAAGCAGGCGTCGGAAGATGTTCAGATACGGACCGCACACGCGATCGAGCACGGTGCGGATATCGTCGGCAAGGCCGCCCGGCCGCAGCGGAAACCACGTCATCAGGCAGTACACGAGGACGAGGAAGCTGTAAAAGCGGATCAGACTGCCTATGAGCTGCACCAAAGTGTAGTACGTCACGTCTCCCCTTTAGCGCTTCAGGAAGCCCTCGGAGCGGAGCTTGGCAAGATCCGACTCCTTGACCTCGCATCCCTGAGGCAGCACGATGAAGACGCGGTCGCCGACCTCCTTGACCGAGGCGCCGAGGCCGCAGGCAAAGCCGTAGCTGAAGTCGAGCACGCGCTTGGCAACGTCGGTCTTGACGTTCACGAACACGAGGGCGACGGGCTGCTTGGTGCGCACGCGACGCACCACGGTCTCGACGTCGTCGTAGCTCTCGGGGCGAAGGATATAGGCAGGAAGCTGCGGAACGGAGTTGACAACCGCGCCAACGCGACGATCGGGCGCCGGAGCCGGAGCTCCCTGGGCACGGCCGCGCTCGGCATAGCTCGAGGGCGTGTCGTACGCGCCGGGGCGATGCTGGTCGATGGAGCGTGCCGGCGGGTTGAACGTAGAGGCGTGACGGTCGACCTCGCCCACCGGCTTGCCAGAGCGGGTGTACACCGCAACGGACTCAGCCTCGCCGCGATGCGTCTGGCCCAGGACGCCCATAGAATGCTGCTCTTCGCGCGCGGACTCTCCGTAAGAGTCGTTGTACGAGTCGGACGAAGGACGGTACGTGGGCTCGTCCGCGGCCTCCTCCTCGTCGTAGTACTCCTCTTCCTCGCGACCGAAGTCACGGGTGAACGGGAGCCGGCTCTTGATGTCATCTAAGATGCTCACGATACCAACCTCTCTGCCTCCGTGTGATTACCAGTGCGTTTTTGGCACGAGCTTAGATCATTGTAAAACAAAACCCGGGTTAAACACCACTCTACCTAGTCTAACGAGGGTTGAGCCTTCCTCGAGCGCAGCCTCGAAGTCCTCGCTCATGCCCATCGAAAGCTCATGGAGCTCAACGCCCGCTGAGAGCGACAGCTCGTCGCGCAGCTCGCGCAAGCCGGCGAACGTGGCGCGGGCGCGCGAAGCATCTCCTCGGGGCGCCATGGTCATGAGGCCCTCGATGCGAATGCCCGGCAAAGCGAGCAGCGCGTCAAAGGCACGCCGCAGCTCGTCGGGCGCAAAGCCCGACTTGCTCTCCTCGCCCGAGACGTTCACCTCGAGAAGAACGGGCTGTACCTCAACCGAACCGCCGGCCTCGTGGGCACGCACCACGCGGTCCGAGACGGCGCGGGCGAGCTTCTCGGAACGTACCGAATGAATGCGCGCGGCGCGGCCGATGGTCATGTTGATCTTGTTGGTCTGCAGGTTGCCGATCATGTCGAACGAGTACGGACCCGGGACCTCGTCCGCGCGCGCACCGAGCGCATCGAGTTTGCGCACGAGCTCCTGGGGGCGGTTCTCGCCGAAGAGTCGGTACCCCGCTCTCATAGCGGCGAGGACCTCGTCGGTGCCCACGGTCTTGGAGACCGCCATGACCTGCGCCTCGTCCGCACGCCTGCCCGCGCGCGCGAGCGCGTCTTCCACCTTGCCCATGATCTGGTCGCGCCGCTCGGCTACCGCGGCCTCGTATTTCTCGTCAACTGCCATAACCCTCGCCGTGTTTCTTTTGCCGCGCTCGGCGGCCTTGCCGTCTGAATCCATATACCCCTGCACGCTGGTGGCATACCGCGTTACCTAAAACGGTGGCTACGCGGTCATATACGCGACCGCAGCGTGGCGCCCCGTTGTTCCGTGCTCGGCGCGGTACGAGAAGAACCGGTCGTTCAGGCGCACGGTCGAAAGCGCGGGATCCTCGATGTTTGCCGGATCGACGCCAGAGGCGGCAAGAGACTCGACAATGGCGCTGGAAAGATCGAGCAGGCGCTCCGGATTGGGCGTAATCGATGAGAACCGCGCAGCAAAGCGCTCGACGAGCTCCTCGGACACTTCGTACTCGTCGCCGAGGATATGCGGGCCGATGTAGGCGCGCAGGCAACTAGGAGAAACACCGAGCTCGTCAGCGAGGATGCGCGCAGTCTTGCCGGCAATGCCTGCGTACGTGCCGCGCCAGCCCGAATGCGCCACGGCAAACCCGCCAGGACCCGTGATGATCACCGGAACGCAATCGGCAAACATCAGCATGACCGGAACGCGCGGAGCCACGCACACCACGGCGTCGGCGCCCTCGGCGGCACGCGCGCGCACCGCATCGAGCTCTGCGGGGCCCGCGCTGCGCACCACCTGAACGACGTCGCCGTGGACCTGGTTCGGCACAACGAGGTTTCGAGCAAACTCCCCGGCACCCACCGCAGCAAGAACTCTGCGGCGATTCTCCTCAACCGCAGCAGGGTCATCGTTCACATGCGACCCTAGGTTCAACGAGGCATACGGCTCGCTCGACACGCCTCCCGTCCGCTCGGTAAACCCAAAGCGAACCGAACCGTCAGCACCGCCCACCAGCGTCACACCGCCGTGCGTCACACGCTCCAGCCTGCTCATACCGCCCTCCTGGCTATCTCCGTTTCGTATGTTCCTCAGCTTACCCCACACGCGTCGCGCTACACCACCGCGCCTCGATCAACCGAACAGTTAACCAATCTCACAGAACCGTGTCATTGAGCAGGCGGCGACGAGCGTACTCGGCTCCCCTCCCCTCAACGGCCCGGACCTCTGGGCAGACCCTGCCCGACATGCCACCATGATCCCATCGGGCGGGCGCATGGCCTCCGGGCGGAAGCGCCGCACATGCCCGCTGTCTTCGGATCCCAATATCGGCCCCGTGCGGATCCGCCCTGCGGCTATGCGCCCGGCCCTTCCGCAAACCGCGTTCGGGTTGTCATTGAAAAACGGGGCCGGGTTCGGCGTTTCCCCAGGTGCTTCTGCAAACCGAGCCCGCTTTTCAGGTGCAACCCGATTTCGGTTTGCAGAAGGACCCCGCCAGCGTCTCACCGGGGGAAGAAGGGCTGACTTCCGATAACGAAAGTTCACGAACTATCGCACCCTCCCCAGGCCCGATCCTGGGGTTTCCCGACTTTTGTCGACGAAAGTTCATGAACTTTCGGATGAGTACGCCCGCCAGCCAGGACGCCTAAAACAAAGCAAAGCCGGCTCCCCCGCCAGAGGGGAGCCGGCCGATGCGGTGCAGGTTGCCTGCGCGAAAGCGAGGGCGTCCCTGGCGGAGCAGGTCGGCCCGAAGGAGGAGGGCATTGGCCTTGTGGCCATGCCCGACGAGTGAGGGCCGAGATGCCCGCCAGGGGCGGCCGCAGCGTCGGACCCGAAAGGCCGCAGCGTCAACCCCTAGAATTTGCCGCGCTTGAGAAAATCCGGGAGATCGAACTGCTCGTTGCCGAAGTTCGGGAGCTGGGTACCGCCGACGTTGCGGGTCGGAGCAGACTGAGCAGCCGAACGCTTGACCGTGGTGGAACCAGAGGAGAACAGGTCGCCCTGCTGGCCGTTGTTGTCCATGAAGCCGGTCGCGATGACGGTAACGCGGACCTGGTCGCCCAGGGACTCGTCGATAACCGTACCGAAGATGATGTTGGCCTCGGGGTCGACCGCGTTGGCAACGAGGTCGGCGGCGTCGTTGATCTCCTGCAGGCCGAGGTCCTTGTTGCCGGCGATGGAGAGCAGGACGCGGGTGGCACCGTCGATGGAGCTCTCGAGCAAGCGGCTGGAGATGGCCTCCTGAGCAGCGTCGACCGCGCGGGTGTCGCCCGAGGCGGTGCCGATGCCCATGATGGCGGAGCCGGCCTGGCTCATGATCGTCTTGACGTCGGCGAAGTCGACGTTGATGATGCCGGGGACCGTGATGAGGTCGGTGATACCCTGGGTGCCCTGAGAGAGGACGCCGTCGGCGATGGAGAAGGCCTCGAGCATGGAGGTCTTCTTCTCGGCGATGTCGAGCAGGCGGTCGTTGGGAATGACGATGACAGTGTCGACGCACTGCGAAAGGGTCTCGATGCCGTCGGCGGCAACGGAGGCGCGCTTGCGGCCCTCGAAGCTGAAAGGCTTGGTAACGACGGCGACCGTCAGGGCGCCCACATCGTTCTTGGCGATGTCGGCAACAACCGGGGCAGCGCCCGTGCCGGTGCCGCCGCCCTCGCCGCAGGTGATGAACACCATGTCGGCGCCAGCAAGCGCCTCCTTGATGTCGTCGCGGCTCTCGTCGGCAGCCTTGCGGCCGATCTCAGGCTGAGCGCCAGCGCCCAGACCGCGCGTGATGTCAGTACCGATGTGCACCTTGATGTCGGCATCGGAGACGGCGAGCGCCTGAGCGTCAGTGTTGATGGCAACGAACTCGACGCCGCGGATGCCCTCCTCGATCATGCGGTTAACGGCGTTGGTGCCGCCGCCGCCCACGCCAACGACCTTGATGACGGCAAGATAATTGTTGATCTCTTCCTCGTGCATACCGTTCCTCCGAACATCCGTGTTGATGCACCTTTGCAAACATTAAACCTCAAGCTGAACTTAAAGTCCGAGGTAAATCGTCCTATCTTTGCACAAGTCTCTACTAAAGGTCAAACAAAAGTACCCAATTGATAAAAATTCCTGCGTATCCTACTAAAGTTCAACTTGAAGGTTAGCACGTTTCTTCAAGTTGCATTCATAATTCCCCGCCTTTGACAATGCTCGTCGCACTGCAAGCGTTCACAGCCGATTCCATAACCTTAAATGCAGGCTTTAAGGTTGAGGTCAGAGCTTCAACCTTAAAGCTCAACCTCAACCTTATAGATGCGTAAAAACGACTGCCAGGCTCGCTAGAGAGAAACCTCGCGCCAGGTAGGCGAATCAGGGTTGCGCGCGTTGATGTACGTCACGCCTTGGCGCTCCTCGAGAATCTTGTCGACGACCTTCTCCTTCTTACGGATGTCGGTGGCGTCGCCTAGGGACACCTCGACGCCGTCGGTAAGATACACCGAGATTGCCTCGGTGGAAGAAGCGGAGAAGCTCGAGATGCGCTCACGAAACTCGGACGAGAAGCCGTTGATGTAACTGAGAACGGCAACGAGCGCGTCATCGGAAACGGGCTCGCCGCTCTGAGGATCGATATCGCTACCCACGTCAGTCACGAGAATCGCACCGAGGTCGCTCGCAAGCTGAGCCGCCGCCTCGCGACCCGAGGCATCCTCGGCACTCCCCTCCTGAGACTCGCCATCCTGAGACTCCTCCCCAGATGCCTCGTCTTCGGCAGCGGTATCTTGGTCCTCGGTATCGCTTGCAGAAGCATCGTCGTCTTCGGCCCCGGCATCCGAAGCTGTGCCAGAGCCGAGCGCCGTCGGCGCGATCCACTTGCCCTCGTCGTCGATCGCCCACGAGATGTCGCCAGCGCCGATGTAGACCAACGCAGCGGCCGTCTTCTCGACGGGCGTGATCACCAGCGTATGGGGAAACCGGCGCTCGATCGAGACGGTCTTTACCCACGGGTTCTCGAGAAGGCTCTCGGCCAGCTGGTCTTCGCTGACGTTGAGCAGCGTCGCGTTGTCGGGAATCTCGAGAAGCTTCTCGGTCGTCTCGGTCGGCACATGCGTCGTGGACGCGATCTCCACGTCGGTCACCGCAAAGAGACCGGTGTTGGCCACAACGGCGAAGATCGCAAAGCCGAGAAGCGCTACGAAGAGCGCCGCGGCAGCAATGATGCCGGCACGGGTCAGCACGCCTCGCGCCGGAACGCTCGTGCCGATGTGCGCGGGTCCCGATGCGGCGGCAACGGCCTGCCTGGGCTCTGCGAGGCCCGCGGCGTTTTTGATCGTGGTTCGGCTTTTCTGAATGCGCTTGATCAGGCCGCCCGAGGCCGTGCGCGGGCGGATAGTCGGCTTGATGGTCGGAGCGGCGTCTGCCGTCAGAGCGCGCCGCGAAACGGGCTCCGGGCTCTTGAGGCCGCGCGCGCTCGGCTGTTGCGCTGTGCGCTTATGGGGCTTGAGGCCTCCCGCAGCGACGGTCTTGCGGGCAACGGGCCTCTGCGCAGGCGCGCCTGCAGCCGACGCCTTGCGCGGCGCCGCGCCCTTGAGCGAGATGCGCCCGCCTGCTTTGGACTTGCGGGGCTTCTCGGCCTTTTGTTTAACGGGCCGCGGCGCCTTGACCGGAGCGGCGCCCCTCCCCGCTTTGCGATACGTAGGCTTCGGCCGGCTAGAAGCCGAGGAACTTGACTTCTGGTTGTAGCTCGACGCCATACGTTTCCTTAACTGTTGCGTACACCTTCTGCATGACCTTCACGACGTCTGCTGCCGTGGCAGATCCCGTGTTGACGATAAAGTTACCGTGAACTTCGGACACTTCGGCCCCTCCGACCGAAAAACCCTTCAATCCACAGTCCTCGATCATCTTTCCTACACTCCGCTCAGGCGGATTTTTGAACACGGAGCCGCACGAAGGCATGGCAGCCGGCTGCGAACGGCGGCGACGACGAAGGCTGCGCTCCATACGCTCGGTAATGGTGATCTTGTTGCCAGGACGCAGGCGCAGCTTCACCTCGAGCACGATGTCACTCTTAGGAAGGCTCGTCGTGCGATAGCCCCACTCGATCTCGTCGTAGCGGTAATGCTTGAGGCGCTCCTCGGTGGGCGCGTACACCGTGACCTCTTCTATGACCTCGCTCATCCAATCGGAGCGCGTGCCCGCGTTCATCGACACGGCGCCGCCGAGCGTGCCCGGCACGCCCACCGCGAACTCCATGCCGGCGAGCGAATGGTTGAGCGCCTCGTTGACCACGCGCGAGAGCATGGCTCCGGAGCCGGCGGTCATGCAGGCGTTCTCCTCGTCGACCACGACGCGGCGAAACTCGCGGCCGAGCGTGAGCACGGCGCCGTCGTAGCCCTCGTCGGCAACGAGAATGTTCGTGCCCCTGCCGAAGATAGCCCATTCGACGTCTTCGCGGAGAAGCACCTTGATGGTGCTGCGCAGGGCATGGTAGCTGTGACAGGTAATGAACAGCGCGGCCTTGCCGCCGATGTGGTAGCTCGTGCGATGGTCGAGACGCTCGTTCTCGACCACCTCGACATCCTCGATGGCAGAAAGCGCCTGTACGGCGTTGGACGTGCTCAAAGAAGCCTCCTCGACGCCCAGAAGCTAGGCGTTCATAGCCGCGATAAAGTCGGGTCCGACCGTCGTGACGTCACCCGCGCCCATGGTGATGAGAAGGTCGCCCTCCCGGCACAGCCCCGCGAGCTCGTCGATAACGCCGGGGCGCGAGTCGACGTAGCGAACGTCCTTGCCCGGATGGGCCTCGCGGATAGCGTCGGCGAGCAGCTTGCTCGTGACGCCCGGGATGGGCATCTCGCCCGCCGGGAACACGTCGATGAGAACCACGACGTCGGCATCGGCGAAGGCGTCGGCAAACTGGTGCAGAAGCGCCTGAAGGCGCGAGTAGCGGTGCGGCTGGAAGACCGTGACCACGCGGTCGAAGTGCAGGCTCTTGGCAGCGGCGAGCGTGGCCTTGACCTCGGTGGGATGATGGCCGTAGTCGTCGACGACCGTGATGCCGCGGACGTCGCCCACATGAGTGAAGCGACGGCGCGCACCCTCGAACGTCGAGAGCGCACGGGCGGCCTCGGCGCGATCGAAGCCACACGCCTGGGCAACGGCCATGCATGCGGTGGCGTTGAGCATGTTGTGGGCGCCCGGGTTATGGGCGATGGTCACGTCGTACGACGCGCCGTCGGCAAAATGCACGGTCATGCGGCTCTCGATGGAGCGCTCGACCGGATGGCCCTCGCACACCACGTCGCAGGAGGGGTCAAAGCCGTAGCTCAGGACCTTGCGTCCGGTGGAGCGGGCGAGCTCGACCAGATGCGGGTCGTCGCCGCACACGACAACGGTGCCCTCGTTGCCGACGAGGCCCATGAACTTGGCGAACGTCTCCTCGATCTCCTGAAGCGAGGAGTAGTGGTCCATGTGGTCTTCCTCGACGTTGGTGACCACGGCGATCGTGGGCTCGAGGTACAGGAAGGAGCCGTCGGACTCGTCTGCCTCGGCCACGAAGTAGTCGCCCGCGCCGTTCTTGCCGTTGGTGCCGTAGCCCTCGACGATGCCGCCGATGAGGAAGCTCGGCTCGAGGCCCATGCGGTCGACCATGGTGGCGCACATAGACGAGGTCGTCGTCTTGCCATGAGTGCCCGCAACGGCGATCGTGGTCTTGCCGTGGCCAAGGTACGAGAGCATCTTGGCGCGCGGCCAAACGGGAATGCTCAGCTCACGGGCGCGAATAAGCTCGGGATTGGACTCGGGAATGGCGGAGGAGATGACGACGACCTCGGGGCGCACCTCGTCGATCGTGCGGGCCTCATGGCCCACGCGGACGTCGACGCCGGCGCGCGTAAGCTGGCGCACGTAACGAGAGGTCTTGAGGTCGGAACCCGAAACCTGGTAGCCGCGCTCATGAAGCACGAGCGCGATGCCGCTCATGCCGGCTCCGCCGACGCCGATAAAGTGCACGCGCGTAAAGTCGCGTTCGTTCTCTGCCGTAGCCGTCATATCGAAAGTCTCCTTATATCGAGCTAGTGTTGGCGCAAGGCGTGCCCGCGCGATTTTTTGTCCTTAGCCAGTAACTTTACCGCAAACGAGAGCGCATGCGCTAGGCGAGCGCAAGAAGCGCATCGGCGAGGCGAGCCGCCGCCCCCGCCTGCCCCAGGCCCTCCGCCGCTAAGCGCATGCGCTCGCGCTCATCGGGGTCCTTGAGCAGCTCGACGAGGCCAGAGCCGAACGAAGGATCGTCGAGCTCATCGTCGCGCACCAGGCGCGCCGCCCCGGCATCAACCAGAAGATGAGCGTTTGTCGTCTGATGGTCCTCGGTCGCAAACGGGAAGGGCACGAGAACCGAAGGGACGGCAAGCGCGCTGATCTCGGCCACCGACGAGGCGCCCGAGCGCGAGAGCACGAGGTCTGCTGCGGCGAGCGCATCGCCCATGTCGGAGATGTAGGGGCTCACGATCCAGCGCTTCTGCTCCTCGGACGTGAGGGCCAGGCGCGCCACCGTGTCGTCGTAGTCGTCGGCGCCCGTTGCGTGTACCACGTAGACGCCCGGAATGCCGAGAAGCGCGCCCTTGAGCGAGGCCACCGCCTCGTTGAGGTGCTTGGCCCCGAGCGACCCGCCGAAGACGAGAAGCACCGTGGCGTCGGCAGGTATGCCGCGGGACGCGCGGCCCTGGCTGCGGCTGCCCTCGAGCACCGAGCGGCGCACGGGGTTGCCCGTCATGACGATGCGGGTGCCCTTGCCCTTCTTCGCCTCGAACACCTGCTTGACCGCCGGGTGCGAGATGGCGATGAGGCTCGCCAGGCGAGCCGACTCCTTGTTGGCAAGGCCGGGAACGGAGTTCTGCTCGTGAAGCGCCACGGGCACGCCGATCTTGGCCGCGGCGCGCACGAGCGGAAGCTCGAGGTAGGCGCCGAAGCCGATGGCCACGTCAGGGCGCGCCGACGGATCGTCGCGGAAGCGCTTGACGAGGCGCTTCTCCTCGTGGTGCAGGTGCATGAGGGCCGTCACAAGCGTCCAGGGACGCGAACGGTCGAACCCCGTCACATGGACCGGAAAGAACGGGAAGCCCGCCTCGGGAACGAGCCTTCCCTCGAGCCGGCGCTGCTCCCCGTAAAACTCGACCGCGCAACCACGGTCCTTGAGCTCTTGCGCAAGCGCCAGCGCCGGATTCACGTGGCCGGCGGTACCGCCCGCCGCAATCGCAACCTTGACTGCTGCCATGTCGCGTCCTTTCCGTCTTATGCAATCGCGGGCGCGCCGCATGCGCGCCTCTTGCTATCTATCGTACCGCGAACGGCGCGTCGTGCGCGTTGCGCCGCGCCCGCCTCCGCGCGGACGAGAAGCGCGGTCGTCTTCGGCGCGCCCCGCATTCCGCAGGCGGTCGGCGGCCGACGGCCCGAGATCGATACGGCCCCAGCCGCTGCCCGTATCAGCGCTGCCCCGCCGCGCAGCACGGGGTCGCGGCCTCGGAGACGCGGTGGCGCGCCCGCCGTAGCCCGAGCCATCCCATGACGTCGGAGGCATCTCGTCCTCCGCCGTGTATGCGCTGCCGTTGCCGCGCGGACGGCCTCCGTCAACGACGGTAAAGCCGCCGCGCCGCTCGGAGCGCCTGTGGGGCTCCCCCGCCGTGCTCTCGTCGACCACGGCCAGGCGCGAGCGCAGCTCCCCGGAGGTGCCGGGCACGTTGCTCTCGAGCGAAACGCGGACGATGAGCCCGATGAGCATGAGCGAGGCGATCATGGACGAGCCGCCGTAGCTGATGAGCGGCATGGGCTTGCCCGTCATGGGCGCCACGCCGATGATGCCGAGCGCGTTGACGATGAACTGCACCATGAGGATCACGCTGCACGCGGCGGCGATGAGCCTGCCCTGAAGCGTAGGAGACTGCTTTGCGATCTTGAGGCCCGCGTACACCATGACGGCAAAGACGACGAAGAAGAGCGCCGTGCCCACGAAGCCGAGCTCCTCGCCGATAACCGCGAGGATGTAGTCGTTGTGCGCCTCGGGCAGGTAAAGGTACTTCATGGTGGAGTTGCCGATGCCGCGGCCAAAGAGCCCGCCCGAGGCAAACGCCATGATGGCGCGCGTAGCCTGGTAGCCCGAGCCGTAGAGGTCCTCCCACGGGTCGGACATCAGGCGCTCCATGCGGTAGGGCTCGGCGATGACGAGGGCCGCGCCCGCCGCCAGCAGCGCCAGGAGCACGCCGCCGATGATCTTGTACGAGAACCCCGCGAAGTAGCACATGAGAAACACGGTTGAGACGATGATGATCGACGAGCCCAGGTCGGGCTCGGCGAGGATCAGGAACACCGGAACGAGCACGACCGCCGCAAGCAGCGCGAGAAACCGCACCGTGTCGATCGAGTACTCCTCGTAGTAGTCCTTGAAGACCTTTGCCACCGCGAGGATGATGACCGGCTTGGCAAACTCCGACGGCTGGATCTGCTGGCCCGCAATAACGAACCAGCGCGTCGCGCCGTTGACGTTGACGCCCGCAACGAGCGTGAGCGCGAGAAGCACGACGATGACGATCCAGGGAACCCAAACGGTGTAGCCCTCCCACGCCCTCAAGGGTATGCGGGAGGCACACACGGCGCAGACCAAACCGAAGGCGATGAAGGCGGCCTGACGCACCAAGAAGTAGGTGGAGTCGCCGTTTTCCTTGAGCGCCTCGACCGACGAGGCCGAGTACACCATGAGCAGGCCGAAGCCGAGAATTGCTGCCACGCACACGAGAAACACCAGGCGCGGCCGCATGATGCGCGCCGGCACGCCGGCGATGAGCCGCTCCGAGAGCGTGTCGGGCTTGGAGCCGCGGCGCAGGCTGCCGAGCTTGCCGCGCCCGCGCTCGGGTGCGTTGTCGGCAGGGCCGCGGCGCCTGGAGGGTCGGGCGGTATGTGAGGTCGATGTGGCCACAGAGATCCTTTGCGAGCGGAATCGGCGGTCTGGTTGCTAGGCGCGCGCGGCGATCTGCCCGACGAGCTCCTTGAAGCGCTCGCCGCGCTCCTCGAAGCCGCTGAACTCGTCGAACGAGGCGCACGCCGGCGAGAGCAGCACGACCTCGCCCGCACGGGCAATCGAGCGGGCCACGTCGAGCGCGTCGGCCAGGTGGTCGGCTGCGGCGATCTCGACGCCCTCGCCCGCGGCAGGCTCCGAGAAGGCCTCGAGGAAGCGCGAGCGCGCATCGCCGAAGCAAACGACGGCGCGCACGTGGCGCACCACCTCGGCCGCAAAGTCCTCGAGCGCGGTGCCCTTGTCGGCGCCGCCCAAGAGAAGGACCACGTTGCCTGCCGGGAAGGCGGTGAGCGCTTTGAGCACGGCGTCGGTGTTGGTTGCCTTGGAGTCGTTAACGTAGGCGATGCCGTCGATCTTGGCCACCGGCTCGATGCGGTGCTCAAGCGGCGAGAACGAGCGCAGGCCGTGGCACACGGCGTCGGCCGAGACGCCCACGAAGAGCGCGGCGGCCGATGCGGCGAGCGCGTTGGCCACGTTGTGCGCGCCGGGAATGAGCAGCTCGTCGGTGCCGACGAGCGTGACTTTCTCGCCTGCCAGGCGCACGCAGAGCTTGCCGTCCTGCACGAAGGCGGCGTCGTCGGTGCGCGGGTCCTCAGCGCTCAGCACGCACAGGCGCGTGCCGAAGGCGCGGATGGCGTCCATGCGCTCTGCCACGCCCTCGTCGTCGGCGTCGACGATCGCGAGGTCGCCGGCGTCCATGTTGCGGAACAGGCGCAGCTTGGCATGCGCGTAGTTCTCGTGGCTGCGATGCCACTTGAGATGGTCGGGCGTGATGTTGAGAAGGATGCCCACGTGCGGGTGAAGCTCCTCGGTGGTGGCGAGCTGGTAGCTCGAGAGCTCGGCGCAGAACCACTCGCCGTCGCGGCGGTCGTTCACGCGCGAGGTTGCCACGGTGCCGATGTTGCCCACCGCAGAGGCGTCGAGGCCGCCGGCGAGCAGCAGGTGGTTGAGAAGCGACGTCGTGGTGGTCTTGCCGTTGGTGCCCGTGACGGCGCACCAACGCTCCGGCGAGAGCCGGTAGGCAAACTCGGGCTCGCCCATGATCTGATCGGACGCGGCGCGCGCCGAGGCAAAGAAGTCCGAGAACTCCGAGATGCCGGGGCTCGCCACGCAGACGTCGTAGGAACCGTCGACGGTCTCGGTGCCGAAGACAAACGACACGCCCTGCTCCTCGAGGGCGCGCGTCTCGTCGTTGGGACTCGACTGGCCGCCGCCGTACACGGTAACCGAGGAAACGCGGCACCTATCGCCGGAGCCCAGATGCGGAAGCGCCCAGCGCACCACGTCGAGGCCGGTCTTGCCCTGGCCGAGGACCAGAAGGGAGAAATGCTCAGGAAGCATGCGGAATCGCCCTACCCTAACCCATAGTGAAGTACATTGCCAAACCGAGCGCGCCGAACGCGGCGGCGATGATCCAGAAGCGGATCACGACCTTGGTCTCCGCCCAGCCCTTCTTCTCGAAGTGATGGTGGATGGGCGCCATGAGGAAGACGCGCTTTCCCGTGGCCTTGAAGCTCGCGACCTGGATCATGACCGAGAGCGCCTCGACGATGAAGAGGCCGCCCACGACGAGCGAGATGACCTCGGTGTTGGTGAGGATGGCGAGCGAGGCAAAGCCGGCGCCGAGGGCGAGCGAGCCGGTGTCGCCCATGAAGATGCTCGCGGGATAGGAGTTGTACCAGAGGAAGCCCACGCACGCGCCGGCGCAGGCCGCGGCAAAGACCGCGAGGTTGCTGTCGCGCGCCAAAAACGAGATGCCCGCCATGATGAGCATGGAGGTCATCGACGTGCCGCCCGCGAGGCCGTCGAGGCCGTCGGTGAGGTTCACGGCGTTGGACATGCCCACGAGGAGCAAGAAGACAAACACCAGGTAGAGCCACGGAACGACGAGCTCCACGCCGCCGATGGCAAACGTGGAGGTGATGACGCCGAGGTCGATGGTAAAGCCGCCCGGGAAACGCACCTCGGGCGCCACGCCGCAGAAGCTCACCGCGCACACGCAGAACACGACGCAGATGGCCGTGAGGCCGATCATCTTGGCGTGGGGCGTGAGGCCGAGCGAGCGCCCGTGCGTAACGGACGTGACGTCGTCAACGAGACCGAGCAGCCCCGTGGCAAGCGTTGCCCCGAGCGCGAGCATGAGCTCGAAGGTGGGCTTGGCGATGAGCAGGCACGCGATGACCATGCCGACGAGAATCACCACGCCGCCCATGGTCGGGGTTCCCTGCTTCACCAGGTGGCGCTGGGGACCGTCGGCGCGAACCTGCTGGCCGAAGTGCTCGACCTTCATGAGCTTGATCCAGAACGGCATGAGGATCAGCACGGCGGCTGCGGCGACAAAGATCGCCAGGAAGATCTGAAACGTCGGGTACGCCGGATTGCCTAGCATGATGCGCAAACCCCTTCCACAAATCGGTCGAGACCAACAAAACGAGAGCCCTTGACGAGCACGACGTCGCGCGCGGCAAGCGCCGGCTTGAGACGGGCGAGCGCCTTCTCGGCCGTGGGGACCACGCGCACGCGGTCGTCGTGCATGCCCATGACGCGGGCGGCGTCGGCCATGCACTGCGCCCCCTCGCCTCCCACGCAGACGAGAAGCCCGAGCTTCTTGGCGGCGGCGTACGCGCCCACAAGGCCGTGCAGGCGCGGCGACTCGTCGCCGAGCTCGCCGATCTCGCCGAGCACGGCGATGCGGTCGCCCTCGCAGGGCAGCGAGCAGAGCAGGTCGAGCGCCGCGGCCGTGGAATCGGGGCTCGCGTTGTAGGAGTCGTCGATCACGCGGGTGCCCGCGGGAGTGACGCGCTGCTCCTGCCTCATGTGGGCGCTGCGCAGCTTGGGCAGCGTCTCGGCGATAACCGAGGTAGGCACGCCGAGCTCGCGCGCGCAGGCGCAGGCGAGAAGCGCGTCGGGCACCGCCTGAGCGCCGGTGATGCCGAGCTCGACCTTGATCTGGCTGGCATCCTGCAGCTCGAGGTCAAAATGGGCGCGGCTCTCGGCGTCGAGCTCCACGTTGCGGCCCGACACGTCGTCGTCGGCGCTCATGCCGCACAGCACGCACTCGACCCCTGCGGGACGTGCGAAGTTCTCGATGATGAAGGGAGTGAAGTCGTCCTCGCCGTTCAGGAACAGCCGCGCATGGTGCCCCTCGAAGTTCTCGGACGACGGCGGCATGCCCGCGACGATCTCGGCCTTGGCGCGGGCGATGTTCTCGCGCGAGCCGAGGAGCCCGATATGCGAGGTGCCGATCTTGGTGATGATGCCGTAGGTAGGCTGGGCGATGCTCGAGAGCGTCTCGATCTGCCCCGGGCCGTCCATGCCCATCTCGAGCACGAGCACCTGCGTGTCGGCGGGCGCCGCAAGAATGGTGAGCGGCAGGCCGATGAGGCTGTTGAAGTTGCCCTCGGTGGCGTGCACGCGGTAGGTCGTGGCGAGCAGGTCGCGCAGGATCTCCTTCGTGGTGGTCTTGCCCACCGATCCGGTGATGCCCACGACCGTGCAGCCCATGCGCGCGCGGTAGCCCTGCGCGAGGCGCTGGAGAAAGACCTCGGAGTCGTCAGTGCGGAACACGGCGCACTCGTGCTCGTCGGCGAGCTTGACGAGGCTGCGGCTCGGCTCTTCGGTGAGAACCACGCAGGCAGCCCCGGCGCGCACCGCCTGCGGCGCAAAGTCGTTTCCGTTGACCTTCTCGCCCGCAAAGGCGACGAAGATGCTATCGCGCTCAACGGCGCGCGAGTCGATCACGCACCCCCGGCAGACGCGTTCGGCGTTGCCGGTGTACGGCACCGCCCCCGTGACCGCCTCGAGGTACTTGGTTGCGATCTCAATCATAAGTATGCTGAACCCCTTACCGGGCGCGGGGCGCGGGCACGCTGAGCGCCCGCCGTCGGCGCGTCCGACAGCTTATGCGACAACTGACAATTGTATCGTGCCGCCGTGGGAGCGTGGTGCAGGGTGTGTGAACACTTAACGAACGGAGAAGAGCCCGCGCACCGGTTCCGTGCGCGCCCTCGTTCGTTCCGCGAGTACCGCGCCTACGCCGTCGGCGTGACGCCCATCGTTTGGAAGGCGGTGGACTCGACCGTGCGGAACACGTCCTGCGACACCGTGACACCCGCCGTGCCGTAGAGCGTCACGTACGTGAGTACCTTGGGATCCTTCGTGGGGCCGAAGCCCAGGAAGGAGGTCATGTACGTGTCGTCGAGGTAGCCGCCGGTCTCGGAGGCGATCTCGGCGGTGCCCGTCTTGCCCGAGATCTCGTAGCCCTCGATCGCGGCGTCGGTACCCGTGCCCGACTCCACGACGTCGGTCATGATGTCGGCAACGTCCTCGGCGGTCTTCTTGTCGATGACGCGCTTCTCCTCGTCCTCCCATTCGGCCTGCTCGCCGCCCTTGGCGAGCAAGAAGTGCGGAGTCGTGGCCACGCCGTCGTTGGCGACGGTGGCACCGGCACGCGCCATCTGGATGGGCGGCACCGACACCGCCTGGCCGAACGCCATGGTCGAGAGCGTGGAGCCGTCGTAGTCGTCGCGGTCGGTCACGATGCCCTCGATCTCGCCCGGGAAGTCGATGCCGGTCTTCTCACCGATGTCGAAGAGGTCGAGGTACTTCACGTAGTCGTCGGCGCCGATCTCGGCACCCACGAGGGCAAAGCCGGTGTTGGAGGAGCGGCGGAGCATCTCGCGCAGCGACATGTCCATGGTCTCGCTGCGCCCGTCGGCGTCGGTCACGTAGTCGTCGCCCACCTTGACCGCGCCCGGCACCGAGATCTCGGGCTTGTCGGTGTCCATGATGCCGAGCTCGATGGCAATGGCCGAGGTGATGATCTTGAACGTGGAGCCCGGCTCGTAGGAGTCGGTCACCACGCGCAGGTTCATGTCCTCGCTCGTTGCGGACTCGAGGTCGTCGGGGTCGTAGGTGGGGTTGGAGCACGCGGCGAGGATCTCGCCGCTGCGCGGGTCGAGAACCACCACCGACCCGTTCTCGGCCTCGCTGTCCTCCACCGCAGCCGCGAGGGAGTCCTCGGCCGTTGCCTGGATGTTCACGTCGATGGTGAGCACGATGTCGGTGCCGTCGACGGCCGGCTCCTCGAAGTACGCGCCGCCGGCGATGTAGCTGCCGTCCATGGAGCGCTCGCGCATGAGCGAGCCGTTCTCGCCGGAAAGCAGGTCGTTGTAGAAGAGCTCGATGCCGGTGAGGCCCTGGTTCTCGTTGTTCACAACGCCGAGCACCTGCGAGGCGAGGCTGCCGTAGGGGTACACGCGCTTGACCGCCTGCTCGAAGCCCACGCCGGGAAGCTCCAGTGCCTCGATCTCGTCGGCGAGCTCCTGGTCGACCTGGCGCTTCACGTAACAGAACGCGCCGCCCTGGTCGATGATGGCGCGCACGTCCTTCTCTTCCATGTCGAGCTTCTCGGCAAGCGCCTCGGCGGTCTCTTTGGGATCGTCGACGAGCTCGGAGTTCACGTAGACGTTCACGCAGTCGACGCTCACGGCGAGCACGTTGCCGTTGCGGTCGTAGATGGTACCGCGCTTGGCGTAGATGGTCTCGGACGCCAGACGGTACATGTCGGCGCGGTCGCGGTAGGTCTGGGCGTTGATGATGTCGTAGTCAACGAGCTTGAGAAGGCCCGCGCCGAGAAAGACCGCAAAGACGATCGGCACGATGAGCCAACGCGAGAACTTCTCGCGGTCGAGATCGGTGTGAAACAGGTCGTTGACCACGCGCGCAGAGCGGCGCGAGCCCTGAGGCCCGCGCCGCCGAGACGAATCGCGGTATGAGTTGTACGGAGAGCGGCCGCGTGAGCAGCCGCGCCGGTCGTCGTAAGCCATGGCGCTCCTTGGGGAGGGTCCTCGCTACTCTGCCGACGCCTCCTCGGCGCCCGCTGCGGCGCTCGCATCGGAGGAGAAGTCGAGAATCACGCGCTGATCGGGCTCGACCATGCCGAGAGAGCCGGTGGCGATGTCGCGAATGCGCGAGTCGGCACCGTACACCGAGTTCATGACCTCGAGGTTCTCGCCCGCCTCGCGGACCTCCTCGATCTCCTGGCTGATCTGCGCGTTGTCGTTCAGCAGAGCCGTCGTTGCACTAGCAATGGTAACGCGGCCGAGGCCGATGGCGCAGAACAGAACCGCAAGCACCGCGAAAACTTTAACAACGTGAAGAAACGCCGGGCTCACGTCTTGGTCTGCCTGACGGCCGGCGCCCGTGTACACGTCGAAGCGCGGGGCGCGCGTCTCAGCGGCGCGACGGCGGCGCTCGGCACCGTAACCGTAACTCGCCTGCTCCTGAGCCGTATAGTCATAGGCATATGCCGCGCTTGTGTACCTGCTGGCCATGATCTGCCCCGCCCCTTGCGTTAACGTCAATGAGTAGATACCGATACGTTGCTGCTGCGTTTAAGCTGCGTTGGTAGTACGTTTATCGTTCGTTTGAAGCTGCGTTGGTGCTGCGCGTAAGCGAGTGAGCGGATGCCCGCCCGCGCTCGCGAAGCGCCTCAGAGCTTCTCGGCTACACGGGTCTTTGCAGACCGTGCCCGAGGGTTGCGCTCAACCTCTGCGGCCGAGGCCGTGAGCGGCTTGCGCGTGATGACTTTGAGCACCGGCACCTTCCCGCACACGCACACCGGAAGCTCCGGCGGGCACGTGCACCCCTGGCTCATCTCTTGGAACGCACGTTTGACGATGCGGTCCTCGAGCGAGTGGTAGGAGATCACGCAGATGCGCCCGCCCGGGTTGAGCCACCGTATGGCTGCCTCGAGGCCGCTCTCCAGCGCGTCGAGCTCGTGGTTGACCTCGATGCGAATGGCCTGGAAGCTGCGCTTGGCCGGATGGCCGCCGTGTCGGCGCGCGGCGGCGGGTATCCCCGCCTTCACGCACTCGACGAGCTCGCCCGTCGTGACGATCGGCGCCTTCTCGCGCCGGCGCACGATCTCGCGGGCAATGCGGGACGCGTACTTCTCCTCCCCGTAGACGCGCAGTACCCGAGTGAGGTCGGCTTCGGTGTAGGTGTTGATGACCTCGGCTGCGGTTAAGGTGTGATCCTCGGGATTCATGCGCATGTCGAGCGGGGCGTCCTCGTGGTAGGAGAAGCCCCTTCCGGGAATATCGAGCTGAGGGGACGAGACCCCCAAGTCGAAGAGAAACCCGTCGACGCCGGGCACCTCGGCCGAGCAGAGCAGCTCATCGAGGTTTCCGAAGTTGCCTTTCAGAAGCTTGTGCGACACGCGCGGAGCCTCGTGGTCGAGCCTCTGGGAAGCGGCTGCCAGGGCCATGTCGTCCTGGTCGATGCCGATCAAGAGGCCCTCCTCGCCCACCTCGGCGGCCATTCTCACCGAATGGCCCGCTCCGCCCAGCGTGCAGTCGCACACAGTGGAGCCCGGTTTGAGCGCGAGGCTCGAGAGAACTTCCTCGAGCATGACGGGTTCGTGTCGGTATGCTGGTGTCAAGGTCTGGTCTGCCATGTACGGGTCCTCCTCGGGCGTGCCAGAAGGCTAGTTGAAGAAGTCTGCCAGGACGCTCTCCACCGTGGCCTGGCGCGCGTCGTAGGTGGCGCGGTCCCAGATCTCGAGGCGGTCGCCGTCGCCGACAACCGTTACCTCGTGGTCCAGGTGGGCCTTGGCGCGGTTTGCCTCGGGGAGGCTGATACGGGCGGCGGAGTCTATGTCAAGTGTGGTTGCCGCCCCGTTCAGCGCTGCCTTGACCAGGCGATGCTGTCCGTTGGTAGGGTCGTAACCGCCCTTGGCATCGAACACATCGTCCAGCCACTTCTCGAACATGTCCTTGGTGAACACGTACAGAGCGTCGATCTCCTTTTCAGGAGCGGGAAGCACGCGCACTTGGTCACCGAGCTCCTTGCGGAATGCAGGCGGAAGAGAGAGACGGCCCTTGGCATCGAGATTTCGATTGTAGGTACCGGTCAAGTACAACCGCGAGCACCCCCCCTTAGGCTATTCGGTGGTGAGTGCGGGAGCCACCCCGCTGTCGACGCTTTCTATAATACTGTTTTCTCTCCCACTTTGCCCCCTCATTCCCCACTTTCCCCCACCACCTACCCCGGAGGTCCCCTACCTCCTCGGGTCGGCTCATGCCTCAGATACGGTAAACCACAAGATATTGTGTTGTAATGGGTTTGTAAGCCCCTGTACTTGATAGGGATTCAAGCTCAGGTCGAACGTTACGCGTATTCAACTATTTGTTGGCACCTTGTGAACCAAACGCTCCCCGCGCGTTCCCACGAACATGCGTACGAGATAAATAATGGCATCTACCTGCGGTTTTATAAAAGCGCAGGTAGATGCGGGGCGGTGGTGGGAGCGGGTGGGAAGCACGTGGTGGGAGCTTGGGGCAAAGCCGCAGCCGGCGCGCCCTGCTCGCCAAGCGCGTTCTCCCCCATCACCTATATATAGGTGTACCGACGAGAACCCCTGGGCATCGGAGGACGCAAGCAGTTTGCTACGCCCGGGCGCGCGGGTGCGCCTCGCGGTAGATCTGCGTCAGATGGGTCCGGTCCACGTGCGTGTAGATCTGCGTGGTCGAGACGCTCGCGTGCCCCAGGATCTCCTGAAGCACGCGCAGGTCGGCTCCTCCGGCAAGCATATGCGTGGCGAACGAATGGCGCAGCGTGTGAGGATGGAGCCCCTCGATCCCGGCGATCCTGCCGTAGCGCTCGCACACCGCGTGCGCCGTCTGCCGGCTGATGCGCCCGCCGTTCTTGTTGAGAAACACCGCCGGCGCGCCCCGCGCCACACGGGCATGCGCGGCGAGCTCTCCCCGAGGTCCCGCAAGGTAGGCGCGCAGGCGCTTGAGCGCCGTGCCCCCTATGGGCACGAGGCGCTCCTTGGACCCCTTGCCGAACACGCGCACAAAGCCCTCGTCGAGGTACAGGTCGCGCAGGTCGAGCCCTACGAGCTCGCTCACGCGCAGACCGCACCCGTAGAGGACCTCGAGCATCGCGCGGTCGCGCTCTCCTGCCGCCGTCGGCGGGAACGGCTGGTCGAGAAGCGCCTGCGCCTGCTCGACGGAGATGTAGTCGGGCAGGCGCTCCTCTTTCTTGGGCAGGCGCACCGCCGCCGTGGGGTGGTTTTTGGCCGTGCCCTCCGACACCATGAACCGATGGAAGCCCTTGACGGCCGAGAGCGCCCGCTCGATGGATGCGGAGGCGAACCCGGCGTCGCGCTTCTCGGCCGCAAAGGCCTCGACGTCGGCGCGCGTCACGCAGTCGGGGTCGACTATGTTGCGCTCAGACAGAAACGCGAGGTAGGCAGCCGTGTCGCGCGCGTAGGCGGCAACGCTGTTGGCAGCGAGTCCGCGTTCGACCTGCAGATAGTCGAGGTAGTCCTCGCGGGCGCGGGCAAGCGGAGACTGCGCTTCGGGCACGGCTCTTCTCCTCCGAACGGCCTTACGCGCGCGCCAGCGCCGCGGCGCTCTGAACGTCCAGGCGGCCGACGCCCATGTGGTGCGCCACCGAGGCGCGCATAAACTCGCGGAAGAGCGGCTGCGGCTTGGTCGGACGGCTCTTGAACTCGGGGTGCGCCTGCGTGGCCACGAACCATGGGTGGCTCTCCTCGGGAAGCTCGACGATCTCGACGAGCAGGTTGTCGGGCGAGACGCCCGAGATCACGAGCCCGCTCTCACAGAGCTGGTCGCGGAAGGCGTTGTTGAACTCGTAGCGATGGCGATGGCGCTCGTAGACCAGGTCCTCGCCGTAGGCCTCGTGCGCGAGCGTTCCTGCGGCGAGCTTGCACGGATAGGCGCCGAGGCGCATGGTGCCGCCCTTCTCGGTCACGTCCTCCTGCTCGTGCATGAGGTCGATCACCGGGTAGGCGCAGCTCTCGTCGAACTCGGTGGAGTTGGCGCCCTTGAGGCCGCAGACGTTGCGCGCGAACTCGCACACCGCCACCTGCATGCCGAGGCAGAGCCCCAAGAACGGAATATTGTTGACGCGCGCGTAGTGCGCCGCGGCGATCTTGCCCTCGAGGCCGCGCACGCCGAAGCCGCCGGGCACCACGATGCCCGCCGCGCCGCCGAGACCCTCCTCCACGCAGGACTCGTCGAGGTTCTCGCCGTCGACGAGCTGCACGTCGACATGTCGGTCGAAGTACACGCCGGAGTGGTGCAGCGCCTCGATGACCGAGAGGTAGGCGTCGGGCAGCTGGGTGTACTTGCCCACCACGGCGATGCGCACGCGGTCGTGGTGCTCGTTGGCGCGATCCTGCGCCGCCACGAAGGCGTCCCAGTCCTCCATGTGGCGCTCGCGCGGGTCGAGCCCCAGGCGCTCGCAGACCTTGAGGTCAAAGTCCTGCTCGGCGAGCATGCCGGGGATGTCGTAGATGGAGGGCGCGTCCTCGTTGGTGAAGACGCAGTCGGCGTCCACGTCGCAGAAGCTCGCGATCTTGGCGCGGATGCCGTCGTCGATCTCGTGGTCGCTGCGCAGCACGATGAAGTCGGGCTGGATGCCGTAGCTGCGCAGCTCCTTGACGGAGTGCTGGGTCGGCTTGGTCTTGACCTCGTGGGCGGCGGCGATGTAGGGCACGAGGCTCACGTGGATGAAGCAGACGTTCTCGGGGCCGGCGTCTTTGCGGTACTGGCGGATGGCCTCCACGAAGGGCTGGCTCTCGATGTCGCCGATGGTGCCGCCGAGCTCGGTGATGACCACGTCGGAGCCCGTCTGCTCCTCGATGCGGCGGAACTTGTCTTTGATGGCGTTCGTGACGTGCGGGATGACCTGCACCGTGCCGCCGAGAAAATCGCCGCGGCGCTCGCGCTGGATGAGCGAGCGGTAGATGGCGCCCGTGGTGAAGTTGGAGTGGCGCGTGAGGTTCTCGTCGATGAAGCGCTCGTAGTGGCCGAGGTCGAGGTCGGACTCGTAGCCGTCCTCGGTGACGAAGACCTCGCCGTGCTGGAACGGGCTCATCGTGCCCGGATCGACGTTGAGATAGGGGTCGGCCTTCTGCATGGTGACCTTGTAGCCGCGGCTCTTGAGCAGGCGCCCGAGCGAGGCAGCCGTGATGCCCTTGCCGAGGGACGAAACAACGCCGCCGGTCACGAAGATATGCTTAGTCATAGGATTGTACCTGCACTTCCCGTATCAGAACCAAAAGCCGCGCCGCGGCGCAGCCGCTCTTTACGGGTCTTTATCGTAGCACTCCCCAAAGGCGCGTTTTGCCAAAGAGGCGAATTCATGGAAGCGAAACGCGAAGGGGCCCGCGTGCGCGGACCCCTTGAAAAACCTTAGCGATGGTAGTAGCCGCTGCGCTCGAACTTGGGCTCGCAGCAGACGTTGATGCCGAGCCGCTTCAAGAGCGACTCGTCGGACGAGGAGATGATGACCGAGAAGAACGCGTCGCAGCCGCGGAGCTTGTCGAGCCCGCTCATAACGCGCGCCGCCGTCTCGCTCGTGGCCGAGGTGATGGAGAGCGCGATGAGGGTCTCGTCGGGATGCAGGCGCGGGTTCTTGCTGCCGAGCTGCTTGGTCTTGAGCCGGCTGATGGGCTCGATGGCCTCGTTGCTGATGACCTCGAGTTCCATGTCGACGCCGGCGACGGCCTTGAGGGCGTTCATGAGCAGCGAGCTCGCCGCGCCGAGGCGCGTGGAGGTCTTGCCCGTCACCACCCGGCCGTCGGGCAGCACCATGGCGCCGGCCGGCTCGCCCGTGGTCTCCTCCTTGAGAAGCGCCGCGCTGCGTGCCGGCGAGAGGTCCTTGTCGACGCCGGCCTTCTTCATGATGACCTTGAGCTTGTCGACGTGGTCCTGGCCGGTGCCCGTGCGCTTGACGTTGACCGCGGCCGTGAAGTAGCGGCGCACGATCTCCATGTTGGCGGCGGCGCGGCAGGCGTCGTCGTCGGAGATGGCAAAGCCCACCATGTTGACGCCCATGTCGGTGGGGCTCTGGTAGGGGCTCTCGCCCATGATGCGTTCCATGAGCTCCTTGACCACGGGGAACGCCTCGACGTCGCGGTTGTAGTTGACCGTGGTCTTGCCGTAGGCCTCGAGGTGGAAGGGATCGATGATGTTGGAGTCGTCGAGATCGACCGTCGCCGCCTCGTAGGCGATGTTCACCGGGTGCTTGAGCGGGAGGTTCCACACGGGGAAGGTCTCGAACTTTGCGTAGCCGGCCGCCACACCGCGGCGGTGCTCGTGGTAGACCTGCGAAAGGCAGGTGGCGAGCTTGCCCGAACCGGGGCCGGGGGCGGTCACCACGACGAGCGGGCGGTTGGTCTCGACGAACTCGTTCTTGCCGTAGCCGTCGTCCGAGACGATGAGGTCGATGTCGTGCGGGTAGCCCGTGATGGGGTAATGCAGCTTGCAGGTGATGCCGAGCATCGAGAGGCGCTTGCGGAAGGCGTCGGCCGCGGGCTGGCCGGCGTACTGCGTGAGCACCACCGCCGCTACGGCGAGCCCGTTGGTGCGGTAGATGTCGGCGAGGCGCAGCACGTCCTCGTCGTAGGTGATGCCCAGGTCGCCGCGGGCCTTGTTCTTCTCGATGTCGTTGGCGTTGATGGCGATGATGATCTCGACGTCCTCGGCGAGGCTCTTGAGCATGCGGAACTTGACGTCGGGGGCAAAGCCGGGCAGCACGCGCGAGGCGTGGTAGTCGTCGAAGAGCTTGCCGCCGAACTCGAGATAGAGCTTGCCGCCGAACTGGTCGATGCGCTCGCGGATATGCTGCGCTTGGAGCTGGATGTACTTGTCGTTGTCAAAACCAACGCGCATAGAGGCGTCCTCTCTTGTCTTTGGCCGAGGGCGCAAGCGCCGCACGGGCTCGTTTCCGCTCCCCATTGTGCCACAACGCGCGCCCGCCCCGGGACCCCGATTGGCCCGCGGGCCCGCGCTCCCCGTTCCCTACGCAAAATGCGAGCCTACGCATTTTGCGAATTTAGATCGCCGGTAAAACGTTTCCGCAAGAATCTAAACGCGCATTTTGCGTAGGCTCGCATGTGCCGCCGCGCCAAGCGCGCGCAAACGGCAGGTTCGGACGATACGGTCGGGCGCGCAGGACGAGACGACCTGCCGCGCGCCGCTGCGCTACTCCTCGGGCGCGGGCTCGAGGGCGTCGATCTCGGCGAGCCACAGCGTGCTCGCGGCGTCGCTCGGCATGCGCCAGTCGCCGCGGGGCGACAGCGTGACCGAGCCCACCTTGGGCCCGTCGGGCAGACAGCTGCGCTTGAACTGCTGCGCGAAGAAGCGCCGGTAGAACGTGCGCAGCCAGGTCCACACGGTGCGCGCGTCAAAGGCCTCGCCCGTGCCGGCGCGCCGCGCCGCCTCGCCGGTCGCGGGCTTCTCGAAGGTACGCCGCGCCATGCGGTAGATCTTGCCGGGCGCAAAGCCAAAGCGCAGCACGTAGTACAGGAAGAAGTCGTGCAGCTCGTAGGGCCCCACGAGGTCCTCGGTCCTCTGGGCGATCTCGCCGTCCTTGGGCGGGAGAAGCTCCGGGCTCACGGGCGTGTCGAGAACGTCGAGCAGGATCTGCTCGGCTGCGCGGCCGCGCCCGTCGGTACCGCCGAGCTCGCCGGCGGCGTAGCGCACGAGATGGCGCACGAGCGTCTTGGGCACACTCGCGTTGACGCCGTACATGCTCATATGGTCGGCGTTGTAGGTGGCCCAGCCGAGCGCGAGCTCCGAGAGGTCGCCCGTTCCCACCACGAAGCCGCCGACCTCGTTGGCGACGTCCATGAGGATCTGGGTGCGCTCGCGCGCCTGGCTGTTCTCGTAGGTCACGTTGGTAACGGACGGATCGTGTCCGATGTCGGCAAAGTGCTGCTTCACGGCAGGTCCGATGGGAATCTCGCGCACGGTCACGCCGAGGGCCTCTGCCAGACCGAGCGCGTTGCTGCGCGTGCGGCTCGTGGTGCCGAAGCCCGGCATCGACACGGCGGTGATGCCCGCGCGGTCGAGCCCGAGGCGGTCGAAGGCGCGCACGCACACGATGAGCGCGAGCGTTGAGTCGAGGCCGCCCGAAACGCCGATCACCGCGGCGCGCGAGCCGGTGTGATGAAGGCGCGTGGCCAGGCCCTCGGTCTGCAGGCCCAGGATGACCTCGCAGCGCTCGCGCAGGTCATCGGTGGCGGCGGGCACGAAGGGGGCGCGCTCGAACGTGCGCGTCATGTGCCTCTCGTCAAAGACGTAGCCGAGCTCAAAGTCGGCGGCGAGGCAGGCGCACGGGTCGTCGGGGCTGGGGCGCCAGGTGGTGGAGCGGCGGCGCTCCTGGCGCAGGCGCTCGAGGTCGACGTCGGTAGCCGCCATGCCGTGCGCAAAGAGCGGCGTCTGCGCGAGCAGCGCGCCGTTCTCGGCCACGATGCTGTGACCCGAGAACACGAGGTCGGTGGTGGACTCGCCGAAACCGGCGTTGGCGTAGGCGTAGGCGCAGTACAGGCGGGCGCTCTGGTTGGAGACGAGCTGCCTGCGGTACGCCGCCTTGCCGATGACCTCGTCGGATGCCGAGAGGTTGAGGATGAGCGTGGCGCCGGCCTCGGCCATGTGCGTGCTCGGCGGGTCGGCCGCCCACAGGTCCTCGCAGATCTCGACGCCCACCACGAGGTCGGGCACGTCGAGCGCCTGGTACACGAGCCCCGAGGCGAGAAGCGCCTCCTGCCCGGCGCAGGTCACGAGCAGCGGCTCCGAGGCGCTCGGCGCCGAGCGGAACCAGCGCTGCTCGTAGAACTCGCCGTAGTTGGGCAGGTAGGTCTTGGCCGTGAGGCCCATAAGCTCGCCGCGCACGCACACCGCGGCGCAGTTGTAGACCGCGTCGCCCGCGCACACGGGCAGGCCCACGGCAAAAAGGATCGGCAGGTCGGCCGTCTCGGCGAGAATATGCGCAAGAGCGCGCTCCGCCGCAGCGAGCAGAGCGCGGTCGTGGAAGAGGTCGCCGCAGGTGTAGCCCGTAAGGCAGAGCTCGGGCAGAACGAGCGCGCCCACGCCGTCCGCAGCCGCCTCGCGCACGGCGCCGAGCACGGCCGCCGCGTTGTTCTCGACGTCGGCTACGCGCAGCCCGGGCGCGGCAGCCGCCACGCGGAAGAAGCCGTCGTTGGTCGTATCGGTCCGGGAATTCATAAGGGCCTCGCCTTCCCTCGGTCCGTTTTGCTCCCCTATGCTTGCTGCTCCCCACTCTATCAGAAGATACGGAGCAAGACGCAGCCGACGCGGCGCAGGAGCGCCTGGCCTGTTTTGGTGTCCGCGCCAAACCGCATACTCAAACGGGGCCCAAACGGGTATAGTTGCACAATTACGCGGTTCTTCGCGCGCCGAACGAAGAGGGGATCACGTGCTCAAAGCCATCGCCTTTGATATGGACGAGACGCTGCTCAGCATCAACCTGAGCGTGTTTTGCTACGTGTACCTGCGCGACGAGGCGGGCCTTCTGGCCAGCATCGCCCGCAAGCACCCGCTTGCGTTTTTCGTGCCGTTCTCGCGCGCGTTTCTCGCGATGTTCGATGCCGACCGCACCGACGACCTCACCAACCGCGCGCTCTTTGACGCCGAGATCGAGCGCCGCTGCGGCGTTCCGCTCGCCGACCCCGTGATCGCCGACGCGCTGCGCTATTACGAGGAGTCCGTGCTGCCCGAGCTCAACGACCGCATGATCAACGCCCGCCCGCGCGAGGGCGCGCGCGAGGCGGTCGAGGGCGCGCTCAGCCGCGGCCTGCGCGTGGCGCTTCTCACCAACCCGAGCTGCTCTGACGCTTGCATCCGCACCCGCATGAGGTGGGGCGCGATCGACGACCTGCCGTTCGAGGTCGTAACCACCATGGAGAACAGCACGCGCTGCAAGCCCAGCGCGCGCTACTACCGCGAGGCGCTTGCCCGTATGGGCCTCGAGCCCTCGGAGGTCATGATGGTGGGCAACGATCCCAAGCGCGACTTTGCCCTTCCCGACTGCGGGCTCGAAACCGCCTATGTTGGCTCCGGCTCGCCCGACCGGGCGTTTTGGCGCGGCCCCATGGCCGAGTTCTCCAAAAACATGGACCGGGTCATTGAGCTCTGGGAGACCCGCGCCGCCGAGAAACTCAGCTCAAACGAGAGCGCGGGGCCAGGTGCCAAGCGCCGCGACGCGGCAAACGGCGACTGACCCCGCAGCAAAAGCAGATAATCGCGCAACCAGGTGCTGCGCGCGCCTACGCCTCGTCTGCCGGGAAGCGCACCCCGGCGCTGAGGCGTCCCTTCGTCATAACGCGCGACACCGCGACGCTGTGATCGAGCGCGCGGTAGCACGCCTCGAGGTCGCCCTTCTCCATGCCTTCGGCAAACGCGCGGAACTCGGGCTCAAAGCGAATGGGAGGGTTGGCGTCGTAGCGCTCCTCGGTGCCGTCGTTTAGATGCAGCAGCACCTCGCCGCACACGCCCGCGGGCGTGGTCTGCAGGATGTAGCCGTCGGTGCCCTGGATCACGTTGGTGAGCGGGGCGGCGCAGTCCTTGGCGGCAATGCACACGGCCTTGAAGGCGCCGTAGTCAAGCGAGAGCACGCCCGAGGTGTCGATGCCGCGCTCGACGTTGGCCGCGTACGCCACCCCTTCGGGCTCTCCGAACAGCCCGAGCGCGAACTCCACGTTGTAGAGCCCGAGGTCCATGAGCGCGCCGCCCGCCTTGGTTGCATCAAACGCGGGGAGCACCGTGCCCGCACGGAAGGCGTCATAGCGGCTCGAGTACTGGCTGTAGTTGAGGCTCACGATCTTGACCGTGCCGATGCGCGGCAAGAGCTCTTGAATCTTGATAAAGTTCGGCAGGTAAAGCGTTGTGATTGCCTCGTACAAGAAGAGCTTGCGCTCGCGCGCCAAGCGACTGAGCTCCTCGGCCTCCGCCACATTGCTCGCAATGGGCTTCTCGAGAATCACGCTCTTGCCCGCCTCGAGCGCCGCCTTGGCGTGCGAGAAGTGCACGTAGTTGGGAACGGCAACGTACACGGCGTCGATGTCGTCGCGCCCGAGCATCTCCGCGTAGTCGGTATAGACTGCGGCGCCGTACGGGTCGGCGATCTCGTGCGCCTTGTCTGAGCTCCGGGGCGTCGAACAGACGGCGACAACGTCCCAGCCCCACTCCCCTACATGCGGCACCACGTC
This sequence comes from uncultured Collinsella sp., assembly GCA_949287065.1. Lineage (GTDB taxonomy): Bacteria > Actinomycetota > Coriobacteriia > Coriobacteriales > Coriobacteriaceae > CALUOB01. The sequence continues at coordinate 47,391 of CASEEV010000012.1, forward strand.
GTGGGCAATCATTCCTGTTCCGACGACTCCGAGTTTCATGGATCTCCTCTCTCCGAGGCATAGCAAAGCGACGGGCACATCATAGAGATGATTGCCCGTCGCCGTCCGGTCTATTCCTTTGTGCTGCACGGCGGCCCAAAAAGCCGCGCGGCCCTGTGCCCGCTTCTCTCAGCAGCCCACCTCGGTCTTGCCGATCATGATGTTCAGGATTTCGCGGTCCGTGGGCTGCATGCCGACACGGCCCACATAGGTTGCCCGAGCCGCAGACGATAACCACAGGCAGCGCGCAGCCGTTCATGCGCGCGGCGGCGCTGGCTGCATCGGGCATCGTGACTACGCTTCCCTCCCCATCTCGACCACCGGCGTGAGCGCGGCGAGCGCGGCCTCGTCGGCGGCATAGGCGGCCTCGGCCTTCTCGGACTGCTCGGCTACGCGCACAGGCGCGGTTCCGCCCTGCGTGGTGCGCGCCGCCGCAACGGCGTCGAGGTCGAGCGCGCCCGTGATGTCGGGCTCAAAGAGATCGCTCGCGGCCTTGAACTCCTCAAAGGGCAGGTCGGCGATATCGACGCCGCGCTTCTCGGCGGTAAGCACCAGATGCCCCACCACGGCGTGCGCCTCGCGGAAGGGCATGCCGCGCTTGGCGAGGTAGTCGGCCACGTCGGTCGCGGCGAGATGTCCCTTGTGCATCACGGCACGCATGCGGTCGGCGTTGACGGTCCAGGTGCTCACCATGCCGCGCATGACCGTCAGGCACTGGCTCAGGGTATGGGCGGCGTCGAGCGCACCCTCCTTGTCCTCCTGCATGTCCTTGTTGTAGGCGAGCGGCAGGCCCTTCAAGGTCACGAGCAGCTGCACGAGGTCGCCCACCACGCGGCCGGTCTTGCCGCGGATAAGCTCGGCGAAGTCGGGGTTCTTCTTCTGCGGCATGATCGACGAGCCCGTGGAGAACGCGTCGGAGAGCGTGATGAAGCCGAACTCCTGACTCGACCACAGCACGATCTCCTCAGACAGGCGCGAGAGGTGCACGGCCATGACCGAGCAGGCGTACTCGAGGTCGAGTAGGAAGTCTCGGTCCGAGACCGCGTCGAGGGAGTTCTCGATCACGCGGGCAAAGCCGAGGTCGCGCGCGGTCATCTGGCGGTCGAGCGGATAGCTCGTGCCGGCGAGCGCCGCAGCGCCGAGCGGGTTGGCGTCGGCGGCATCGAAGGCGGCGGCAAGGCGCGCGAAGTCGCGCTGGAGCATCCAGGTGTAGGCCAGCAGGTGGTGCGCAAAGAGCACCGGCTGCGCGTGTTGCAGGTGCGTCATGCCGGGCAGCACGGTCGTGCCGGCAGCCCGTGCGGCATCGAGAAGCGCGCGGCGCAGGCCCAGGTTCTGCTCCATGAGGTGCTTGGCGAGCGCCTTGGCGCCGAGGCGCGTGTCGGTGGCCACCTGGTCGTTGCGGCTGCGTCCGGTGTGCAGGCGCGCGCCCGCGTCGCCGATGCGGCGCGTGAGCTCGGCCTCGATGGACATGTGGATGTCCTCGTCGTTGATGTCGAAGGTAAAGTTGCCCGCATCGATGTCGGCCTGGATGCCCAGGAGCCCCTCGCGAATGGCGTCGGCGTCCTCTTGGCTGATGACGCCCTGTGCCGCGAGCATGGCCGAGTGTGCGATGCTCCCCGCGATGTCCTGGCGGTACAGCGCCTTGTCCACCGGCAGCGACGCGCCGAACTCCTGCGTGAGCTCGTCGACGCCCTCCTCAAACCGTCCACCCCACAGCGCCATGGCGCGCTCCTTTCGTGACTGTGCGCCAGCGGGCTCCGGGACACGGGGCCAGCGCGGCGCGCGTAAGCAGTTGATCTTCTTATCCTACAAAAAAGCGCGCCCGGATGGAGCCGGGCGCGCCCTCTTCAAAACCGTTTCTCCGACCGGTGGCCGAGAAATTTAAAAGCTAGTGCACGGGCTGGAGGCCGGAGCCGGGGCCCTGAACGCGAGACCAGGTCTTGGACTGCAGGCCGTGCAGGTCGATGAAGCCGCGGGAAGCGGTGTGGTCGAAGGTGTCGTTCTCGTCGTAGGTGGCGAGGTTGTAGTCATAGAGGCTGTAGGGGCTGCGGACGCCGTCCATGAACAGGCCGCCGCGGCAGAGCTTCATGCGGACCTCGCCCGTGACGAACTGCTGGGTATAGGCGTTGTACGCGTCGATGGCGTTGCGATTCTGGCTGAACCACAGGCCGCGGTACACGGTGGAGGCCCACTCAACGTCGAGCTTGGCCTTCTCCTTGAGGGTCTCGGCGTCGAGGCAGAGGGTCTCGAGGGTGTGGTGCGCCTCGATGAGCAGAAGCGCGGCCGGGCACTCGTAGCACTCGCGGCTCTTGATGCCCACGACGCGGTCCTCGATCATGTCGAGACGGCCGTAGCCGTTTCGGCCGGCGATCTCGTTGGCCTTGATGATGAGGTCGAGAAGCGGCATCTTCTCACCGTTGATGGAGCAGGGCACGCCCTTCTCGAAGCCGATGACCACGGTCTCGGGCTCGGCCGGGCAGTCCTCGGGGTTGGCCGTCATGGTCCAGATGTCGTCCGGCGGGGTGTTCCAGGTGTCCTCGAGCACGCCGCACTCGATGGCGCGGCCCCAGAGGTTGTCGTCGATGGAGTAGGGCTTCTTCTTGGTGGTGGGCACCGGCACGCCGTGCGCCGCGGCCCACTCCATCTCGGACTCGCGGCTGGTCAGATCCCAAATGCGCACGGGCGCGATGATCTGCAGCTCAGGGTCGAGCGCGCGGATGGAGGTCTCGAAGCGAACCTGGTCGTTGCCCTTGCCGGTGCAGCCGTGCGCGACGTACTTGGCGCCGTACTCGTGGGCGATGTCGACGAGGTGCTTGGAGATCAGCGGGCGGCTGAGCGCGGAGAGCAGCGGGTAGACGCCCTCGTACTTGCCGTTGGCCCAGATGGCCTTGGTGAGGTACTTGTCGGCGTACTCGGCGCGCATGTCAACGGCCTCAGAGGCGTACGCGCCCATGTCGAGCGCCTTCTGCTTGATCCAGCTGAGGTCCTTCTCGTCCTGGCCCACGTTGCCGCAGATGGCGATGACGTCGAGGTTCTTCTCGACCTGCAGCCACTTGACGATGACGGACGTGTCGAGGCCGCCGGAATACGCGAGTACGACCTTGTCCTTCTCTGCCATGGTTCCTCCTTTATGCTCTCCTGCCGAAGACCTGCGGGTAGTGCCCCGTGTGCCAAGACGCGCCCGGCGCTCGGCCTTGGGCAGGATCAGCCTCTTGGGTACGTGCTGCGCTGCATTATAGCGCGGATTTGCATAACCTGCTATCGTTAACTCATTCGCAACGATATTTGTTCGTGCTTATGCATTTTTGTGCATACTTTAGGTTGATGTTCTCATATGGTTGAATATCGGCGCGGTTATCGGCGCTTTTATCGGATACGCAGAAGATGTGGACGTTCCGTCGCGACGGCGCCGCAACCCGCCGCCTGCGCACGATCCTTAAGCGCTCGCGCCGTGCTCCGGCCGTACGAGCCTGCGCCTGTGCCCGCATATCGAGCGGGGCGCAGGCGCAGGTTGCGAACCACTTCCCTACTTGGCGTCTGCCCAGGTAACGCCGGTTGATGCCTCGGCGATGAGGGGCACGCGCAGGCGCACGACGTTCTCCATTGTGTCGCGCACGAGCGCGATAAGCGCGTCGACCTCCTCCTCGGGGCACTCGAAGTCCAGCTCATCGTGAATCTGCAGGATGAGGTGCGCTTGGAGCCCCGCCTCGCGCATGCGGTGCGGCACGTCGACCATGGCGAGCTTGATGATGTCGGCCGCGGTGCCCTGCATGGGGTGGTTCATGGCCGTGCGCTCGCCGAAGCCGCGCTGCGCCGGGTTCTTGAGCTTGAGCTCCGGGATGGGGCGCTTGCGGCCGAACATGGTCTGCGCGTAGCCCGTCTGCTTGGCGTCGGCCACGGTCTGGTCGAGGTAGCGGCGCACGCCGGGGTACACCTCGAAGTAGCGGTCGATCATCTCGCGCGCCTCGGCCATGGGAATGCCGAGCGACTGCGAGAGGCCGTACGCCTGCTGGCCGTACACGATGCCGAAGTTAACGGCCTTGGCGCGGCTGCGCAGCTCGCGCGTGACCTCCTCGACCGGCACGCCGAAGACGCGCGAGGCGGTCTCGGCGTGAAAGTCCTCGCCCTCGTTGAACGCCGCCACCAGGTGCTCGTCGCCCGAGAGGTGCGCGAGCAGCCTGAGCTCGATCTGGCTGTAGTCGACCGCCACGAACACCTTGCCCGGGCCCGCCGAGAACGCCGTGCGCACGGTCTTGCCCAGCTCGGAGCGCGTGGGGATGTTCTGCAGGTTGGGGTTGGACGACGAGAGGCGCCCGGTGGCGGTGACCGTCTGGTTGAACGTGGTGTGCACGCGCCCGTCGCGGCGGCGCAGGCCGCCCAGCGTGTCGAGGTACGTGCTCTTGATCTTGGCCTTCTCGCGGTACTCGAGGATGAGGCGCACGATCTCGTGGTCGCGCGCAAGCTCCTCGAGCACGCGAGCGTTGGTGGAATAGTAGCCGCGCTGCGTCTTCTTGAGGCCGCGCGTGGGCAGGCCCATCACGTCGAAGAGCACGTGGCTGAGCTGCATAGGGCTCGCGATGTTGAACTCCTCCCCCGCGAGCTCGTGAATGCGCGCGGCGAGCGCGTCGATGTCGGCCCCGAGCCCTTCCGAGAGCGCATGCAGGCGCTCCGGGTCAACGAGCATGCCGTTGCGCTCCATGAGGGCGAGCACCGGCACGAGCGGCATCTCCATCTCTTCCATGAGGCGCAGGCTGCCGTCGTTCTCGAGCGCGGCGCGCAAGGGCTCGTGGGCGCGTTGGGCAACCACGGCGGCAACGGCTGCGGGGCGTACGTCGTCGTCTTCTGGCAGCATGAGGCCCAAGTAGCGGTCGGCCAGGTAGCCGGGCTCAAAGCCCGTGCGAATGGAATCGAGCAGGTACGCGGCGACCGTGGTGTCGAAGATGCGGGACGGGTCAACGTCGAGCAGATCGATCTGCGCCGGGTCGGCGGAGTCGACCGGCGCGAGCTCGTGGAGAAGCTCCTTCACGTCGGGCGACACCACGCGCCCGGCTGAGAAGAGCTCGCCGAGCACGCCTGCGATCTCGGCCTCGTCGAAGCGCATGAGGGACTTCTCGGACGCCACCCACAGCTGGTGGGTCGTCGCGAAGAGCGCGCCCTCCTCTTGGTCGTCGTCGAGCACGCAGGCGAGCCACTCGTCTGCTGCCATGGCGCGCACGAGCTCGGCGAGCGCCGCCGAGCCCTCGACGGACGCCGGCACCTCGAGGGCAGAGGTGCCCGAGCCGGCGGCGTCGCCGCCGTCGACGAGCGCGAGAAGCCGCGTGGCGAGCGTGGTGATGCCGAGCGCGCCGAGCGCGGCGCGGGCCTCGGTCGCGTCGAAGCTGGGGAAGCGCACCGCGTCAAAGTCGCAGCTCACCGGCGCGTCCTTGCGGATGATGGCGACCTGCTTGGAGATGCGCGCGTCCTCGATGTGCGCGCGGAGGTTCTCGCCCATCTTGCCCTTGACCTCGTCGGCGTGCTCGATGACGCCCTCGAGGCTGCCGTACTGCGCGATAAGCGCCGCCGCCTTCTTGGGGCCGATGCCGGGAACGCCGGGAATGTTGTCGGAGGTGTCGCCCTTGAGGCCGTAGAAGTCGGGGATAAGGTCTGCCGTGACGCCGTTGTAGGCCTCAACGACCTCCTCGGGCGTGACGATCTTGACCTCCGAGAGGCCGCGCTTGGTGCCGACGATCTTCACGTGGTCGGTGGCGAGCTGGTACATGTCGCGGTCGCCGGTGACGAGGTACATGTCGTAGCCGGCGGCCTCGCCCTGTGCGCCGAGCGTGCCCAGGATATCGTCGCCCTCCCAGCCCTCGCACTCCTGAATGGGCACGTTGAGAGCGCGCAGCACGTCGTGGATCATGGGGAACTGCTGGCGGAGCTCGTCGTCCATGGGCTTGCGCTGGGCCTTGTACTGAGTGAGCATCTCCATGCGCACGCGCGGCTTGCCCTTGTCGAACGCGCACACGATGCCGTCAGGATGGAAGGCGTCTACGAGCTTGAGCAGCATGTTCAAGAAGCCGAAGATGGCGTTGGTGGGCCGGCCGTCGGGCGCGTTCATGGTAGGCGGCACGCCGTGGTAGGCGCGGTGCATGAGCGAGTTGCCGTCGATAACGGCGATGATCTTGCGCGCGGCGTCCTCGGCGGCGGGTGCGGCGGGTGCGGTGGCGTCAGGCATGGCGGGTTCCTCTCGATTGTTCTGCTGCCCACCAGTCTACCCGCCCGCGCGGACACGCGCCACGCCCAATGCCGCGCAGCTCCCAAGTCCCACGAGAAGCCCCGCGCCGGCGCTGCGCGCCCCTGCAAGATTACGCATCCCGGCGGACCTGGCCGCTAGATTACGCATCCGTGCGTTTTAACCGCAAGATTACGCATCCTGCCGTATTTATCGGCGTCGCTAGATCGGATAAACCGTTTGGGTGCGTAATCTTGCGGCACATCCGACGCGCTGCGTAATCTTTCGGACAAACTCGGCGCGCTCAGCAAACTCGCGGAAACGTCAACGTATCAATTAGTAAGAAAGAGAGTCGCGAGATAAAAAACAGGGGCTCGCCCGCGTCTTCGGCAGGCGGAGCCTGAACCTGAAGGCGCGTTCGCCGTGGCGAGCCCCTCAACGTGGCGATGCCGGTAATTTCGCCCGGGAAAGGATTGGGCGCTTGTCCGGATCAGCAAAGGATCTGCTTCGTTCCTCATCACGTCGCCTGTGATTATGCCCGCGACAGATGGACATATCTTGAAGATACGCAGCAAACACCTATGAGGTTCCCGTCAAAACACAGAGACACCATACTTGCCCCCGTCGAACAGCATACTTGTACGTACAATATGAGATATCCGCCAAAGAAGGGTCTTTCTGTGACAAAAACCGTCAGCAACACCGCCGTGAGCGCAGACGGGCTCGAGCTCGTCCCGCACGGCACCGAGCCTTTTCCCGTGGAGGTCTACGAACTCGACCTCCCCACCTATACCGTGCCGTGGCATTGGCACGGAGACTGGGAGTACGTGCTCTGCACCGGCAACCGCACCCTGTGCCGAACGCCCGAAGGCGACATCGTGCTCGATCCCGGGTACGGCCTGTTTATCGGACCGCGCATGATCCACGAGGTCACCGCCGCAAGCACCCGTTCGAGCATCCGCTCGATCGTGTTTGACCCCCGGTTCGTCGCGTCCGAGAGCAGCATCATCTGGGAGAAGTACGTGTCGCCTGTTGCCGGCATGGGCACCGTAAAGCTCCATCCCGATAACCCCTGGCAGTGGGACGTGATGCACGAGCTCTGCAACGCGTGGCATTATATGGACCAAGAAGCGCCCGGCTACGAGATCAAGTCGCGCCAGGCCCTCGAGAACGCCCTGTACCTGCTGTCTGGCCACACCGAGCTAACCCGTACGAGCACGTCTGAGAAGGCGCGCCGCTCAACCGAGCGGCTCGAGCTCATGCTGCGCTACATCGAGCGTCACTTTGGCGAGCGCCTCACCGTTGCCAAGATCGCGGCGAGCGCCTCGGTGAGCGAGAGCGAGTGCCTGCGCTGCTTCAAGTCCGTGCTGCGCACCACCCCCAACCGCTACCTGCGCGAGTACCGCCTGCTCAAAGCCGAGGAGCTTTTGGTTTCGACCACCGACACCGCGGCCGACATCGCGGCTGTCTGCGGGTTCTCGGACGCCGCGTACTTCACCAAGCTCTTCCGCGAGGCAAAAGGCGCCACGCCCATCGAGTACCGACGCGACGCCAGCCGCGCGTAACCCCTGCAAGGCCCCGGACCCCCAGAAAGGAACCCACATGAACGACTTCAGGTTTTTCTCCCCCACCCGTTTCGTCTTTGGGCGCGGAGCCTGCGACCGCACCGGAGAAGAGCTCGCCGCGCTCGGCTACAAGCGCGCGCTCATCGTGTACGGCCAGGGGTCCGTGGTGCGCACGGGCACGCTCGACCGCGTAAAGGCATCGCTCGACGCCGCGGGCGTGGCCTACGAAGAGCTCTCCGGCGTGCGCCCCAACCCCGAGATCACCTCGGTGCGCGAGGGCGTCAAGCTCGCGCGCGACTTCAGCGCCGACGTGGTGCTGCCCGTGGGCGGCGGCTCGGCCATGGACGCGGCCAAGGCCATCGCGCTCGGCGCGACCTACGACGGCGACGTGTGGGACTTCTGGCGCAAGCGCGCGGTACCCGCCGACCGCCTGCCGGTTGCCTGCGTGGTCACCATTCCCGCCTCGGGCTCAGAAGCCTCCAACTCCAGCGTCATCTCAAACGACGAGGAGCACCTCAAGTGCGGCCTCGGCACCGACCTCAACCGCCCCGTGCTCGCCGTCAATGACCCGGAGCTCACCTTCACGCTGCCGCCCTACCAAACGGCCGCCGGCGTGACCGACATGATCGCCCACATTATGGAGCGGTTCTTCTCGGGCCAGCCGGGCGTGGCGGTGACCGACAACATCGCGCTCGGCATGATCCGCGCCGTAATGGATGCCGCCCCGCGCGTGATGGAGAACCCCGAGGACTACGATGCGCGCGCCAACATCATGTGGGTCGGCACGCTCGCGCACAACGGGCTGGCGGGCCTGGGACTCGGCAACCCCGGCGGCCGCGACGGCGACTGGACCTGCCACGGCATGGAGCATGAGCTTTCGGCCTTTGACACGAGCATCACGCACGGCGCCGGCTTGGCCGTGATCTTCCCCGCGTGGATGCGCTACGTATGGCGCGAGCACCCCGAGCGCTTCCTCGAGTTTGGCCGCCAGGTCTTTGGCATAGAGCCCGTTGACCCCGCGGTCGACGACCTCAGCGGCATCGACGAGGAGATCACGCCCGAACGCGCCGTTGCCGACGCTGTTGAGGAGACCATCGACGAGCTGCAGGAATTCTTCGTGAGCCTCGGCATGCCCCGCACGCTCTCGGAGTTTGGCATGACGGCCGAGGACGTTGAGAAGCTCCTCCCCGGCCTCAAGATCAACCGCGGCGAGAAGTTCGGCTCGTTTATGCAGCTGACCTTGGACGACGCCCGCCAAATCTACTTGAGCGCGCTGTAGCTGCAAGTTTGCCCGCGGCTCGCTCGTACGGCGGCGGGTCGCGGGCGCGAGCGCGGGATATTGACGGGCGCGGTGCTGCGGACGAGGGGCTGCGGGAAGGTGCGGACCCAAACGGACGTTTCGCATATTGGTACGGACCCGAACAGACGCTTCTGCCTGTAAAACCGTCCGCTTGGGTCCGCATCAAGAGGGCAAGGTCCGATGAATCGGGAGAAGGTCCTGCCGAGCGCGCCAGCTGAGCCTACGATCGGGACAAGAACGGAGGAAGCATGTGCGTAAGGATGAGTCCGCTCACCGTTGCGGAAGCGCAGGCAGTGCTCGACAAGCGCGGGCAAGCCGGCGCGCACGCCATCGAGCTTGTCGAGAAGCCCGACCCGCTCTACGACGCGCACCCGGGATCCACCGTGCCGGTGTATGTGCCCGATCAAAACGGGCGCCTAGCAGTTGTCACCCTGAACTGGGGCTTTGCGCTCAACGGCAAAGAGAACGCCGTCTTTAACACAAGGCTCGAGTCCGCGCTCGAGCAACTCGAACGCGGACGGCGCGGCATGTGGGCTGAAGCCATCCAACACGGGCGGTGCCTGGTACCGGTGCGCGCGTTTTACGAGAGCCACGCCACCGAGCGTGTGGAAAGCGAGCGCACCGGCAAGCCCGTACGCCGCCAGTACCGCTTTCGTCTTGCCGGCGCACGGGCGTTTTTGCTCGCCGGGGTACAAGCGGAGGGCAGGTTCTCGGTTGTCACCACAAGCCCCAACGCGAGCGTGGCGCCGGTGCACAACCGCATGCCGCTCGTGCTCGGCCCCGGCGAGTCGGGCATCTGGCTCGGCGCAGACTTTGCCCGCCTCGCCGACCGCAGCGCCATCCGCCTGATTGCAGAGCCGGAACGATAAAAACTGCCAGTGACCAGGTCAGCAAGTTGACCAAAACCTGCACTCGGAGTTCTGAAGCCTCGATGGGCTTATTTGCTCTTGCGAGCGTCAGTCACGAACACGCCAACGCGGACCTGATGCCACGGGCTGCGCTCGGGCGCAACCTGCTGGACTATGCACTCGAACGCGTTAGCGTGCCCGAAGAAGAGCATGGTCGCAAAGGGCTCGTTGCCGTCTTCGGGAACATAGCCCAGTCGCTTGCCCTCATAGTACAGAGCGATGGCCGACGGATCGTGCGGGTTGTCAGGCTCGGCAACCATCTCAAGATGCACGCCCGGCTTGAGCTTATCGAGCACCAGGGCGCCTTCTCCAAACTGAAACCCTGCAATACAAAACGAAGCAAGAACGCGCGACGGCTGATACACAACTGCCTCCCAACCTCGCTCGGCCCCGGCAGCCGCAAACGCTGCCAAGAGGGCCGAAACCACCTGTCAGAGAGAGCGTAAACCCCGGCGCGGACACGAATACGGAGCTTATGGTGCACTCCAGATGCCTGCTTGGCACTCTATGTGTTGGAAAAGCTGTTATTGGCGATTCAGAAGGAAGATCGCTCCCAAGGGAACAAGCAATGGAAAACCGTAAAAGACCTTATGCATCTAGCGCACAGTCTTTCACACCTTCTTTAACGAAAGTAGCCGCTTCATGAGAATGCCAACGGAAGCTTGATGCGGAGACTCAAGAAAAAACCGGGCTTTATACGAGAGGAACTCGAAAGGATCCGGCTCTGGAGATATTTTCTCTAGGGACTTGCCCGCGTACACGGCCCTCTGTGTTTTTACATCCATCAGAACTTCAATCCGCCAACTAACTATTGTTCTGTTGAACTCATTTCCGCTGTCGAAAAAACCGCACGAATAACTAAAAGAGAAGCGCAGGAACCTACCGAACTTTCGGACGCAAACAGGCTGTCCACCGCCAAAACCACCGCCCAGTTTTTCCCTATACAAACGGCCAAGAGACTTTGCAGCACATTCCGTATTCCGCCAAGAGCACTCGTGCGCCTTTGAGCTAAGTTCATCAAAGTGATCAATCTTCGCTCGCCATCTCTGCAGATTTCCCTCGGCTATCTTCCGAGTAGGTTCGTATTTCTCCCTCTCATCATCCACTAGCTGTCGAAAATAACCCTGTAGAACCGTCTGAGAAGTTTCACGCTCGCAATAAACCTCAGATTCTGGCGATAGAAAAACGACGTGACCGTCCGTGTGCCTTGATGCAAAGCCGTGATATAGCTGCCAGTACGTATTGTTGAGAACATCCCGGTATCTTAGAACACAGTAAAAGCTGAGCTCGCCATCACTTGCCCTATAAACTTTGCTAAGATCTCCTTCTTCAAGATATTCGAAGAGGTCCCAAACGGTAAATTCTTCGATCTGGAACGGTTCAGTACTCAGCAACCACTTTCGGTAAAACAGTGAATAGCAGCCTGAAAATGAGACGTCACGATATACTTCTAAACTAACCTCTTTAGCGGGGTTCTCGCCAATTAGTTTTACCCATACAACGGAGTCATGTCCCGACTCCTCCCGACCTTCTTTGCAATCAAGTCCGCATACCTCTATATCAAGAACTGGCATCTTGTCGGTCCGCTGAATGCGCTCAGCGCTCTTTTCACTACGCTCAATTGCCTTGTCGTTTGCCCTGGCACTTGCCCGTATGGTCAAAACGACACCAATAAAAGCAACGGTCGTGCCAAATACAGGGGCCATGAAGCTCGCATATGCAGCCAAATGGCTGCTCGAATCTCCGCCCGAGACACAATAAACAATGGTATAGGCTACAACAAGACCAATTGTAAAGAGAGCAGCTAGGACCATGCCGACTCCTCGCTTCGATTGGCACTCGCCTTGCCAAACCTAAATGACGTCACACCGCGAAGCAACTTTCTCACCATCAGGAGATTGGCAATTGAGAGCCTTCCTGATCTAGAGTCAATAATGATCACCCCACTACAGTCATTCTCGAGTAATTCAAGCTTCACGATGAAACGCACTCCATCAAGAATCCCTCGAACCCTCATTAAGACCTCCATGCCAAGGGCCAATTGGCTGGCTGGGGCTTTTCGTGGAGCGGTGGGAGCATATTGACGATGCTGAGCGTCTCCATAGATACCGTGACGACGCTCTTCACGAGATTCACGATATAGCGCGGGTCGTCGGAGTAATTGTTGGGGTCGTTCACGATGCCTGAAGCCTTGTCCGTGCGCACTTGATAGCGGTCCATGAGCCACTCGATGGCAGAGCGGCCGTTCACCACGTAGCCGTAAGCCTCCTCGGGGATACCGCGCAGTGTCAGGTTCTCCGAGACGTGAAGCACCGTACGATCGACGCCTTTGCGATTCTCCTCGGTCTTCTTGCACTTGCCGAAGCGCATCTTGACGGTGCGCCCGAGATTCTCGGAGTCTCCGTCCTCTTCAATCGTGCCCCATGGCTCGACTGTCTCGTAGTTGAGGTGCAGCTTCGCAAGCGCACGACCAGCACGCGAGAACGCCGCGAAGTCCTCAGCCAGCGGGATGCGCGGCAGCTCCTTCTTGAGATTGGAAGCAAATCTCTTACGATACTCGGGCGAGTGCAGGATGCCATAGATGTAGTAGAAGATGTCCTCCTTGGAAAGCTCCTCCCCGCCGTCCTTCTTGTATCGGCTGAGAAACGCATGAGGGTATGCCCCGCGGAAGACTGCGAGCGCCTCGTCGGTAATGGCGTCGTGACGCACAAGACGCTTCTCCGTTTGCGTAGCGCCGTTGCCGAAGAGCGACGTCTGACCGCCTTCGCCGACGTAATCATTGGCATCGAAGAGCGCCGTACCAACATCCTCCTCTTCGTACCAGTAGAGAGGGAAACATTGAGAATCGCCAACAAAATGAAGGTCTGGAAGGCAGCTGCTAATGAGACAACTCGGGTTGCTTCCATCGGTTACAGCAATCACAAAGTTAGGTGAGCACTTGAGCACACATTGCTGCGACGGTATTTCGCCGCTTTTTCCCACCATCTCGATATTTGCTGTGCGTCGTACACCACTGCTCGCGGAAGGGGTGCTGCGACGGTCTTTCGCCCGCTCGCCTGTGGCGAGCGGGAAAAAGCGGGGGTGCTGCGACGGTCTTTCGTTCATCAACTGATCGAAATACACCCATTGCTTGCAAAACGGTCGATACATCCCTATCACAGTATGGTCAATGTTAAACTGGATAGGCTCTTCCTTGGCAGCCCTGTCAACAAGTCGACGCGTCCAGCTGCACTTTCTTGAGTCATATGTAAGTTTATTGCAGTCGCCGTGAGCTTGAGCCATATCGGCGTTCATGTTGCTGATGAGCGTTCTCATATTCTCGCTCACGGTACCGCGCGAATACCCCCAAGCCCATGCATCGCGCTGCGTTTTAAGGCCAGTTGCATAAGTAAGAAACAAACCGTGTGGAGGCTTGTATTTCGGCTTCATGCCCATAGGCGCAAACTGATAAAACGAGTCGTCGCGCTGGTCGAGCCAGTCATCATGCACATCGGGAGTGATGGTCGCCCAATCAACATACCCTGACTGGGCAACACCACTGACGATGGTAAGTTTGTCTTCGCGTGAGAGGAAGTCTCCAACGTCCTGGTAATGAATGCTACCAGTATGGGCTTCGCCCGCCCGTTTCACGAGCAGCGTTATAGAGACCGGAGTGCGCGAACCCGAGCCGAATACTTTGCCACCCTCGCGTCTCGACTCCTCGCCCTGCGTGCGCTGGTTCCCCCGCAGGTCAAACACGTAGATATCGTCGAACTCCTCGGCCAGACACTTCCTCATGCCGCTCATGGCGGCACCACGCAGCCATCCAGCGTTGGATACGAAGCACACCACACCCTGTTCGCCGATGCGGTCACTCGCCCAGCGGAAAGCCCGTACATAAGAATCGTAGAGGGCTCCCTTCAGCGTTGCATTTGTCTTGGCGGCATAGGTCTCTGCAATGCGCCTATCGAGCGTAGGATAGCTCTCGTTCTGATTGTTATCGTTGGCACTCCGCTGTCCTACTGAATATGGCGGGTTGCCCACGATAACGCGGATAGGAAGTTCGTTCTGCTTGCGCACGCGCTCCGAATTCTCCGCAAAGACGCGCTCATCCAAGGTGTCATTAGCCTCGGTCATCTGGAAGGTATCCGTGAGCACTCCGCCCTCGAAGGGTACGTAGTCTCCGCCCATGCGCTCGTGGTAGGCGTACTCGATGTTGATGGTCATGATGTAGTAGGCCAGCAGCAGAATCTCGTTGCTGTGCATCTCATGACGGTACTTGTGCTCGAGCTTATCGTCGGGGATGAGGTCGCTCTCGATGAGGTGCGCCATGAAGGAACCGGTTCCCGCGAACGGGTCCAGGATGTGGACGCCCTCGTCGGCGAGCGATTTACCGAACTCGCGTTTGAGCACGCGGTCGGTCTCACGCAGGATGTAGTCGATGATCTCCGCGGGCGTGTAGACGACGCCCATCTTCTGCGACGTCTTCTCGAATGCGACCTTGAAGAACTGCTCGTAGAGGTCGCGGATGAGCTGCTGGCGTGCCGTGTCCGTGCGCACCATAGCGGCGCGGCGCCGGACGCTCGCGTACACGTCGTCGAGAACGGCGGCGTCGGAGGCCTCCTCGATGCGGTGTTCGTCCAGCGAGGAGAGAAACCCATCGATCGCAACGGAGACGGGGTTCGACTTGGCGAACTGGAAGTCTCCAAAGAGCGCGTCAAATACGGGCATCGTGATCATGTGCTGGGCGATCATCTCGACGGCGTCCGCCTCGGTGATGCCCGGGTTGAGTGAGTCGCGCAGCCCCTTGAGAAATACCCGGAACTCAGACCCGACCCTCTCGTCGCTATCGATCAGAGCAGTGATGCGCTCGATGTGACGCTCCGCTATGCGCGCGACATCGGCGGCCCACGTATCCCAATAGATGCGCGTGCCGCACTTCTTGACGAGCGTGGTGTGGATGGCCTTCTCCCAGCGCTCCACCGGGAAGAGCGAGAGGCGCATCTGGACACCTTGGGCGATCTCCGCCGCGGTCTCCTCCTCGAGCTCCTTCTTGGACTTGAGGCTGTCGTTCCAGCCTTTATGCTGGTCTTTGTTCGGGTCGTCGGGCCTCTTGCTGGCCTTCTGCTCAAGGGCGAGCGCGTTGACGCGGGCCTCGATGCGCTCGTCGTGGCTGCGAAGCGCCTGCAGGATGCTCCAGACGTTCGCGAACACCTTTGAGTCGTCGAGCGCCTGCTCGGGCGTCATGCCCGAGGGCACGAAGATGGGCAGGATGATGTAGCCGAACTGCTTGCCGGCGGCCCTGCGCATGACGCGGCCGACCGCCTGCACCACGTCGACCGTGGAGTTCTTGGCGTTGAAGAAGATGACTGCGTCGAGCGTCGGCACGTCGATGCCCTCTGCGAGGCAGCGGGCGTTCGTGAGGATGCGGCACTCGTCCTCGGCCACCTCCCCGCCGAGCCAGGCGAGCTTCTCGTTGCGGTCGGCAGAGTTCATCGCGCCGTCCACGTGGTCGAGCCGGCACCTCAGGTCGAAGTCGTCCCCGCCGTTCTCCTTGTACTTCTCGACGACGCGCGTGAACGCCTCGCAGATGGTCTTCGAGGCGTTGATGGTCGAGCAGAAGCCGACGGCGCGGTGGAGGGGCTGGATCTCGTACGCGGGCTCGGCGTTCATGTCGTCCACCACGAGCATGTCGCCGATGCCGAGCACGTCGACCGGGGCGTTCTCGCCGTGCTCGGCGAGGCCCTTCCAGCAGCCGATGATCTTGCCGATGTCGTCCGCGTCGAGCGAGCGGGCGTCGACGCCCTCGTCGTCGGTCGCGGGGAGTTTCTCGCGCAGCGCGTCCTCCTCGACGGTGAGCACGACGACCTTGTAGTCGGTCAGAAGCTTCCGCTCCACCGCCTCGCCAAACTTAATTTGGTAGGCGACGGGGCCGTAGATCGACTCGTCGTCCATCGAGGCGATGGTGTAATCCTCCTCGGCGCCCCTTCTCTTGGCGGTCTCGCCGTAGATGCGCGGGGTCGCCGTCATGTAGAGGCGCTTCCTGCCGCGCACGTTCTCGTCGTAGTGCACCTTCATGAAAGAGGACGCCTCCGCCTTCGGAACGCCGGGGAGAGCGCTTCCCGTAGTGCGGTGCGCCTCGTCGCACACGATGAGGTCGAAGTCGGGCAGGCCCATGGCCTGCGCAGCATGGATCACGTCGATGGACTGATACGTGGAGAAGACGACCACCAGGCCATCGTTGCCGCGGCACGCCTCGTACGCCGCGATGAGGCGGTCAGGCCTCGTTGTCGCCGGGTACTCAAAACTCGCAAGCGTCATGGGCACCGCGTCCTCTCTGCGCGATGCCTTAGAGTCGGAGCAAACAACAAGGGGCGCGAGGGGGACCTTGGACTGGGAGAGCCACTCGCGCATCGACTGGCCCACCAGCGATATCGAGGGAGCGCAGAACAGAACGAGACCCCTGCCCTGCAGATACTCCTCTGCCAGCCGCAGGGACATGAGCGTCTTGCCTGTGCCGCAAGCCATGACCGCCTTGCAGCGGTCGTGCCCCTCGAAAGCCTCCTCAATCCCGTCCATGGCCGCGCGCTGGTGAGGCAAAGGATCGTACACCTCTCGGGCAGATGCGCCCGATCCGTCGACGAACGGCGTCCAGTCGAGTTTTGACACGTACATCTTGGCGGTATCGATGACCATGGTGCCAGTGTTGTCAACCTGTTGCCGAAGGTTCCTGGCGATCCCTTTGGCGGTGGTCATGATCATGTAGCGGCCGACGGTTTTATCACCGAGCGCCCGGGCAAAAAACGAGTCGCACACTTTTTTAGGAAGCAGCTTGCGTGCGTCGTAGCATTTGCACTGGATGGCCCACCAGGAGCCATCCTCCACGTCATGGGCCACCAAGTCGATTCCGGTGTCCTGGGTGTCGTGAACAGGGCAATCTTCCCACCCGAGGGCTTCTTCGAGCGTTCCGACGCGTTCGAAGCGCTGCGCCCAGAAAGGGTCGTTTCTCAGATACCAAACGCAAGCCGCCTCGTACTTGGCGCCCTTCTCCTTCTCGGAAATGGAAGCATTGACGATAGGGTCGAGCACGTCGTAAACAGACTTCATATGGGCTCCCGAACGTGGCGGCGGATCATTGGTGTTCATTCTATCAGCAAGGCTTAGGGCAACGTGCCCGGCAATATACGGCCCCACCACTTAGAGGGAACGTCACCGCAGTTCGCACTCCCCCCACCTTATGCATCAACCCACCTGACGTCGTAATCTTCGCCCACAAGCTCCCCAACGTTTTTGACGTAAGATTCGAGCATCTCTTTGGCGCGCTGACGTGCCTGAAACTTCAGGTTGTCGTCTTTCTCCGCCTCTTCCCGCATGCCCTCCTGGGCCTCGCCGAGCGCCTCAGTTTTCTCTTCGGTCTTAAGCGGCGTAAACAGCCCCGTCTCTACAACCGGGTCACTTATCGTTGCCTCATCTAAATTGACGGAAAGAATCTCTGCTTGGGGAAGGGATATAGTAACCACGTTCTGAGCATCGGGCTGCGAAACTTCCACCCTGGATGCGTCAATTCCCACCTCTACAATGCCGCTGTATTCAAACCACATCTTTTTATAGCCGATGTTGCCGATCCCAAATAGCACGTCACTGTCTTGGCTCATCTGGGCAACGTTGTGGTAATACACCTCAAGCGTCGAAAGCTCGCAAACGTAGCTTGCGTTCGAGAAGTCCGCCTCCTCACCCCGTTCATCTGCACCGTTGCCAATGCATCCGGCACACTGAAGCGACAAGATCATAAGGAGTACGCAAAGCGCGCTGCGGAACACCTTCCTACTCATCAGCGCCCTCCTTCTCTGCGATATTACCGGAGCCCATCTCCGACTCTTTCGCCCCATCTACGCCCTTGCCTTTGCCTTCGTCGTCCCACGTTAGTTCATAGCCATACTTGCTGATGATCGGAAGGGTTAGCGCCTTTATCGCTGACCTCAGGTTCGCCTCAGCAGTTTGATAAAATCCCCCACTTGACTCGACCTCGGAAAGAGCATCCTGACTTGCAACGGAAATGATCGCGGGGAGCTCCATATCTGGATCACTCGGCATGTAATCGAACGAAGATACATCGAGCTCGGGATCATCGATTGTGATGTCCGGGAGAACGGGCGTTACGGTCATGGCATCATTGTCGATATCAAACGAAACCTCCTCCATATCTATGCCCGCTCGCACCGTAGCGTCGTATTTGATTCTCTGAGTAATTTCTCCCTCGTCGTTAGCGATCTCAGCAATCCCGTTGTAAACGTATTCGGCAGTAGAAAGCTTGCTTACGTTCACTATTTTCTCTAGCTCGGCGGAAGAAAGGTACTTGGTCTCTTCTTCGGAGGTGCCTAGGGGATTAAACACCACAAAGCACAGAACAAGGACGATGACGAGGCCTATGGAAACGCCGAAGATCGCCTTTGGCGTGAGAAGGGACTTGAGCACCTTACCACGCTCTTTACGGCGCCGAATCTTCTCTTTAAGGCGGAGGGTCCTTTCCTTTTGTTTTTCTAGACGAAGCTTGGCATCGTCAGCAGATTCTTCGGCAGCAGATCCGCCCCGTTCAACCATATCGCTCGCCCCCATCAGCTCGTTCTGCAACCGCTACACACTCTCATCGGATATGAAGCGTCGATCCTCAGTACAAACACCGGCAAATTGGAAAGACGCGAACCTCTCCGGAAGAGGAAAACTTGCTCAGACAAAAGCATTGAATACAACGTACGCATGAACACATCGTAACATTGAGGCGAGCGCAACGTCTCACGCTTGGCTGCCGCTGAACGCGTGCGCCTTCACGCAACGCCCGTAAAGGAGTACTCAGGGTCATCCGCAGCTGCATTGCTTGGGAAAAGAGCAGGATCCCTTCATCGTCATTTTTTCCTTTTACCGCCATTGGCGGTAAAATAATGGCGGTAAAAAGGAGGTTGGATGAGTTACGAGCCGCCATTTGAGAGAACACCAGAGATTGACGATCTCTGCATGGAGATAGCTGAACTCGTAGGCATGTTGCATCCTGCCTCGGACCTTAGCTCAAGCCCGGTCCTTCATCGTGAGCTGCGTATCCGCACCATCCGCTCGTCGCTCATGATCGAGGGCAACACCCTCTCGGAAGAGGCCGTGACCGCCATCATGGACGGCAAGCGAGTTCTCGGCCCCGCTAAGGATATTCTCGAAGTCGAGAACGCCAAGCGGGCGTACGACCTGCTTGATTCCCTTGATCCGCATAGCCTTGAGGACCTCTTGCAAGCGCATCGCGTGCTGATGGACAAGCTGGTTGAGCACGCCGGGTGCTTCCGCACCAAAAACGTCGGGGTCTTTGACGGAGACACGCTCATCCATGCCGGCACGCCGGCGAGCTACGTCCCGCAGGTGATGTCCGACCTCTTTGAGTGGCTGGGTGCGACCGACCTGCATCCGCTCCTTGCCTCGTGCATCTTCCATTACGAATTTGAGTTCATCCATCCCTTTGCAGACGGCAACGGGAGGACGGGCAGGCTCTGGCACACGCTCCTGCTCTCGCGATGGAGGCCTGTCCTTGCGTGGCTCCCCATCGAAAGCGTTATCCGCGAACGTCAGCAGGGGTACTACCGAGCGCTCGCCGAGTCCAACGCCGCTGGCTCCTCCGAGCGCTTCGTCACGTTCATGCTGCAGGTCATCCGCGACGCACTGCTTCCCTTTGCCCGGCAAGACGCCCCGAAGGAAAACCGTGAACATCGGGCGCTTGCGTTTTTCTTGGATCATCCCAAGGGAACGATAGCGGAGCTCGCCGTCTTTCTCGGCTGCTCCAAACGTTCGGCAGAGCGCGTCGCAGCGAATCTTCGCAACGCCGGCAAGCTCCGTCGAGACGGCGCAGCCCGTGGCGGCACATGGGTGGTCGAAGCGTAGTCAGGCCATGCTCCTCTGGAGCCCTTCTGCCTTTTGCAAATCCTCCCAGGAAATGCCCAAGTGCCCGCATCTCTCCGCAATGTCAACGGTTGCCGTAAATTGGATCCTCTCTCCCTTGTCTATAGCGCGGCTGCCAATCTCCAGCTGTCCGAATATCTACTCGCTATCATCCACCAGCAGAACGTCGTGACGGGCGTCTGCGATCGCGCGCAATTCGTCGGTAAAGCCACTCACGCTGAAGAGGACGAAGGTGTCGCTCCGCTCTCCCTTTTTCCACGGGATACGCGCCGACTTGCCCTCGAGCGCCCGCAGTACGTTTGCCCCAACGGGATCCTTCCAGAATTTGCATTCACCCCAGGCAGTGCTGCGTTCGCTCTCGTTTATGCCAGCAACATCGATCTCGTCGTTTCCCGACCACCAGCGTCCGATACGGTCGGGAATAAACTCCAGCAACCCTTCATCAGCCATATCCCACAGGCGTTCACGGCATACGTCCTCGTAAACGTATGCCACGTGCGCGTCGATAAAGTGGGCACGTATGCGTTTCTCGACCGCTGCCGTTCGGCCCGTTTCCAGATAGCTCAAATTGGGCAGCACGAACTTGAACCAGAACCGAAGAAAATTGTCCTTTACCCCGTAGAGAGCCTTCTTGCTCTTATCAGGGTTGCTCTCGGTAACGGGCACTTGGCGTTCGAGAACGTCTAGATCGACGAGAGTCTTGAGGTACTTGCTGAGGCTCGTCTGTTTCAGTCCGAACGCACGCGAGATCTCGTTCGGACGGTGGGCGCCGCCAGCAATGGAGCGTATCAGCGCAAAGTAGGTACCCACGTCGGGAACCTCGCGCTGGAGCAGGAAGTTTGGCTCGTCATAAAGAAAGCCGCTGCGGTCGAGGACGTTTGCCGCAATGGCCGAGTACACGTCCTTCTCGTCCTCAAAAAGCTCGATGTACTTGGGCACCCCTCCGGTCACCGCATAACGCTCCACGAGCTCGCGTGTTGAGCGCCCCGGGAAGAACTCCTTGTAGTAAGCATAGGGAATCTGGCCCATCCTGATCTGCGCTGTGCGACGCCCGTAAAGCGGGCTTTCTTCTGAGAGCACCTGGTCCTTCATGAGCGAGATGAGCGAGCCACAGAGGATGAGCATGACATTGGCATCCTTGAGCATCGTGTCCCAGACGCGTTGAAAGATCGACGGATAGGCGGGATTTGCTCTGCCGAGATACTGAAACTCGTCGATGACGATGACAGCGCGATCGTCTGCTGCGCCGCACGCGCGTGCGATTTCGCGGAAGATGTCCTCCCAGCGCGAGATGCGTGCGGCGCGGAGCAGGTCGCTCTCGAGAAAATCAGCCGCAACAGACTGAAAGCCCTCAAGGTTCTGGAGCTCCGGCTCCTCTGTCGCCAGGTAGTAGAGAGCACGTTTGTCGCGGATGAACCGGGAGATAAGCTCGGTCTTGCCCACACGGCGACGACCGTACACAACAACGAAAGATGCGTCCGTGCGAGTGTATTCGCGTTCAAGTGCTCGCAATTCCGCTTCACGGTCTACGAAGTTGCGCATGGGACTCCTCCCTCAGGCAAAGATTATTCTAAATAGAATTATTCTAATTAGAATAATCTTTGCCATCAAGCTCGGGCGGCATCTATCTACGCAGGACGCCAGAGACTATCGACCTCAGCCCGCTATGCGTTGGCCGTGCTTCGTTTTACCGCCAGTGGCGGTAATAGTTTGGCGGTAAAACAGCGGGTGCGTCGCGCGCCTACGCTACTGCGCCGGGCACCTCGTCTGCCGCGCCCACCTCTTCCTCCGCCTGGTCGATCATCTGGTCGTAGCCCTCGAGGGCGGCGAAGGGCATGAAGAGGCGGCCGCGGTTGGGGTCGGGCGCGGACCGGCGCGGGCCGTTCTCGGTCAGGCGCTGCTCGATGTCGCGCAAGATGACGGCGCGGCGCTCGCACTCAAAGGCGTCCAGGTCGGGCCACATGTCCAAGCTGGGCAGTGCGGCCTCGCTTGCATCCGGCGCAGACCTGCGCGCTTCTCCCCCGCTTTTGGCCCAACCGGATTTATGCAACCGCTCGTCTTCCGTGCGCCCCATACGCCCTGCCTCCCCTTCCCCGCATATCCCACGCAGCTGCCCCGCCAGCCCACGGAGCGGAGCGACGCGCCCTTCTCGCCCGTCTTTCTCGCCTGCCGCCCCCCACCGGTGCGCACTTCTCTCCCACGCGCTGCCGCGCCTTCACGCATGATGGCCGCCGATCTGCAGGTTGCGCTCGTAGGCGTTGGCACCGGGCTTGAGGCTCGTGCCGCGCAGAAGCGCATTGGCGCCAAAGCGCCGGCGCACGGCTACGGCGGTGCGGGCGAGCCGACCCTCGCGCGCCTCGGCCGCGGGGTCGTCGAAGAGCGTGAGCGCGGCCATGCGCTCGGGCACCACACCCATGAGGGCTATGTTGACGCGACGGATCTTTGCCGTGCGCTGCACCGTGGCGTCGAAGATGCTTAAGAGCGCCGCGGCGATGCGGCGCTCCGATGCCGTGACGCGTCCGAGCGCGCGCTGGCCGCCGGCGTGCATGGCAGGCGCCGCGCCCGTGCCGTCCCAGCCGCGCAGCATGGTGCCCGAGTAGCCCACGTAGAGCCCCACGGTGCTGCACGCGAGCAGCTTGCCCGCAAGGTCCATGCAGCTGCCGAAGATCATCTCGCGCGCAACGGTGCGGGCCTCGTCAAAGCCGTAGTCGCGCATGAGCACCTGGCCGTTGCTGAGCGAATGCGCGCGCGGCACGTAAGCGCGGCAGTCGGCGATGGTAGCCGGCTCCAGACCCCAGGCGTGGTCGAGCAGCACCTCGCCGTTTTTGCCGAAGATGCTCCTGATAGCCTCGGGGCGCTCGGCGCAGATGCCCGCCAGGTCGTAGATGCCGCGGCGCGCAAGCCGGCCGGCGATGCCGTGGCCGATGCCCCAGATGTCGGTTATGGGGTGGTGAAACCAGATCTCGCGTCGAAACGACTCGTGGTCGAGCACGCCGATGCCGTCGTCGGCGTGCTTGGCGCACACGTCGAGCGCCACCTTGGCGAGAAACATGTTGGGACCGATGCCCGCCGTGGCCGCGATGCCCGTGCGGCTGCGCACGGCGGCGATGAGGCGCAGCGCGAAGGCGCGGGCGCCGGTGCCGTAAAGGCGCAGGTACGGTGTGGCATCGACGAAGCATTCGTCGACCGAGTAGGGCCAGGCGTCCTCGGCGGCAACAAAGCGCAGGTAGATACGGTAAATCTCGGCCGAAACCTCCATGTAGCGCCGCATGCGCGGCATGGCGGTGATGTAGGGCATGCCAGGCGGGATGTCGCGCACGCGGCAGCGGTTCTTGACGCCCTTGGCCTTCATCGACGGCGTGATGGCCAGGCAAAGCGTGTTGGCGCTGCGCTCGGGGTCGGCCACCACGAGGTCGGTGGCAAACGGATCGAGCCCGCGGTCGGTGCACTCCACGCTGGCGTAGAAGCTCTTGAGGTCGATGCAGATATAGGTGCGGCTCTGTTCTTCTCGCTCGGCGTTGCGCATGGCGGCCCCTTCCAAACATCTGTTCACCCCTGGATGGTAGGAGCCGGCGCGGACACCAAAAACCGGTCGGAGATGCGCCGCGCACGTCAAATTCACGTTGTGTTCGATAGCCAAAAGAGAACTTCTGTTCGATAATGGAAGCATGGAGTACGTGACCACGACATCGGGTGAACGGCGCCGTGTGCACCGTGAGTATGTGGACGTTTACGCCCGCTTTGGGCGCGACGGCGCCATAGAGCCTGTCTGCGTGATGTGGAAGGACGGGCGGAGCTTTAAGGTGGACGAGGTCATGGAGGCCGGCTGCTTTGGAGCGCTGGTGCGCGGACGCCAGACGGCACGCTACCGTGTGCGCTTTGGCCGGCACGAGACCGACCTGTACCTCGAGCGCCGCGAGCCCGTACCTGCCATGGGCGAGGGCGAGCGCCTGCTCTGGTGGGTCAACGCCTTTGACACCACCAAGCCGGGCAAGACAGAGCAAGGCCAGCGCGCAAGCTGAGCCGAATCGACAAGTACAAGACCCTAGGTCATGTAGTCTGACATGCGGACGGCGCCAGCGGCCTGGGCGGCACGGACAGCGGGCTCGGTAGCGTCGGTGATGCCGCCGAGGGCGAGCACGGGCACCCGAGCTGCCGCAATGACCTGCTCAAGAAACGCCGTGCCGCGCCCGGGGAGCGGCTTGCACGACGGAGCGAAGACAGGACTTGCGATGAGGTAGTCGGCGCCGAGCCGCTCGGCCCGGGCGACCTCGGCCACCCCGTGCACATTGGTTCCGACGAGGGCAAAGCCCTCCGGTCGGCCCGCACGGTCGAGCTCGGGCAGCGGCAGGTGCAGGTACGGCGCACCGACCGCGCGAGCGGCCGCAACATGGCCGTGAGCAACAAAGACAACGCCGGCGCGCTCGCATGCGGCCATGACCTCGCGGGCAAGCGAGGCGTACGCAGCGTCGCCCAAGTCCTTCTCGCGCATGATGAGCACGTCTACGCGACCCGCAAGCCGCGCCACCTGGCACGGCAGCGGGCGCGTGCAGTTGCGCCGATCCGTCATGGCAACGCGCAGAAAGCCTCTCTCAAACAGCGAATGCACAGCCGCTCCTCCTCAAAGATTGCCGGCGTGAGCGAGTCGGAAACCGCAAAAAGCGTTCCGAGGGCCCCAAGTGTTCAAAAAAACAAATAATAAGTCGTTCTGAGGCGCAGAAAACAAGGAGCTCGCATATATCCATATGCGCTTCCTGGGCATTCGCGCATCAGGCCATACGCTTTGCAGCGTCAGGCAACGCAAACGACTGAAAATGTGCAAATTTGAACAGTTTGACCGAAAAAGGGCGGCGCCGCCTGCCCGCGGAGCCCCAGCGGGCGGGCGGCGCCGATCCTGAAGCTCCCCTACACCAGCACGTGGTCGTTCATGACCGGCTCGAGCCCCATGTTGCGCATGGCCTGGCACATCTGCGCGAGGGTGCGACTGTCGTCGATCTCAAACTGGTCGTCGCCCTCCTCTGCTTGGTGCGTGTGCTCGCCGATGCCCGTCGACACGCCGGCCGACACCTTGGTAGCGGTGATCGTGGCAACGTGATCGCGGAAGCGAGCCGACTCGCGCGACGACACCGTAATGCCGGCAAACGGCATGAAGATGCGGTACGCGCAGATGACCTGCAGAAGCTGCGCCTCGGTCACGTGCGGACCGTTGGGCGTAACAGCGCCGGCCGCAGGGCGCAGGCGCGGGCACGAGAACGAAATCTCGGCATGCGGATAGGCTCGGCTCACGTAGTAGGCGTGCAGCGCGCAGGCAAGCGCATCGTGACGGAACTCCGAAAGCCCGAGCAGCGGCGCGAAGGCAACACCGCGCATGCCGCCTTTGAGCGCGCGCTCCTGGGCCTCAAAGCGGTACGGCATAATGCGCTTGCGGCCGCACACATGAAGCTTGGCGTAGCGCGACGGATCATAGGTCTCCTGAAATACGGTGACAAAGTCGGCACCGGCCTCGCGCAGACGCGCGTAATCGGCCACGTTGGCCGGGTAGACCTCGATGCCGACGTTCTTGAACCGCTCGGCCGCAAGCTCGCAGGCGCGCGCGATGTAGTCCACATCCGACGTAACGGGGTCCTCGCCGGTGAGAAGCAGGATCTCCTCCTGGCCCGTGGCTGCGATGGCGTCGAGCTCGGCGATGGTCTGCTCTTCGTTCAAACGGGCGCGATGAATGCCGCTCTCGCAGTTAAAACCGCAGTACACGCACCGGTTCTCGCAGTAGTTCGCCAGGTAGAGCGGCGTGAAGAACTGGATGTTGGTGCCGAACCACCGCACGCGCTCGGCCCGCGCCCGCTCGGCCATCTCCTCGAGGAACGGAGCCGCCGCAGGAGCAACGAGCACGCCGAAGTCGGCAGGCTCCACCACGTCGGCATCGAGCACGCGACGCACGTCGGCGGCAGTCACGGCATCGGGGTCGTATGCCTCCACAGTGTCGAGCACGCGGTCGAACATGCCGTTGTCGAGAACGTCCATGTCGGGCAGGAAGGTCATGGGATCCAGGCCAAAGTCGGTGTGGATGGCCTGGTTCATGGCCTCCTCGTCCATGGAGAGGATGCGCCGGCAGCGCCTGCCCACCGGAACGGCCTCAAACTCCGCGGCCTGCGCGGGCGCGGCGGCCACGACCTTCTCGCCTGCGGCGCTCATCGGGCCTCCTCCTCCAAAAAGCCGGTGAGCGGGCTCGAAGCCTCGCCCATGCCGTCGAGCACGCGACCAGGGCCCGCGAGGAACCCGGCACGGCCGGCGCGCACCGCGTCGCCAAACGCCCGCGCCATGAGCGGGATATTGCCGGCGGTGGCCACGGCGGTGTTGGCCATAACGGCGGCGGCACCCATCTCCATGGCCTCGCACGCCTGCGACGGACGGCCGATGCCCGCGTCGACGATCACGGGCAGGTCGATCTCCTCGATGAGGATGCGGATAAAGTCGCGCGTCACCAAACCGCGGTTGGAGCCGATGGGCGCGCCGAGCGGCATGACGGCCGCCGCGCCCGCGCTCACGAGGTCGCGCGCCACGTTGAGGTCGGGGTACATGTAGGGCAGCACCGTAAAGCCCTCGCTCGCGAGCATGTCGGTGGCGCGAACGGTCTCGGCGTTGTCGGGCAGAAGGTAGCGGGCGTCGCGGATAACCTCGACCTTGACGAAGTCGCCGCAGCCGAGCTCGCGCGCCAGACGCGCGATGCGCACCGCCTCCTCGGCCGTGCGTGCGCCCGACGTGTTGGGCAAAAGCGTCACGCCCTCGGGGATGGAGTCGAGGATGCTGTCCTCTTGGTTGGTGTTGGCGCGGCGCACGGCGAGCGTAACGATCTGCGCACCCGCGTCCTCAACCGCCGCCTTGACCACGTCGAGTCTGAACTTACCCGACCCCAGGATAAAACGCGAGCTGAACTCCTTGCCTCCGAGGGTCCAGGTATCGGCAGCGAGCGCGGCGTCCGCGCTCGTCTGGGCTTTGATGTCTGCCATAGCACATCCCTTCTCTGTACCGGCGGCTGCAACTGGCAGCGCCGGATCGCAGTGCGGGCGCACGGCCCGCCTCGTACGGGGCTGCGACGTGAGCCCCGCCTTGTCTTTCGCTCACGTCTCGGCAACCGAACCAGCAGCTGCGTCCTCGAGCCCCAACACGATGCGCAGGGCGAGAAGCGCCTGCTGAGCGGCGCAAAGCGCTACGCGCGGCGCGAAGAGCACCTCGCCGGCGCCGACGTCGGAGACCCCGTCGCCGCAGAGGTAGAAGCGCCTGCCCACCCGCCGCGTAACGATCGTGGCCGCCGGGCCCAGCCCCGCCATGCCGTTGCCCGAGACAAGCACCGGCCCGCCGGCAACCGTGAGCAGCTGCTCGGCGAGAAGCGCCTTGGCCTCGGGGTCGTCGAAGGCCTCGCAGACCACGTCGCAGTCGCCGAAGAGCTCGCGCGCGTTGACCGCCGTCACGCGGGCGCAGTGCGCTTGCACGCGCGTACCCGAGCCGATGGCTTCGAGCTGGTCTGCAAGCGCCTCGACCTTGGGGCGTCCCAGGTCGCGCCGGAAGTAGTGCTGGCGGTTGAGGTTGCTCTCATCCACCACGTCAAAGTCGGCGATCACGAGCTCGCCCACCCCGCTGCGCGCAAGCATCACGGCAATGTTGGAGCCGAGACCGCCCGCGCCCGCCACGCCGATGCGCGCCGCGCGCAGGCGCCCCCGCGCCTCGCGGCCGATGCGCTGCTCAAGAGCGTCCGAATGATCGGGCAGCTCCTCGTGCGCGGACCGCGTCGGCTCCGGAGCGTTCTTCTCCCCCGCCATCAGCCGCCCCCTACAAACCGCACGACCTCGAGCGCGTCGTCGGCGGCAAGCCGGTAGGCGTCGTACTCGGCGCGAGGCAGTATCTCGCCGTTGAGCTCGCACGCCACGCGGGTGCGGTCATAGCCCATGCCCTCGAGCAGTTCGGCCACGGTCTGGCCGTCGGCTTCGGGCGCGGGTTTCCCGTTGATCTGCGCCATGTTTCCTCCCATCGGTAACAAAAAAGCGCGCACGAAGGGTATAGATCGCACCCGAGGTGGTGCGCCCCTTCGTACGCGCTGCGTACTCTGCTGTTTAGGGTAGCCCCGCCTCGCCGCCCGGTCAAGAACGAATTCCATCCCAAAGCCCGCGCTTCTCGGCAGCCAGCCGTGCTTCTCGGGCCGGGCCTCATGCCAAATAACGCTGCTAACAGCGCCTTTTGGCAGAGGATAAACACGACCTCTACCTGCGAGTATCCGCTATTGCCGCAGCTCAGGGCAGGTGGGCAAAAAACGCTGTTAACAGCGTGTTTTGGCAGGGACCCCGGAGCTGAGGCAGGCGGCAAACGGGACGGCGGCCGGGATCCCAAGCGCTATAATGGCAAACAGCGGTACCGCGCGGGCAGCACCCGCGCTTACCTGCACAATCGCATATCACCGGGGAGCTTGCAGGACAGGACGGCAGGCTGAGAGGGGGCGCGCCCGCCCCGACCCGCGGAACCTGATATGGGTAATGCCAACGAAGGGAGCCTTGCCAATGAGCATGCAATCCAACAACAGCACCGCCGCCGAGCAGAACGCGCCCGTTTTGCGCCCCGACGGCACCCCGTGCGTCACGCAGATGGACTTTGCCCGCGCCGGCGTGATCACCCCCGCCATGAAGTCCGTAGCCGAGCGCGAGAACCGCGACCCCGAGTTCATCCGCGCGGGCGTGGCGGTCGGCCGCATTGCCATTCCGGCCAACATCCGTCACCTCGAGATGGGCCTCGAGCCGCGCGGCGTGGGCGCGGGCCTCTCGACCAAGGTCAACGTGAACCTGGGCATCTCGGGCGACGTTGCCAACGCCGACGTTGAGTGGGAGAAGGTCCGCACGGCCGAGAAGTTCGGCGCCGACGCCATCATGGACCTCTCCAACTCCGGCAAGACGCGCTTCTTCCGCCAGGAGCTCGTGCAGAAGACCCCGCTCATGGTGGGCACCGTGCCCATGTACGACGCCATCGGCTACATGGAGAAGCCCCTCGTGAAGCTCACCGTGGACGACTTGCTCGAGGTCACGCGCGCGCACGCCGAGGACGGCGTGGACTTCCTCACCATTCACTGCGGCATCAACAAGTCGGTCATCAAGACCTTCAAGGAGACCGGCCGCCTCATGAACATCGTGAGCCGCGGCGGCTCGCTGCTCTTTGGCTGGATGGAGGTCACCGGCAACGAGAACCCCTTCTACGAGTACTACGACGAGATCCTGAAGATCTGCCACGAGTACGACGTGACCATCTCGCTGGGCGACTCCTGCCGCCCAGGCTGCCTCTACGACGCCAACGACGCCACCGAGACCGCCGAGATGATCGAGCTCGGCAAGCTCACCAAGCGCGCTTGGGACGCCGGCGTGCAGGTCATGATCGAGGGCCCGGGCCACATGCCCATCAACGAGATCGAGGCCAACGTGGCCATGGAGAAGAGCCTGTGCCACGGCGCGCCCTACTACGTACTCGGCCCCCTCGTGACCGACCTCGGCGTGGGATACGACCACATCACCGCGGCCATCGGCGGCGCCATCAGCGCGAGCGCAGGCGCCGACTTCCTCTGCTACGTGACGCCCGCCGAGCACCTGTGCCTGCCCAACGCCAAGGACGTGCTCGACGGCCTCATCGCCACCAAGATCGCCGCGCATGCCGCCGACATCGCCAAGGGCGTGCCCGGCGCACAGGAGGCCGACAACCGCATGGGCGACGCGCGCCGCCGCCTCGCCTGGGATGAGATGTGGCAGTACGCCCTCGACCCCGTGACCTCCAAGGCCCGCTACGAGGCCTCCCCAGCTGCCACCGAGGGCACCTGCACCATGTGCGGCAAGATGTGCGCCGTCCGCACGGTCAACAAGGTCTTCGAGGGCACCACGATCGACCTCGGCATGGAGTAACGCAAGCGCGAAAGGACTTCCCATGGACACCGCAATGCTCGGACAGATGCTCGAGAACGTGCGCGCCACCACGCCGCTCGTGCACTGCATCACCAACTACGTCACGGTCAACGACTGCGCCAACGCGCTTCTCGCCTGCGGCGGCAGCCCCATCATGGCCGACGAGGAGGAGGACGCCGTGGCCATCACGGCCATCTGCGGCGGCCTCACCGTAAACATCGGCACCCTCAACAAGCGCACCGTGGCCACCATGCACGCCGCCGGCAAGCGCGCCGGCGAGCTCGGCCACCCCATCGTGCTCGACCCGGTGGGCGCCGGCGCCTCGCCGCTGCGCACCGAAACGGCGGGCTCGCTCGCCGACGAGCTGCCCGTTGCCGTGGTGCGCGGCAACATGAGCGAGATCAAGGCCATGGCGGGCGCCGCCGCCTCCACGCGCGGCGTCGACGCAAACCCCGACGACGCGGTGACCGACGGGAACCTCGCCGCATCTGCCGCCTTTGCGCGCCAGGTGGCCGAGAAGCTCGGCTGCGTCGTAGCCATAACGGGCGCCATCGACCTCGTGGCCGACAAGGACCGCGCCGTGGCCGTGCGCAACGGCGACGCCGTCATGGGCAAGATCACGGGTACCGGCTGCATGCTCAGCTGCGTGACGGGCGCCTACGTGACCGCCAACCCCGAGCACCCGCTCGAGGCCGCGGTCGCCGCCATCGCAGGCTGGGGTCTCGCGGGTGAGGTTGCCCGCGGCCGCATGGGCGAGCTCGACGGCAACGGCAGCTTCCGCACCTACCTGCTCGACGCCGCCTACAACCTCACCGCCGAGCAGCTTGCGGCAGGCGCGCGCGTGGAGGAGGTCTAGCATGGCCGCCGAGAGCCGCGCGCCGCGCGCCGTCCCCTGCCGGCGCGGGCGCTTCTCGCCCGACGACATCAGGCGCGCCATGCTCGTCTACGGCGTGAGCGACCGCGCTTGGCTTGCCGGCCGCAGTCTCAAAGACGTGGTGGCGGGCGCCCTTGCCGGCGGCGCCACCTGCATCCAGCTGCGCGAGAAGCACCTCACCACCGACGAGATCGTCGCCGAGGCGGCGGAGCTCATCCCGTTGTGCCGCGCTGCGGGCGTGCCCTTCCTCATCGACGACGACGTCGAGGCCGCCCTGCGCTCGGGCGCCGACGGCGTGCATGTGGGCCAGAGCGACACCGAGCTCGCCCAGGCGCGCCGGGCGCTCGGCGAGGACGCCATCATCGGCGTCTCGGCCCAGACCGTCGAGCAGGCGCAGGCCGCCGAGGCGGGCGGCGCCGACTACCTGGGCGTAGGCGCGGTCTTTGCCACCGCCACCAAGACCGACGCGATCCTCACACCGCCGCCCGTGCTCAAGGAGATCTGCGCAAGCGTGCAGATTCCGGTCACGGCCATCGGCGGCCTCAACTACGACACCGTTGACGCCATCGCAGGATGCGGCGCAGACGGCGCCGCGGTGGTCTCGGCCATCTTCGCGGCAGCCGACCCCGAGGCCGCCACGCGCGCGCTCGTCACCAAGATGGAGGGCTTCATATGAGCAAGACCTACCCCGTTGTTCTCTCCGTCGCCGGGTCCGACTCGAGCGGCGGCGCCGGCATCCAGGCCGACATCAAGACCGCGACCGCGCTCGGCGTCTACGCCGAGACCGCCATCACCGCGCTCACCGCGCAGAACACCCAGGGTGTCTCGGGCGTGGCGGTCACCGACCCGGCCTTCGTGACCGAGCAGATCGACCGCTGCTTCGAGGACATCCCGCCCCAAGCGGTCAAGATCGGCATGGTTCCCACGCCCGAGGTGGCGCACGCCATTGCCGAGGCACTTCTCGCCCACCACGCCGAGAACATCGTGCTCGACCCGGTCATGGTGGCCACGAGCGGCTCGGCGCTCTCGGACGACGACGCCATCGGCGTGCTCGCGCGCGAGCTCTTTGGCTCCGCCGCGGTCATCACCCCCAACATCCCCGAGACCGAGACGCTCACGGGACGCGAGATCGCCGACGCCGCGGCCATGGAAGACGCCGCGCGCGAGCTCGCCGAGCGCTACGGCTGCGGCGTGCTCGTGAAGGGCGGCCACCGCGTGGAGGACGCCAACGACGTGCTCGCCGCCTTCACCGCCGACAACGAAATCGAGACGGTCTGGCTCGCCGGCCAGCGCGTGGCGACCGACAACACCCACGGCACGGGCTGCACGCTCTCGACCGCCATCGCCTGCGGGCTGGCGCGCGGGCTTGCACTCGAAGACGCCGTGCGCTGCGCCAAGGGCTACCTCACCGGCGCGCTCTCATCAGGACTCGCGCTCGGCCACGGCAACGGCCCCGTGGACCACATGTGGGAGCAGCGTTAGGGCAACTCCCCTGGCAGGCGTCGCCTGCCCGCCGCCCCGACCCAAATGCAAAGCGGCCCCGTCGGAAAGGAACCGGCGGGGCCGCGGCGTTTCGGGAGCGCGCCGAGCGATAATACGCACTTCTCGACTCACATATTTCCGCAGCTCAATCGGCAGATTCTGTGTGGTATTCCCCCTGTCCATGGGCAGTGGTACCCTAGCCCCCGGTACTGTCCGGATCGACTTAGGAGGCCCTGCCCATGGAGCGTCCCTGCGCATGGAAGAGCTACGACGACAACGCGCGCGCCGAGCTCGACCGTCTGTGCGAAAACTACCGTCAGTTCATCAGCGAGAACAAGACCGAGCGCGAGTGCGCCGCCGCCTCGGTTGCACTGGCCGAGCAGGCCGGCTACGTTGACCTCGCCACCTGCATCGCCGAGGGCCGCGCGCTCAAGGCCGGCGACAAGGTCTACGCCGTCTGCCACAACAAAACGGTCATGCTCGTCAACCTCGGCACCGAGCCGCTCGCAGACGGCATGAACATCCTGGGCGCGCACATTGACTCCCCGCGCCTCGACCTCAAGCAGAACCCCCTCTACGAGGCCGGCGACATGGCCTACCTCGACACGCACTACTACGGCGGCATCAAAGGCTACCAGTGGGTCGCCACGCCGCTCGCCCTGCACGGCGTCGTCTGCAAGAAGGACGGCGCGACGGTCGAGGTGCGCGTGGGCGAGGACGCCTCCGACCCGGTGTTCTGCATCTCCGACCTTCTCGTGCACCTCGCGAGCGAGCAGATGAAGAAGCCCGCCTCCGAGGCCGTTGACCGCGAGAGCCTCGACGTCATCGTGGGCGGCCGCCCCGTGGTGATCGAGGGCGAGGACGCGCCCAAAGAGCCCGTCAAGGAGATGCTGCTCCAGATCCTCTCCGAGAAGTACGGCATCGACGAGGAGGACTTCCTGTCGGCCGAGATCGAGGTCGTGCCGGCCGGCGCCGCGCGCGACATGGGCTTCGACCGCTCGATGATCCTGGGCTACGGCCAGGACGACCGCGTATGCGCCTACACCTCGCTTCTCGCGCAGCTCGAGGTGACCGACGTGAAGCGCACGAGCGTGTGCCTGCTCGTCGACAAGGAGGAGATCGGCTCGGTGGGCGCCACGGGCATGGAGAGCCGCTTCTTTGAGAACACCGGTGCCGAGATCATGGAGCTCGCCGGCGAGGGCGGCACGCTGAGCCTGCGCCGCGCGCTCGCGAACTCGCGCATGCTCAGCTCCGACGTTTCGGCCGGCTTCGACCACGCCTACGCCGACCGCTTTGAGAAGAAGAACGCCGCGTTCATGGGTCGCGGCCTCTGCTTCAACAAGTTCACCGGCCGCGGCGGCAAGGGCGGCTCCAACGACGCCGACGCCGAGTACGTTGCCTTCGTGCGCCGCGTGATGGACGACGCCGGCGTTGCGTTCCAGACCTGCGAGCTGGGCCGCGTCGACCGCGGCGGCGGCGGCACGATCGCCTATATCCTCGCCGAGTACGGCATGAACGTCATCGACTCCGGCGTGGCAGTTCTCTCCATGCACTCGCTGTGGGAGGCAACCAGCAAGGCCGACGTCTACGAGGCATATAAGGGCTACAAGGCCTTCCTCAACGCCTAGCGCAACCAGGCCAAGGCCACAACAACGCGCAAGCGGCTCTTCTCCACCCCGGAGAAGAGCCGCTTTTTTCTTGCCTGGGGCGGGGCTGCGAGAAGCGCCGCCTACACGATGGGCATCTGCTCCCACGAGCCGTCGGCGCGCGGGACGTCCACCGTGCGGTAACCGATGCGCGCCGCATGGTCGTAGGCCTGCGCGATGCCGTCGCAGATATCCTTCGGGTAGTGCCCGTCGGAGCCCACGCTTATGGGCACGCCCGCGCGGAAGAAGCGCTCGAGCAGGCCCTCGGCCGGGTAGTAGTCGCCCACGCCCTTGCGCCAGCCGGCGGTCGAGAGCTCCACGCGCTTGCCGCAGTCGTGCGCGCACGCGACCATCTCGTCCCAGAGCGGGGCGAGGTCGATCGTCGCCGCAAAACCGGCGTTCACAAAGCGCTGCGCCAGGTCAGGATGCGCCATGATGTCAAAGAGGTCGCACTGGCACGCCGCGAGCCAGGCGCGCTGGTAGCGGCGCCACACCTCGTCGGGTCCGAGCTCCTGCCAGATGCGCTGGTCGCTGGGATCGTCGATCCACGCGCCCTCCTTTTGACTGCCGATCCAGTGGACCGACCCCAGGCGCACCTGAGCGCCCGCGCTCCAGCGGCGGATGTTCTCCTCGCAGCCGTCGTACCAGTCGCACTCGAAGCCGTAGAGGTACTCGAGCTCGGGGTGCGCGGCCGCCGCGGCCTCAAACTCCGCGCGGTGGCGCGCCAGGTCCCCCTCCACCACCTGCACGTCGCCCGAGGGGTTCATGACGTGCGGCAAGGTCAGGTGGTCGGTCGAGACCATCACGCGGCAGCCCGCCGCCACGGCGGCGCTGGCGTTCTCCTCGAAGGTGCCCACGCCGTCGGAGAAGAATGTGTGCGTGTGCGTGTCGACGATCGAGCGGGCGGGAAGCGGAGCGAGCATGGCAAACCTCGTTTCAAACGACAAAAGCAGCATCAGTATACGGGAAGCGCGGGCGGGCTTAAGCAGCCGGCGCAGCTGACGGGCGCCCCGATCAGCGCAGCGCGTTGGTCCAGGCGGTTTTGCCTGCGGCGTCCGTGCATTCAAAGCGCACGTACGTCTCGTCGCCGCGAAGCGCAAACTCGGCGTGCGTCAGGTGCTCGCCCTCGGGCGCGATAACCGTGCGGTTGCCGCCGATGGGACCGCCCGCCACCTTGGTGATGCGCTCGCAGGGGCCGCACTCCACCCACGCGACGCCGCCCTCGATGCCGAAGCCGCGGATCTCGGGGCCCGAGGAGGCGTAGTACGCCCCGTCGAGAAGCGCCCGCACGAGGGCGTTGCGCGTAAGCTCGGGCGCGCAGACCACGACCCATCCGCCGAACACGTCGTCGAAGTCGGTCGTGTGGTGGTTGTCGTCGGCGGCAACGGCGCCCACGCGCGCGCCGCGGCGGAGCATGAGGTCCCAGTACACGGTGTCGGCGCCGTCGCCGCCCTCGTTGACCGTGTCGTAGTTGAAGACCTCGATGCCGAAGATGCCCGTGAGCCCCAGCACGTCCTCGGGCTCAACCCGGCTCCAGATGGGATGGTTGTAGGCCACGGCGCAGCCGCGCGCCGCGAGCTCGTCTGCAACCTGCTGCGCCACCGCACGGCCGTCCCAGGCGCCAAAGCGCTCTTGAGGCTCCAGCCGCTCCATATGCGCAAAGCGCTTCGGAGCCGCGGCGATCATCTCGTCGGTGCCGAGGATGCCGCAGAGGTGGTGGCAGCGCAGGCGCGCGCGGTGGTTCTCGTCGTCGTAGAGATACGCCGACGCCTCGATACCCGGCAGGATCACGAAGTCCTCGCCGTCGAACTCGCCCGAAAGATCGGTGAAGAGGTCGTGCTCCGAGAGGCACAGAAACTGGTACCCGTGCGCGCGGTAGTCGGCAACTGCCGCGGCGGGCGCGAGCCTGCCGTCGGAGTTGGTGGTGTGGCTGTGCAGGTTTCCCTTGTAGCGGTTGAGCCCCTGAGGCAGGCCAAGCTGGTCTTTGATCATTGCGTCTCCGTCTCTGCCGGGCAACCACGGCCCGACCTTCTCGCGACAAAAAGCCCGGCCCGAGCGCATGAGGGAGCGCAGGGCCGGGCGCAGGAGGGGAAGCTGGCGTGCGCCCTTACGCGGCGCGGGCAACGCCCACCGGAATCTGGAGGCAGGCGTGACGGGGCAGCTCGATAAAGACGTGCGCGCCGTCGTCAAAGAGATGGAAGCTGCGGAAGAGCGTGTCGACGCGCAGCTGGATGCCGTTGGCCACCACCTCGTAGCGCAGCACGTTGCCGCGCGGCGTGCTCGACTTCACGCGCGCCTCGAGCACGTAGGCCTCCTCCCCCGCCGGGCGCTCGGCGCTGATGCCGACGGTCTCGGGGCGGATGGCCACCACGTTGCCGGAAGCGACCCTGTCGCCCGTCAGGCGGCCGAACTCGTCGGCCGAGAGCAGGTTGTAGCTGCCGATAAAGCTCGCGGCAAACTCCGAGACGGGCCGCGTGTAGACCTCGACCGGGCTGCCTGCCTGCTCGATGCGGCCGTTGTGGAAGAGCTGGATGACGTCGGACATGACCATGGCCTCGTCTTGGTCGTGCGTGACAAAGATCGAGGTGAGGCCCAGCTCCTGGTTGATCTCGCGGATGCGCGACTGCAGCGCCTTGCGGAGCTTGGCGTCGATGGCCGACAGCGGCTCGTCGAGGAGCAGCACGTCGGGCTCGGTGACGATGGAGCGCGCGAGCGCGGCGCGCTGCTGCTGGCCGCCTGAGAGGCTCGCCGGGTAGGCCTTCTCCTTACCCGTGAGCTCGACCATGGCGATGGCCTCTTTGACCTTGTTCTCGATCTCGTCGGCCGGCGCCTTCTGCATCTTGAGGCCGAAGGCCACGTTCTGCTCGACCGTCATGTTGGGGAAGAGGCTGTACTGCTGGAACACCATGCCGATGTTGCGCTTGCTCGCCGGCACGTTCGTGATGTCGCGGCCGTTGAGGACGATGGTGCCCTCGGTCACGCGCTCAAGGCCCGAGAGGCAGCGCAGAAGCGTCGACTTGCCGCAGCCCGAGGGGCC
This sequence comes from uncultured Collinsella sp., assembly GCA_949287065.1. Lineage (GTDB taxonomy): Bacteria > Actinomycetota > Coriobacteriia > Coriobacteriales > Coriobacteriaceae > CALUOB01. The sequence goes on from CASEEV010000012.1 coordinate 84,297, forward strand.
GAGCAGCGTCACGAGGTCGCCCTTCTCGATGCCGAAGCTGATGTGGTCGAGAACGGTGTTGTCGCCGAAGCGCTTGACGACGTTGTTGAATTCGATGTAGGACATGGGTTTCGCTCCTTTAGGCTTTGCGTGCGGAGGACTGCTGCAGCTTGAGGACCGCGGCGGTCACGGCGCCCACGACGAGGAAGATGACGACGACGATGGCGCTCGAGAGACCGCTCGAACGGGCCATGTTGGCCTGCAGGAACACCTGGATGTTCTGGTAGTTGGTGCCGGCGATGTTGTTGGCAAGCACGAAGTCGCCGAAGACGATGCTCTCGGCGAGCAGGCTCGACACGAGGATGCCCGAGAGGATGTTGGGGAGCACCACCTGCACGTAGGCACGGAAGCGCCCGCAGCCGAGCATCTCGGCCGCCTGGATGAGCATCTGCGCGTCGATGGCGTTGAGCGCGTTGCGGATGCCCTGGTAGATGTAGGGCAGCACGAGGATCGTGTACGCGCCGAAGAGCATCATCATGCGGTTGGAGAGCACGGTGCCCGTGCCGGTGTAGAGCGAGATGATGCCGATGGAGAGAATGACGCCCTGCAGGGCGTACGGGATCATGCAGACGAACTGCATGAAGCGCCCGAGCCTGCGGTTGACGGCCACCACCACGTACATGGCGAGAAGCAACAGCGCGATGGTGATGACGACACTCACGAGGCAGAGCACGAGCGTGCGCCCGATGGAAGCCCAGAACGTCATGTTACCGAAGAGCTCGGCGTAGTTGCGCAGCGTAAAGCCCGAGGGCAGCACGTCGGTCCACTCGATGAAGAGCGAGTAGATGAGCGTCGTGGCAAACGGGATCAGCAGGTACAGGGCCACCAGAGCCAAGAAAATCTTCGCGGCGAGCGGCGTCTTCTGTCCGGGCGCGGCCGCCTTGGTCTTTGCGCTCATACGATCTCACGACCCTTCGAGGCGCGCTTGGTGAAGTAGTTGTTGATGAGGGTGCACGCGACCATGAGGAGAATGAGAACCACGGCGAGCGCGCCGCCCGTGGCGTTGTCGATCTGCACGTCTCCCTTGAACTTGGACGTGATCTGAAGCGGCAGGAGCGCGTAGTTGTTCATGACCACGGCGTAGGCGGTGGCGTAGGCGGCCAGCGCGTTGGAGAAGAGCACTGAGAGGGTGCCCAGAATGGACGGCATGAGGTTGGGGATTACGATCTTGAACCAGTAGTCGAACGTGGTTGCCTTGAGGATCGTTGCCGCCTCGCGCCACTCCTTCTTGATGCCCGAGAACGCCGGCAAGAGGAGCAGCGTGGCGAGCGGGATCTGGAAGTAGATGTAGAGCACGAGCAGGCCCTCGCCGGTGTAGAGGTCAAAGTCGGCGAGGAAGGGAATCCCCCACTGCTGGCCGAGCAGCGTGAGCACGCCCGAGTTGCCCATGAGGATCATGAAGGCAAACGCGAGCGGCACGCCCGAGAAGTTCGACATCATGTTGAGGACGAGCGTGAAGGCGTTGCGCACGCGCGGGCTCGACTCGTAGGCGAAGCGCGCGGCCAAAAACGCCACGACGATGCCCACGAGCGCCGACACCACGCTGATCCAGAGGCTGTTGACGATGGACTGCTGGTAGAGCGGCGTGGTGAACACCTTGATGAAGTTCTCGAGACCAAAGGCCTCGCTCTCCTTGCCGATGAACGCGTTGCCCACGAGCTGAGCGAGCGGCAGCAGCTCGTAGCCGATCACAACGGCCAGAAACGGCAGGAACGGCAGGTAGCCGGTCCATCCGCGGCGCTTCTGGGGCCGCTTGGCCCTCTCGGCAGCAGCCGGCTCGGAGCCGGTCTGCGCGCCGGCAACCGGAGCAGCGGCCACGGCCCCCGCAGCGCTCGCGGAGCTCACGGCGGGCGCCTGTGTTTCAACGGAAACGGCCATAGATACCTCCTTCTTTGCATAACGGCCCGCTATGCGCAGAGGCCCCCGGAGGGGCCGAGCGCACGCGGACCATGAACGCCCGGGCACCACGCGGCGCCCGGGCAACGGCTATCTGCTAGCCCAGGATCGGGATGATGTTCTCCTGGTACCAGGTAATGAGCTCGTTGGTGACGTCGGTCCACTTGTCGTAGTCGATCGACTGAACCTGGTCGCCGTACTGCTCGTCGGGCAGGCGCATGGCCTTGACGTCGTCGGGCAGCTCGACGCTCTCGCGGATGGGAGTCGCGTAACCGCGGGCGAGGTTGATCTGGCCCTCGTCGGAGAGGATGTACTCGCGCGCCAGGCAGGCGGCCGCCGGGTGCGGCGCGTTGGCGTTGATGATGGTGGCGTAGCCGGACTGCACCGAGCCGTCCTGCGGGATGTTGACCGTGAACTTGGCGTTGGGGTTGGCCTCGACGATCTGGGCGCGGTAGTTGAGCGAGTTGTAGTCCCAGTTGAGGCCGCAGACGACCTCGCCGTTCTCGAGACGGGCGATGCTCACGTCGCCCACGTCCAAACGGTCGTCCTCGGCGAGCTTCTGGATGAAGTCGTAGGCAGGCTGCATGTCGTCGAGGCTACCGCCGAGCGCGTAGGCAATGGCGAGCACCGCGTGCTGCGCGGAGGCCGCGGCGGTGATGTCGCCCACGGAGACCTTGTAGTCGCCGTCGAGCAGCTCCTCGAGGGTGGTCGGCGCCTCGGGGATCTCGTCGTCGTTGGTGATGATCGACATGGTGCCGTAGTAGCCCACGACCCAGTCGCCGTCGTCGTCCTTGGCCCAGTCGGGGATCTCGTCCCAGTAGCTGGTCTTGTACTTGAGGGTCACGCCCTCCTCCTCGGCCGTGGGGCCCCACTGCTGGCCCACGTCGCCGATGTCCTTGGTGCCGTCGGTGCCCTCCTCCTTGAACATGGCGATCTCCTCGGCGGAGGACATGTCCTGGTCGGCGTGCTTAAGGCCGTACTCGGTGTTGAGGTCCTCCCAGGTCTGGACCCAGTTGGCCCACGTGTCGGGCATGCCGACGGAGTTGACCTCGCCCTCCTCCTTGGCCTGGGCGATGAGGTCCTCGAGCGACATGGCGTTGTAGTCGACGGCGTCGGCGCCGGCGGAGGCGCCGCCCTCGTCGCTGCAGCCCGTCAGCCCAAGGCCGGCGATCGTGGCCATGCCAGCCATGCCGCCGAGCATGGCGAGAAGCGAGCGGCGGGTCATGGCGGGACCGGCAACAGAGCGCAGTTTGGTGTCCTTCACAGGAAGCTCCCTTCAGATGTAGACGTCGTGCGCGCCGGGCAAAAAGCACCCTTGTCCGCAGGAGTTATAGAGCCTTTTACCTGGTGGTATTGCACGGCGGAGAGGCGCCGCGCACGCGCAGCAAGGACTATACGTCGGTGCCGGCGCCGTGCCCCGGAGCGCCCGCCGATCCTTACGCGCGCGTGACACGTGATGCGCGATTCTTTACGAGCGCTGCGCTGCCGCTTACACACCGTGGCGCCCGGCGTTACGCGCCGCTTACGTATAGGGACCGCCCGTACGTGCGCCGCTGTGCGCCCTTTTGGCGGCACGCCCGTGTTTATCTGCTGCTAATACCGGTGCGCCTGCGCGCGGGTGCCGGCGCGTTGCGCTACTATAAAGCGCGTGAAAAACGTCGCTCGCACAGGCTGCGGACTCCGCACGTTTTGCCTGGGCCCGCGGCTGGCTGTGCCCGCATTTGTCGAGAGGATCGCAATGCCGAAGAAGGTATCGTCCGCTTCGTACGGCTGCCTCGTGTTCAACGACGCCGTCATGCAGGAGCGTCTGCCCAAGCCGACCTACAAGGAGCTCTCGCGCGTCATCCACGACAACGTCCCGCTCGACATCGACGTTGCCAACGAAGTCGCCCACGCCATGAAGGAATGGGCGGTCGAGAACGGCGCCACCCACTACACCCACTGGTTCCAGCCGCTCAACGGCATCACCTCCGAGAAGCACGACGCCTTCCTCACGCCCAAGAGCGACGGCACGGCGCTGCTGACCTTCTCGGGCAAGGAGCTCGTTATGGGCGAGCCCGACGCCTCGAGCTTCCCCAACGGCGGCCTGCGCGCCACCTTCGAGGCCCGCGGCTACACCGCCTGGGACCCCACCTCTCCGGCCTTCATCAAGGACGAGGTCCTCTGCATCCCCACGGCGTTCTGCTCGTTTACCGGCGAGGCGCTCGACAAGAAGACGCCGCTGCTGCGCTCCATCGTTGCTGTGGGCGAGGCCGCCAAGCGCCTGCTCGCGCTCTTTGGCCAGGAGCCGCACATGGTCATTCCCACCGTCGGCCCCGAGCAGGAGTACTTCCTCATCAAGGAGGAGGACTACGCCGCGCGCCCCGACCTTATCCACTGCGGCCGCACGCTCTTTGGCTGCGAGCCGGTCAAGGGCCAGGAGCTCGAGGAGCACTACTTCGGCGCCATCCGCCCCACGGTCAACGAGTTCATGAAGGAGCTCGACGACGAGCTCTGGAAGCTCGGCGTGCCGGCCAAGACCAAGCACAACGAGGTCGCCCCCTGCCAGCACGAGCTCGCGCCCATCTTCGAGAAGGCCAACGTGGCCATCGACCACAACCTGCTCACCATGGAGCTCATGAAGCTCATCGCGAGCCACCATGGTCTGGTCTGCCTGCAGCACGAGAAGCCCTTCGAGTACATCAACGGCTCGGGCAAGCACGACAACTGGTCACTTGCCGCCGACGGCGAGAACCTCCTCGACCCCGGCGACACGCCCGAGAAGAACCTGCGCTTCCTCGTGGTGCTCACCTGCGTGATCGCCGCCGTTGACCGCCACCAGGACATCCTGCGCGCCGTCACGGCAAGCGCCGGCAACGACCACCGCCTGGGCGGCCACGAGGCGCCGCCGGCTATCATCTCGATCTTCTTGGGCGACGACCTCGGCGGTATCGTCGACGCCATCATCAACGACAAGCCGTTCCGCAGCCACAAGCGCGAGACCATGGACCTGGGCGTGCCGGCCCTGCCCGACTTCCTCAAAGACACCACCGACCGCAACCGCACCTCGCCGTTTGCCTTTACGGGCAACAAGTTCGAGTTCCGCATGTGCGGCTCCAACCAGAACCTCTCCGACGCCAACAAGGTGCTCGACACCATCGTGGCCGAGATGTTCGACGAGTGCTGCGCGGCGCTGCGCGACGTGGCGCTTGAAGGCGACGAGCACGCCTTCAAGAAGGCGGCCATGGCATGGATCAAGCAGACGCTCACCGAGCACCAGCGCATCATCTTCAACGGCGATGGCTACGCCTTTGAATGGGAGGCCGAGGCCGAACGCCGCGGCTTGGTGAACTGCAAGAACACCCCCGAAGCCGTGACCCGCGCCTACGAGAACCAGGCCAACGTCGACGTGTTCGCGCGCTACGGCGTGCTTTCGCCCACCGAGTGGGCCAGCCGCTACGAGGTCAAGCTCGAGCAGTACGCCAAGCTCATCAACATCGAGGCCAACACCATGGTCTACATGGCGCGCCATATGTACCTGCCCGCGCTCATGCGCTACTCGCGCGACATCATGCGCACGGCGCTCAACAGCAAGGAGCTTTTGGGCGAGGCGTCGCCCGCCGAGATCGCGCTCGCCAAGACCATCAACGAGGGCATCAGCGCCATCGCCGCGGCAACCGACAAGCTCGAGACGCTCAACGCCCGCGCGCGCAAAGTAGCCAACATGAAGCAGCGCAGCACCATGTGCGCCGAGGAGGTTATCCCGGCTATGGACGAGCTGCGCAGCCACGTTGACGCCATGGAGCAGATCTGCGGTCACGAGTACTGGCCCGTGCCCAGCTACAACAAGATGCTCTATTACGTGTAGCAATTTATACGGCAACCACGTGCCTTTATGCGGCCCGGTGCGCTCTTGCGCCCGGGCCGTTTGCTGTTCTCAGGTGAACACGTCGGGTTTTGCGCTCGCACTGCTACGGGTTGCCTGCGCCGACGCCGCAGCAGAGGGCGCGGCTGAGCCGCACTTCCAACAGGGCGCACAAAGGAGACGCTTCTCGGCTTCGGATCGCAACAGGGCATACTACGTGCTCGTTCTGGGGTCTCATAGCGTACATTTGGTATACCTTGTGTATGCCCTGCCACCCTCCGGCCGAGAAGGACGGCGTCTGTGCTCGTCGCGTGCTCCGGGTGCCTCGGCACCACCCCTCTGCCCGAAAGGCAAAACCATGCTGCAAGTCATCGTCTCCCCCGCCAAGAAGATGGTCGCCAACCGCGATGCGTTTGAGCCGCACGGCGTGCCGCCGCTTGCCCACAAGACGGCTGCGCTTCTCGACCGCCTGCACGGCATGAGCCGCAGCGAGCTCAAGGCGCTCTGGAAAACGAGCGACAAGCTCACCGACGCTGCATGCGCCCAGCTCAGCGCGCTCGAGGCGATCCCGCTGCGCGCGGCCGATCTCGGCCACCCGCGCTTTGCCGCCGCAACGGGACCGGCGATCTTGTCGTACGTGGGCATTCAGTACCAGAGCATGGCGCCCGCCGTTATGGACGAGCGCGCGCTGGACTGGCTGCAAACGCACCTGTGGATCCTCTCGGGCTTCTACGGATGCGTGCGACCGTTTGACGCCGTGGCGCCCTACCGGCTTGAGATGGGCGCGCGCCTTGCCATGCCGGCCGACGAGGGCAGCGGGCGCCAGGCGAGTGGCGACCTCTATGGGTACTGGGGCGCCGATCTTGCGCGCGCCGTATGCACCGGCGAGGAGACGTGCGCGGTCAACCTGGCAAGCGTTGAGTACGCCAAGGCCGTGCTCCCCCACCTGCCCGCGAACGCTCATGCCGTTACCTGCGTCTTTGGCGAAGAGCTGAAGCAAGGCAAGCCGGTGCAGCGCGCCACGGCGTCCAAGATCGCACGCGGTTCGATGGTGCGCTGGATGGCAGAGGGCAGCGTTGAGGACCCCGAGCAGCTCTGCCGCTTCGACATCGGCTACCGCCATGCGCCCGAGCTGGACCGCTTGGATGCGCGCGGCAACCGCACGCTCGTGTTTCTCAAAAGCTGACGCCGTCTGCCGTTGCCGCGCGAGCCGTGCCCTGACACCCCCGCCACCGGCGCCGCCACCGACCGGCGGCCGACAGCGCACGAGCTGCACTGCGAGCCGCAGGCCGCAAGCCCTATACTGAGTGCAAGGCAGCCTAACGAGAGGGGACCCTATGCACGAGGCACGCAAGGCGGCGTTTGCCAAGACCGTCGAGACCATCATCAAGAACCTGAAGAAGCGCAACATCGAGGGCTACTACTGCGCGAGCAGCGCCGATGCCGTGGAGCTCGTGCGCGAGCTCGTGCCCGAGGGATCCTCGATCACCTGGGGCGGCTCGGAGTCGTTTGCCGAGACCGGCGTGAAGGACATGCTTCTCGCTGGCAACTACCGCATCATCGACCGCTCCCGTGCGACCACGCCCGAGGAGCAGCGCGAGATCTGGCGCGAGCGCGTGTGCGCCGACTATCACTTCATGAGCGCCAACGCCATCACCACCGGCGGCGAGATCGTGAACATCGACGGCAACGCCGACCGCCTGTCGCTTCTGCTCCACGGCCCGGAGCACGTGATCATGCTCGTCGGCGCCAACAAGGTCGTCTCCGACGTGGAGTCGGGCGTCAAGCGCACGCGCACGTACGCCTGCCCGCCCAACGCCGCGCGCCTGCACACCGAGACTCCCTGCGAGCTCACCGGCGTTTGCGCGGAGTGCCACGCGCCTAAGTGCATGTGCTGCCAGGTCGTGGTCACGCGCCACAGCCGCCACACCGGCCGCATCAAGGTCGTGCTTATCGGCGAGGACCTCGGGTTCTAGGGGCGCTTGCCGGCGTTCTGCCCCCGCACGGCACCACGCCACCATACCGCCCCAGACGAGAAGCGCCTCCGGCATCGAAACCGGAGGCGCTTTGCATAGCACGACTACCCGCGGTTGGCTAGCTCGCGGAGAAGGGCGATCTCGCGAGCATAGCCTTCAAGCTCGTTGGGCGTCTCGAGAATAAACGGCAGGTCACGCAGAACGGGGTGGCGCACGATGCGCGCAAACGCCTCGATCCCGCCGCCGAGCTCCTCGCTGCCGAGGTACCCCGCGCCGATGACCTCGTGGCGGTCTTTGCGCGCGCCGCAAGGGTTCTTGGAGTCGTTGAGGTGCACGGCACGCAGGCGCGTGAGCCCCACCGCGCGGTCGAAGGCCTCGAGCACGCCGTCGAGGTCGTGCACGATGTCGTAGCCCGCATCGTGCACATGACAGGTGTCGAGGCACACGCCGAGCTTGTCGGCGAGTTCGGGCGCGCGTTCGCCAACCGCGCAGATGATGGCGGCGAGCTCCTCAAACGCACCGCCGACCTCGGTGCCCTTGCCTGCCATGGTCTCGAGAAGCACCGTGGTGCTCTGCTCGGGCCGCATGACCCGGCAGAGCGTATCGGCGATGAGCTCGATGCCGCGCGCGGCACCCTGCCCCACATGACAGCCGGGATGGAAGTTGTAGTAGTTGCCTGGCAGATGCTCGAGGCGCTCCAGGTCCTCGCGCATGCCCTCGAGCACGAACGCGCGGGCACGCTCCTTTTCCGAGCACGGGTTGTAGGTGTACGGCGCATGCGCCACGAGCTTGCCGAAGCCGTGCTCTGCCATGATCTGCTTAAGGCCCGCAAGGTCGCGCTCGTCCAAGGCGCGCGCCTTGCCGCCGCGCGGGTTGCGCGTGAAGAACGCGAAGGTGCTCGCCCCGATCGAGACCGCCGTGCGCCCCATGGCCGCGTAGCCCTTCGCCGTCGAAAGATGACATCCGATCGTCAGCATCACGAAATCCTCCCTGCTTGTGCGCCACGTTAGCAACGGGAGCCAGCGCTCGCTGCTGTCCGCTCCGCGTCGCTCGCCGCGTCTACGTTGAGGCCCTTCTCGACGGCAACGCGCTCCATAAGCGCTCCGACAGCGCGAACGGCGTCGGCGATGGCGGTCACCACCGCCTGCTGCTCGTCGCGCGCCAGCTGGGGCGCGCGCCGCGCGGCGATCACGTCTCCGCCCGACGGATCGGCGGCTCCGCGCCCGGACCCCGCGCAGCGACGGTACGCGAAGAACCCGCCTTGCACCTGAAACGTTACGAGCGCGCTTAACCGCGGGTCGTTGCACGCCTCGGGCAGGATCTCCTCGAGACGCGCGCGCACCGCCTCCTCGATGCCCTGCGAGAGCACCGCCGCCTGCTCGCCCCTGAACAGCACGTCGATCAGCTCGCGGTGCTTCTCGAACGACGAGAACAGCTGCCACGAGGCGCGGTCGGGGGCGGTCAGCAGCGCCGCCGGCTCCTCGATGCCCGCCACGATCATCTCGATCGCCTCGCACTGAAGCGCCTCGGAGAGATCGTAGATGCTGCGGTAGTGAAGGTAGAAGGTCGCCTTGCCCACCTGGGCGCGGTCGGCGAGCTCGCGCACCGTGATGCGGCCGGCGCCCTTCTCGGCGCGCAGGTCGAGGTACGCGCGGCGAATGCTGGCGCGCGTCTTCTTTTCTCTGAGGTCCACGGCGCTCCTTTGGTCAACGACGAGCAGATAAGGCCAGGTCCGGCCACAGGTCAGGCCGCTTTGGATCCTTGAAGGACCCCTACGCTGGACATTTAGCACGTTTTGTCCAGTACCAGACATGCCGTTCAAGATGTCGCTGGGAAGTCGGCATCAAGCTTGCTATCCTCATAGTAGTCCATTACTGGACAGTTATCTATAAGCTTGAGAGACCAACACGGCCGTCCGCCGATCTTCTCCTTCGGTCGCACCGGACGGCCGTGCGCGCCTCAAGCACGTGCCGCCGCGCTGCGGCACCGGGTTCAAAGGGGCAAGCGCCATGGAAATGCAGGAGTTCTACCGCGGCCTGAGCTTTGACGCGCACAAGTACTTCGGTGCGCACCTTAAGGCGGCGGAGCACGGGCCGTCGCTGGAAACCTCGAGCACGGACCCCGGCAACCCGGCCTCAGCGCTCCCCCGCCCCGCGACGTTCAGAGTGTTTGCCCCGGCAGCGGCCGGCGTGGTGCTGCTCCTCGGCAGCTGCGCCGAACCCGCGGACACGCCACCGCGCGAAATCCCGCTCGATCGCGCCTACGACGGCAACGTCTTTGAGGTGCGCGTGCCCGACGTGCGCCCGGGCGACCCGTACGAGTACCGCACCTACCGGCGCGACGGAAGCTACCAGGACCACTGCGACCCCTTCGGCTTTGGCATGGATCTGCGTCCCGGCCATCGCTCCATCGTGCGCGACCTCGGCGCCTACCGTTTTAGCGACGACGCCTGGATGCAGAGCCGCAGCGCCTGCCTCGACCGCCCCCTCAACATCTACGAGCTGCACGCCGGCTCCTGGCGCAAGCCCAAGGACGAGAACGGCGAGGAGCAACCCGACCTGTGGTACCGCTACGACGAGCTCGCCGAGCCGCTCATCGCCTACCTCAAAGAGGGCGGCTACACCCATGTGGAGTTTCTGCCGCTGACCGAGTACCCCGCCGACGAGAGCTGGGGGTACCAGCCCGTGGGGTTCTTCTCGCCCACGAGTCGTTTTGGCACGGCCGACCAGCTCATGGCTCTTATCGACCGCCTGCACCAGGCGGGCATCGGCGCCATTTTGGACTTTGTGCCCGTGCACTTTGCCCGCGACGCTTGGGGGCTCGCCAACTTTGACGGCACGGCGCTCTTTGAGTACCCCAACCAAGACGTGGGCGTGAGCGAATGGGGCAGCTGCAACTTCATGCATTCGCGCGGCGAGGTGCGCAGCCTTCTGCAGTCGGCGGCGCAGCACTGGCTCGGCGCCTTCCACTTCGACGGGCTCAGGCTCGACGCCATCAGCCGCATCATCTACTGGCAGGGCGACGAGCGGCGCGGCGTCAACGGCAACGCGGTCGACTTTATCCGCACCTTGAACGCCGGGCTGCACGCGCGCAACGCCGGGTGCCTGCTCGCGGCCGAGGACTCCACCAACTTCCCCGGGGTCACGCACCCCGCATCCGAGGGCGGCCTCGGGTTCGACTACAAGTGGGACATGGGCTGGATGCACGACACGCTGTCGGTGTTTCAGATGCCGCCCGCCGAGCGGCGCGAGAAGTACCATAAGCTCACGTTCTCGATGATGTACTACGGCGGCGAACGCTACCTGCTGCCGTTCTCGCACGACGAGGTGGTGCACGGCAAGGCTACGATCCTGCAGAAGATGAACGGCGCGTACGAGGGCAAGTTTGCCCAAGGGCGCGCGCTTTACCTGTACATGGCCGCGCACCCCGGCAAGATGCTCAACTTCATGGGCAGCGAGTTCGGGCAGCTGCGCGAATGGGACGAGAAGCGCGAGCAGGACTGGCTCTTGCTCAGCTACCCTGTGCACGACGCGTTCAGGCGCTTTACCTGGGAGCTCAACAAGCTCTACCTCGAGCATCCCGCGCTCTGGGAGCGCGACTACGGTGACGATGGATTCGCTTGGCTCGACTGCCACCAAGAGGCGCGGGTCATCTACGCCTTCGTGCGCCGTGGAGGCGGCGAGCACCTGGCCTGCGTGCTCAACCTGAGCGACGAGGAGCAGGACTATGCGGTGCCGCTTGACGGCTCGGCTATGACGGGAGAGGCGTCGGAGTCGGACGGCAGGCCCGCAGACGCCGACCTGCCCACGGCAGATGGCGCCCGCCCGGCAGAGACGGTTGCGAGCGAGCCGGAACCTGCGGATACGCTGCTCTACACCGATTGGCAGCGCTTTGCCGGCGCCACGCCCGACGATGAGAACCCCTGCACGGTTGCCGACGGCATCCTGCGCTGCCGCCTCGCCCCCAACTCAGGCGTGCTTGTGCTGGTGTAGGTCACGTTGCGACACGCTCTCCAACACGGGGGCATGTCGATCGACCGTTCCATTACGCCACGTCTTTAGTCTATATGTGGTTTAATGGGCAACAAGACAGACACTCGCAGGGAGGCAGCTATGACCCGCACCGCATCCGAACGAACGGCACCCCACGTCCTTGTTGTCGGCGGGGGCATCGGCGGCACCATGGCAGCGCTCGCTGCCGCCCGTGCGGGAGCGCGCGTCTCCCTTGCCTGCGCCGGGGCGCTCTTCTCGGGGTCGAGCTTTTACCGGGGCACCTGGGGGCTCGGACTCGTAGGGCCCGAGGACAAGGCAGACGAGGAAGAGCTGACCCGAACGATTCTGGACCTCGGGGGCGGCGCCGCGGACCCAGCGCTCGTACGCAGCTTCGTTGCCGGCATCCGTCCCGCCATCGACTACCTCGAAGGCCTCGGGGTCAAGCTGCAGCACCCCGCGCGTGCCGGCGAGCGCGAGTTCATCCCCTGCTTTGACCATAAGCACCGCCTCTGGCGCGGCATCACGCGCACGACCTACGAAGAGGTCGTGGGCGCCGCGCTTGCCGAGGCGGGCGTGGGCGTGCTCCCCCACCGCGAGCTCATGGACCTTGTTGAGCGGGACGGTCGCGTTACGGGAGCGGTGCTTTACGACCGCAAGCGCAAGGACTTTGAAGAGGTGCGGGCGAGGGCGGTCGTGCTCGCCACGGGAGGTTACGGAGACCTCTTTGAGCGACGCCTCACCGCTGCCGACGTCATAGGCTCCGCCCAAGCCATCGCCGCCGAGCATGGATGCGAGCTCGTGAACCTCGAGTTCATGCAGATCATGCCCGCCTTCGTCAAGCCGCGCAGCGCCTACGGCGTCGTGTTCAACGAGAAGGTCTGGCGCTACACCGACCTCATCGCCGACGATGGATCTGACGCCCTCGAGCCGTGGGTACGTGACGAGGGCATGACGGCGCAGGAGGTTCTCGAGCTCCGCAGCGGGCACGGGCCGTTTTCGGCACGCACCGCCTCGCGGGCGGTCGACCGCGCGATCGATGCGGCGGGACCCGAGGGCGTGCGCATCAGGTACCGGAGCCTGACCGGCGCACAGGAGAACGGCGCAGATGACGCAGGCGCCCCGCGCGAGCTGCCCGAGTTTGTGCGCACGTACTTCTCGTGGCTCGAGAACGACCGTGGCGTGCGCCCGGACGACGAGCTGCGCATCGCGGAGTTTGCGCACGCGGCCAACGGCGGCATACGCATAAACGAGCACGGCGCCACCGGTCTTGCGGGGCTCTACGCCTGCGGCGAGTGCACCGGCGGCATGCACGGAGCCGACCGACTCGGCGGCCTGGCGAGCGCCAACGCCCTCGTGTTTGGCCTGCGCGCCGGATGTGCCGCGGCGCTTCTCGCCTCAGAAAACAGCGAGGCAGACGGAGCAGGCTCAGACAACGTTTGCGCACGGCATTTCTCAGACGCCCGTGGATCGACGGACGCGGCAGGCGTTGTGCGCGAGCTCCAGGAAATTATGTCAGCGCACTGCATGGTCTGCCGCAGCGAGAAGGGCCTGGCAGAGGCCGAAGCGCGCATCGATGAGCTTGCCGAACGCCTGCGCACGTCGTCGCAACGCGGCGCGGCGCCTGCCGCCGTTGCCGCCACGCGCCGCGCCCAGCTGCAGCTCTCGCTTGCCCGCGCCATCGTAGCCGCCGAGCGAGCCCGCACGCAAAGCTGCGGCTCTCATTATCGGATAGACGCCTAAGCGGCGCCGCACACCCCCGGCCCCGCCCCTGCCGGCTCCCTCCCTTGTCGCCTCCCCTGTCAGCCAAAATACGCTGTTATCGGCGTTTTTTGGCTGACCATCTCTACCTGAGCTTTTGATGCGTTTCCACAGCTTAAGAGCCCTATTCACGCTATGCCAAAAGGCGCTGTTAACGGCGTTTTTTGACAGGTGCTTGAGAAGAGACGCCGTGCCTTGCTACCATGAGGCCATTGCACCTACTCGAGGAGGCTCCCCATGAAACGCAGCCCCGCCTGCTCGTTTATCCGTCACGCGCATTTGCGCCGCCCCGCTGTGTCCGTCATGCGACCGTGGACTCGCGCCGGCTTGGCTGGCGCCCTTGCCGCCGCCCTTGCCCTCGGCGGATGCGCTTTGCCCGCACGCGAAGGCTCCAGCCCCGGGTCCGACACAGGATCCGCCCCCGCCGGCTCAGCCCCTATCGAAGCCGCCGAGCCGGCATACGTTTACACCGCGCAGGACCTCACCGCCGGCATCGAGACCGATGAGTCGACCTACGATGTCAAGGCCATCGACACGCACGCGCAGGACGCCGCCGATTTCTCGCTCCGGCTCTTCCAAGCCGAGCTCGGCCACGCGGGCAAAGCCGACACCAACACCCTGGTCTCACCGCTCTCGGTCTCGCGCGCGCTGGCGTTGCTCGCAAACGGCGCCGAGAACAGCACGCTCGCACAGCTCGAGGGCGCGCTCGGCATGAGCCGCGATGAGCTCAACGCGTTTCTCCCCGCCTATGAGCGGGCGCTTTCGCTCGAGCCCAACGCCCTCACCGGCTCCGACGACACCTGGATCGACAGCCCGCTCGCCGCCGAACGGCCCCAGAAGGACAAGGGCAGCGACGCCGCCGAAGAGGGTTCCGGCACCTCGGACACCGAAGAGGCCCAGGCAAACAGCATGAGCGCCCAAGGCAAGGAGCTGCCGTTCACGCTGGCCGAGTCGCTTTGGATCAACAGCGCCTACCTCGACGAGATCAGCCCGAGCTTCCTCAAAACCAATGCCAGCACCTACGACGCGCAGGTGTTCAGCGCGCCCTTCGACGCCACGACCACCAAGGACGTCAACGCCTGGGTAAGCGACAAGACCGACGGCATGATACGTAAGCTTCTCGCAAAGGACCCGAGCGCCAAAACGCGAATGTATCTTGTGAGCGCGCTTGCCTTTGACGCACATTGGCAGACGCCCTACGACGAGGAGAACATCGACGAGGGCGCAACCTTTACCTCCGCAAGCGGCGACGAGCAGCCCGTGCGGCTCATGCGCTCGACCGAGCACATCTACCTTGAGGACGACGGCGCCACGGGCTTTGTCAAATCCTACGAGGACGGCCTCTTCTCGTTTGTGGCTCTGCTCCCCGAGGAAGGCACCTCGGTGCGCGACTACGCGGCGAGCCTCACCGGCGAGTACGTGAGCGAGCTGCTCGAAAACGCTACGTATTGCGACGTGAAGGCCGGCCTCCCGTCGTTTACGCTCGACTACACGGCGCACGCCAAGGAGGCCCTGCAGGACCTCGGGGTAACCGACGCCTTTGACGCCAAGACGGCCGACCTTACCGGCATCGCCGAGAAGGGCGGGCTCTTTGTGAGCGACGTCACGCACAAGACCCACATCACCGTGGACGAGAAGGGCACCGAGGCTGCCGCAGCCACGGGAATCGGCGTGAGCGAAGCCTCGGCAAACGCGGAGGAAGAGGAGCCCAAAGAGGTCGTTCTCGACCGGCCGTTTGTGTACCTGATCGTCGACAACCAGAACAACCTGCCCATCTTCATCGGCACGATGGAGACCATGGAAGGGCAGGTAGCCGAGAAGTAAGACGAGCGACCGGGATGCGGACCCGGGAGCGAGCCCAGGATTGAATCTGGAAGCGAGCCTGAGACAATCCGCGGTAAAAGGGCGCCGCACAAACGCCACGGTACCGACAATCTCCAGCGACCGACGCCACGGTACCGACACTCTCCAGCGACCGACGCCACGGTACCGACACTTCGAGCCCCTTTTTTGTCGGAATCGTGGCGTGGATGGAACTGCCTCCCATTTCTTGAACATGAAAACGGACGTCCAAGAAATGGGAGGTTCTCATAAGTCTATAAACCTGCAATGCGCCTGCGTCTCGAGCACCCGTTAAGCGGGGCGCGATACCCCGCTCCTACCCGGCGAGCTTCTCGGCAAAGTCAGCGAGCGCGCCGGGAATGTCGATGCCCTGCGGGCACACGGCGGCGCAGGAGCCGCAACCGACGCAGGCGCTCGGCTGCTTGTCCTCGGGGAAGGTCGAGAGCACCATCGGCGCGATAAAGTCGCCCTTTCCCGTGAGCAGGTACTGGTTGTACAGCTCCAGAAGGCGCGGAATGTCGAGGCCCTGCGGGCAATGCGGCGTGCAGTAGTGGCAGGCCGTGCACGGCACCGTCTGCTTGCCGAGCATGTCGGACGCCACGCCGAGAAGCGCGCCCATCTCCTCGTTGCCGAGCGGCTTGTCCTCCTCGAACGTGGCGATGTTCTCCTTGAGCTGGTCGAAGTTCGACATGCCGGAGAGCGTCACGCACACCTCGGGCAACGTCTGCAAGAAGCGGAACGCCCACTCTGCCATGCTCGCCTCGGGACGCAGGGCGCGCAGGCGCTCCTCGTGAGCTGCGTCAAGGGTTGCGAGCTTGCCGCCGCGCACCGGCTCCATAACCCACACGGGCAGGTGGTACTCGTTCAAGAGCTCGATCTTGCCCTTGGCGTTCTGGAACTCCCAATCGAGCCAGTTGAGCTGGATCTGGCAGAACTCCATATGCTCGCCGTACTTCTCGAGAAAACGCCGCATAACCGGAATATCGCCGTGGGCGGAGAAGCCCAGATGGCGGATCTTGCCGGCGGCCTTTTGCTCGAGCAGGTAGGCCATGATGCCGTGGCGCTCGTCGAGGTAGTCGTCGATGTTTTTCTCGCACACGTTGTGGATGAGGTAGAAGTCGAAGTACTCGACCTGGAGCTTCTCGAGCTGCTTGTTGAAGATCTCGACGACCTTGTCCATGTTGGCGAGGTCGTAGCCCGGGAACTTGGTCGCCAGGTAGAAGCTCTCGCGCGGGTAGTCCTTGAGAACCTCGCCCATCACGGTCTCGGACGTGCCGCCGTGGTAGCCCCAGGCGGTGTCGTAGTAGTTGACGCCCTTCTCCATGGCATAGGCCACCATGTCGCGCGTGGCCTGCTCGTCGATCTTGGCGTCGTCGCCGTCTACGAGCGGCAGGCGCATGCAGCCCATGCCCAGCGCCGAAAGCCTCAGTCCTTTGAAATCCTTGTAGAGCATACGTCCCCTCTCTCAACCGCGCCGGCACGGTACGCGCAAGACGCGCGGCGCAGAGCCTCGAAGGCAACAGCCGAAACGTCCCGCCCGTAGCGCGAGCGCTCTTTTCGATAATTATAAATGCCGCCTGGGCCGTGCGGGCACGCGTGCTAACCCAGCACGCCAACGATCACCACGACGAGAGCCACGGCCACGATCACGGCAACGAGCGCCATGCCCAAACGGGCGCGCTGGGCGCGCGTGCGATCGCGCACGCCTTGCTCTTCTTCGGCCAGGCGGTCGACCTTGCCCTGCAGGTCCCGGCGCGCTGCCTTGTCGGCCGCGATCTGCTCCACGAGCTGACCGGCGACCTCGGGATGGGCGTGAATGTCCTCGGTCTCGTCGAGCGCCTTTTGCGCATCGTCGGCGCGCTGGTTGGCTTCCTTCTCGTCGCGCTCGCGGTCGCGTTGGTCGCGCTTCTTGGCGGCAATGTCCTCCTCCACCGAGCGCTGACGCCGATCGGCCACTTTGCGGGCGGCGTCGAGCGAGGCGCGCGCCTGCTCGCTCGCGATCTCGACGTCGCGATAGGCAGCCTCGGCCTCCTCGACCGGCTTGCGCGCCTCGGCAACCCGCTCCTCGGCGGCGGCGATGGTCTTCTCCGACATTTCGGTGGCACGGGGCAGGTCGGTCGTCGCCTTGTTGAGCGCGGCGGCGGCGTCGGATATTTTGAGCTGAATCTCCTCGCCCTTCACGCTGTAAGCGGCGGAATTAGCCGAGGGGTTGCGCTGGATCTCGGCGTACTCGGCCTTGAGGCGCTGCAGGTCGGCCGAGGCAGTCTCGAGCGTTTTCTTGGCGGCGGTAACCGTGCGCTCGCGCTGGGCGCGGGCGGCGTCGAGCTGGAGCTGGACCTCCTCCAAGCGCGTGCGTGTGATGTCGAGGGCCTCGGCGGCGCTCTTCTCGCGCGCGCGGGCCTCGTCGCAAGCCTCTTTCAGGCGCTTCTCGGTCTCGGCGTCCTCGTCGATCATGGTCTTGAGCTTTTGCTCCAGACCGGCGAGCTCGTCGGCGAGCATCTCGGAAGCCACGCGAGCGGCCGAGGCGTCCTTCTGCGCCGCGTCACGGGCAGAAGCGTACTCGGCCACGAGCTTGTCGTAGTTCTTCTCCACATCGCGGCGACGCTCGAGATCCCGCTCGGCGACGGCGATCCGCTCGTCCAGGGCGTCGAGTTTGTCGCGCGCCTCAACATGGGCCCGGTGCGCGGCGTTGACCTCGCGCACCGCAGAGACACCGTGCTTGAAGACCGAGCCGACGGCGTTGGCGACATCGGCCATTTCCGACATAGACGGCGGAGTCGGCGCCTTGCTGTCGTGCGCCCTGATCTCCTTGTCGGCAGTTGTCCGCTTGTCGTTGCTCTCCATCAGCCACTCCTTCGCAAAGGCTGAGTCATCGGTTGAGGCCGTTTCCCTATCGTACGACAACAGCGCCCGCCGCGTGTGGGGTCTCTGTGAGCCATCGGTAATTTGACATGAATGTAACCTCTCGCATGGCACATGGGCACGAGGTTGTCCCGAGCACGTGCCGCTGCCGGTCGCGACACCCGCCGCGCGCCAGAGCACGTCCCAAGCCTCCGAGCCGCCCGCACCCGCCAAGATTACGCACTTCTCCGCATGCGCAGCCAGATTACGCATCGCAACGGAGCTATCAGCCGTTTGGCCCCTATAGTTCCGGCGATCTGCGTAATCTCAGGGTTTATCAGGCCGTTTGCGTAATCTTTGCAGCCCGCTTCCCGCAAGCCGGCCTCTGTGCCGATCCGCCGCAGCCGAAGAGGCGCGATCAGGCAAACTCGCTCGTGGCGAGAACCACGGCCTCCTCCACGCTGTCGGTGATCTGCATAAGGGACGGGTCGAGCTCGGAGATGTTGCCCGACTCCTTGACGGTGCCGTTGATCCAGTCAAAGAGGCCACCCCAGTACTCGGTGCCCACGAGCGCCACGGGCACGCGCGTCACCTTGTGCGTCTGCACAAGCGTGAGAAGCTCGAACAGCTCGTCCAGGGTGCCGAAGCCGCCGGGAAAAACGATGGCGCCGCTCGAGTACTTCACGAACATGGTCTTGCGCACGAAGAAGTACCGGAACGTCATGCCGAGGTTTACCCACTCGTTCATGCGCTGCTCGTGCGGCAGCTCGATGCCGAGCCCCACCGACACGCCGCCTTGCTCGCAGGCGCCGCGGTTGGCAGCCTCCATGATGCCGGGGCCGCCGCCCGTGATAACCGCGAGCCCCTGCTCGGCGAGAAGCGCGCCCGCTTGGCGCGCCGCCGCGTACATCGGATCGCCCGGCTCCGTGCGCGCCGACCCGAACACCGAGACGGCGGGCCCGAGCTCGGCGAGGGCGCCGAAGCCGTCGACGAACTCGGCCTGGATGCGCAGCACACGCCAGGGGTCCATGTGAAGCCAGTCGGTAGGGCCCTCGGGCGCGAGCAGGTTGGCGTACGTGTTGTCGGTCGGGATCATGCGTCCGCGCATGAGCACCGGGCCGCGGTGATAGGTGTGCTTCGCCTCGCGCATGTCGGGGGCAGGAGCGTGCACGCGGGCGTCGCTGTTCTCAAGCGCGGCCCCGCTCTCAGGCGCGGCGCTGTCGTGCGCGCCGCTCTTCTCGCTCGCCTCTCTCTTCTCGCCCATAAAGCTTTTCTCGTCTACACCGCTCTTCTCATCCGGCAGTTTTGCGTCCATAGAAAGATCCCTTCGCCAGCGGCCACCCATGCGGTCGCACTTGACAGCAAGCAGCAAGCTCAGATACCACCATGGTACCCGCGGCGCCCCTTCCCCTACCGCCGCCTCACGTCAGGAGTGCGTTAGCACGGCGCATGGGCATGCCGGCAGCCGCCATTATCGCCGGGACGCTCGGCGCAGCCGCCAAAGTTCTACGCAAACGCGAACGCTTGACGCATCCGCGAACGCTTACGGGCTAAAATCGGCCTCTATGCGTTCGCACTTGCGTCAAGCGTTCGTAGATGCGTAGAACTCGCGGGCGAATCCGTGGGGTGCGGCAGGCGTGGCGCTCTAGCGTTTCTCGTTGACCAGCCCCTCTTGACGGCGTCGCTGAGCATACAACTCCCAAAGCGCCGCAGCAGCAGCAATTATTACTGCGATAAGCACATACTCCGCCGGCTCATCGAGCTCTCCGGAAATCGCCCAGGCAGCAAGACACGTGAACCCCATCGTCAGAAGCTGCGCAGCGCCCCAGTGACGAACGGCAAGACGCCCCAAACGGGCAAGCGGAACCCCTACCAGATCCCCGTCTTTACGGAGAACCTTCTCGTCAAAATAAGTCTCGAGAAAACTTGCCAGAGCGATCGAATCGCGGATGTTGTGACGCTTCTGCACCCGCTGCGCCACCGATGCGAAGGCCAGAGACGCTCCGACAAGCGAAAACGTAATCGCTGTTATGACCGTTGAACTTTCCAGGGAGTCCCCCATGCGCGCGAGAATAAAGAAATACGCGACGGTCTCGAAAACGAAGCTGAGAATCGTATAGAGGCCCAGATCCGCTAAATCGGCATCCGCTTGTTCGACGATGAGGGGCGCAGACTCGCCGAGAAGCTCGGAGATCGTGACGTCAAGAGCCTCAGCAACAAGCGGCAGGCTCTCAACATCGGGCAGCGTGCGGGCGCATTCCCAGTTGCTTACCGTTTGCCTCGACACGTAGCAGAGCTTCGCCAGATCGCTTTGCGACAGGCCCGCGCGCAGCCGCAGCTCGCGTATGCGCGCACCAAGCAGCATAACCTTCGCCATGGCACCCTCGCCTCCCCGAAGCACCGGCTCCCGGCAGCCTCTCTGCTTCTAGGCTACCCCGGACGAGGCGCAGCCGCACCGTCGATTTTGTCCCGTGCATCGTTTACCCAGCTCAGAGTGCTTGTCAAAGTGCTTTGACATACGCGCTCCGCCAGCTGCCTGGGCCGGAGCATCCCGAGCCGCCGCCCGTGTTCTACGCAAACGCGAACGCTTGACGCATCCGCGAACGCTTACGGGCTAAAATCGGCCTCTATGCGTTCGCACTTGCGTCAAGCGTTCGTAGATGCGCAGAACTCGCAGGGCACGGGTCGCGCAAGGACAGAGGGCGCGACAGGTGCGGCGAACACGGTCGGCGGGCTCGTGCGCGGCAGACGAGAACGTCGCATATAAGGGGCGTCGCACGGCCGCGACGCCCCCATCCAGATGAGCTTAATAGTCCTGCGCGGCGGGGCTTGCCATCCACGCGTCGACGAAGTCGGCGTAGGTGCCGTCGATGATGGCGGCGCGCGCTTGCTTCATGAGGTCCAGCAGATAGTAGATGTTGTGCATCGAAAGCAGGATGCCGCCGAGCATCTCCTTGGTCGTGACCATATGGCGAATGTGCGCGCGCATATAGCCGCCCGTGCACACCGGGCAGGTGCACTTGGGATCGATCGGACGGTCGTCGCGCGCGAACTTGGCGTTGCGGAAGTTCAGGCGCCCCTCGCTCGAGAACGCCGTGCCCATGCGCCCCGTGCGCGTGGGCAGCACACAGTCGAACATGTCGATACCGCATGCCACGCCGCGCACGAGCGTGGTGGGGTTGCCCACGCCCATGAGGTAGCGCGGCTTGCTCCGCGGCATGTATTCGGACGCCAGCGGCGCGAGCGTCTCGAACATGGTCTCGTGGCTCTCGCCCACCGAGTAGCCGCCGATACCGTACCCCGGAAAGTCGCCGCACTCCTCGAGGTGCTTGAGCGAGCGCAAACGCAGGTCGAGGTGCATGCCGCCCTGCACGATGCCAAAGAGCGCCTGGTCGGGGCGGGTATGCGCTTTGTAGCAGCGCTCCGCCCACATGCTCGACAGCTCCACCGCACGCTCCACGTACGCGCGCGTGGCCGGGTAGCCGGGGCACTGGTCGAGCTGCATGCAAATATCGGAGCCCAGCTTCTGAGCGATGGCCATGTTGTCCTCGGGCGTCCAGAACACGTGGGAGCCGTCGTAGTCGGTGGCAATAAAGCGCACGCCGTCGTCGGTGAGCTTGACCGCATCGTTGTGGCTGAACACCTGGAACCCGCCGGAGTCAGTCAGGATCGGCCCGTGCCAGTTCATGAAGCGGTGCAGGCCGCCCATCTCGTCGATAAGGTCGGCGCCCGGACGCATGGCCAGGTGATACGTGTTGGAAAGCACGATCTGCGCGCCCAGGTCGCGGACCGTCTCCCACGGAACGCCCTTGACCGTGGCGCGCGTGCCCACCGGCATAAAGATGGGCGTCTCGATGTCGCCGTGCGGCGTATGCAGCACGCCGGCACGCGCGTGCGTCTTGGGGTCCTCCGCCACGATATCGTAGGTGAAGAGCTTCTGGTCCATGGGCAGTCCGTTTCTCAAGTAAGCGCCGGGCGAGAAGAGCAGCAGGGCAGCCCATCCCGCAGGTCAACAAAGCCGCAAGCAAACCGGACCGCGCACGAGGCGCCCGGCACATATGCGGCACGCAGGTCGTTTCGGCTTACCAGTATAGCGGCAACCGCCCCGTCCTCAGATACCACATGAGCGCAGGCACCTCTTCCCACGTGCAGCCCTTACCTGATGTAGGTCCTTCTCGGGAAGCTGAGTTCGGAGAAGAGGTGCTCGGTGAGTTCCATGAAGTAGCCGTCGGACATGCTGGCTATGTAGTCGACCACGGTTTGGTCGGGGTCGCTCTGCCAGTCATAGTCCTTGCCGTAGTACGACAGCGCGCGGCGCACGCGCTTGATGTGGTGACGGAAGATGTAGCTCGTCTCGTCGCCGGCGAGAAGGTCGGCGAGCAGCCGCTCGTACATGCGGCTAAACGCCGGCACGATCGCCTCGGCGCACTCCCCCTCCACCGACGGCGCGCGGTAGATCTTCTCGTAGTTCTCGCGCTTGGCACGTCGCAGCTCGGCAAAGAGCTCCTCGCTCATCTCGATGCGGTCCTTGCCGTAGCTGTGCTCGATGATGTCGACCGAGGCGTGCGAGAGAATCCAGGCGTTGTAGGCGCCACCGAGCCCGTCGTCGAACTCGGAGCCGTCCATGAGCCCCGCCTCGATGGCGTCTTGGCGGTCGCGCCCCACATAGGCGATGATGTCGGAGATGCGCACCACGCAACCCTCGAGCGTACTCGGCCGCAGATGTTTGATGGCCGCCCCGCCGCGCACGTAGCAGTCCTCAACCGTAGCGTCGAACTCGTCAAAACCCGCGAGGTCCGAGAGCTCGAAGACCCGCTGCTCGTACTCGCCGTTGTGGCAGAGCACGCCGTCGAGCACCTGCAGGCTCATGTTGCGGCCGTTGAGCTTCTCGAGCACGCGCACCGAGTGCACGTTGTGGTTGAAGTGCCGCCCCGTGCGCTCGTGGTAGACCTTGTGCAGGCAGCGCTCGCCGGCATGGCCAAACGGCGTGTGTCCGAGGTCGTGGCCGAGCGCTATGGCCTCGATAAGGTCGCCGTTGAGGCCGAGGGCAAAGCCGATGTCGCGCGCCACGCGGCTCACGAGCTGAACGTGCAGGCCGCGGCGCGAGAGATCGTCGTTGCTGCGGAACGAGAACACCTGCGTCTTGCCGTTGTAGCGGCTGTACGCGGGAGTGTGGATGATCTTCTCGGTATCGCGCACAAAGGCGGGGCGCCACACGCTCGCAGCGTCGGAAGGGCGATCCTCGCGGCGCACGACCGCGGTGTCGCGGCAGCGGTACGGGCTCTTCCAGCCCTGGGCGCGGTCGCGCTCCATGCGCGCGGTGAGCTCGGGCGACAGGTTGTTGGGCAGATCGACCATGCTACCTCCCTTAGGTACGCAACGCCCTGGCCCCCGCAACGGTGCGGCGCGTGCGAGAAGCACCGAAGAACGCGCGCCCCGGCATCCGGGTGCCGCTGACGCCGGGCCTGGCGGTCTCCCCCATCATGCCACAGCGGCGAGACTCGACCCGCTCGCAATCTGAGCGGCAACAACGAGCGCGAGCGCAAACGCCACGAACGGTATGGCGGGCAGCACGCTCTGCCTCTTCATCAAGCCCCACAGGGCGAGAAGCGCGCAGCCGCCCGCAAAGGCCACCGGCACCGAGAAGGGAAAGGCCAGCGAGACGGCGCCGACAAACTTGACGTCGCCCATGCCGAGGCCCGAGCTGCCGGTGAGGCGCCTGAAGACAAGCTCGCTCGCAAACAGAGCCGCGGCAACCGCGACTGCCCAGAGGAGACGCTGGCCGAGCGCCGCGCCCGCGAGCGCCGCCGCCACGAGGGAGACAAGCGCCAGCGCCCCGGCGAGCGCATTGGGAAAGATGCGCTCGCGCAGGTCGAACACGCAGCCTGCCGCCACGATGCCCCAAACGACCGCAAAGGCAACGTCATGCAGGCCAAGCGGCGCGAGCATCGTCTCAGCCCTCCCTCACCACGAGGCAGGGCATCATGAGCCGCCCCGCAAACTCGCCGATGGTGGCGCCGAGGCCGCAGCGCGTGAAGACGCCGCCAAAGGTTCCGTTGAAGAGGAAGAGTCCCTCCATGTTGGCGTAGGCGCCCCACGCGTCGGCGCCGGCGGCAGGATCGCCGGGGATGTTCTCGGTCTGGTACTGCGGGGCGTACGCCTGCACGATGCCGCCCGTGGCGCGCATCTCGTCCAGCACGCGCGTCCATTCCTGCTCCGTGCAGTCGGCGCCGGCCACCACGCCCACCGAGTTGTAGCCCTCGCGCGGCTTGGCGATCCAGCGGTCCTTCTCGGCAAAGCGCGCAAGATCGGCATCGGGCTCCATGAGGTAGGTCGCAGGGACGTGCCGTTTGACGTAGGCCACCTCCTCAGGCGTGAGGAAGGTCTCGGCCACCGGGTCGTGCAGAATGGCAAAAACCGTCTTGGTAGCGCAGGGCCAGGTGCGGAAGCTGCCGATAACGGGCACCCGCCCTTCCTGCGCCGCACGCATAAACGCGTCGGCGCCCGGGCAGGGCTTCTCGAGCATCTCGCTGATGACCACGCGGCGCCATACGCAGTCGATGGGCCCCTGCGCGTCGGCGAGCACGCCGGCCTCGTAGGTCAGGTCGCGGATGTCGGTGAAGCGCATCGCGATGCCGCGCTCGGCCATGAGCTCGATGAACTCGTCGATCTCGTCGCCCGAGATGCTCTCAGCGTAATCGACCACGGCGATGACGGGGCTCTCCACGGCCCCCGGCATCTCGGCGTAGCAGCCGAGAAGCGCATCGGCGCACGCGCCCATCACGTCAAAGACCTCGAGCTCAGAGGCGGGCGCAAAGGTGCGCGCCGTCTCGGTCATGGCTGCGGCGCGCGAAATCTCGGCCGTGTTGAGCATGCCCGCAGATCCGTCGGTGTTGAGCTCGCAGAACATGAAGTCGCCCGTCTCCTCGTTGAGGAAGATGTCAACGCGGGCAATAGGGATCTGCACCTCGTACGGGATGGGCACGAGCGTGGCGCGCTCCACGTCCTCGTCAAAGCCAAAACGCGCGCGCAGGCCGGGGTCCGCCACGTAGCGCGCCGTGAGCTTCTCCATGATGGTGCCCATGGTCTCGGCGATCCACGCTAAGTAGCCCGCGTCGCGGTGCGAGAAGACCTTGGGCACGAAAGCCCACGGCATGACGTCACCGTGATAGAGCGACCGCGACCCGGCAAGGTAGGCGTGCGCCCGCTCGCGCGAGGCGAGGTCGCCGCCGAGCGCCCGGGCGCGGTCGGCGTACGCGTGCTCCAAGCGCACGGCGTCGAGCGGGAGCGCGGCGGGCTCGTCCACGCGCGCAAGCACGGCACAGGGCACGTGCCGGACGCCGGCGCGAGCATCTTTTTGGGACGGAGAAACGGAGGAGGCGGCAAACGGAACGGCTGCCGCCGAGGATGCGTCAGAGGTCATGAGCGCCTCGCAATCGGTAGATGGGCGTAGCGTTCTCTTTGTTATACCCCGAAAGCGGGCGCGCCGCCGCAGCCGGGCAAGATGCCCGGCAAGCCGTGTCCGCAACGCGTTCGCACCGCGCGCCGGCACGGGCGGCGTGCGGGAAGCGCCTTGCTCCGCTTATAATGGATGCAGCCAACCTCGAGAGGGACCCATGACCGAGCAGCACATCATTCCCGCCGTGCCTGAGCCGCCCGTGATCGAAAGCGCCAGCGCCTCGACCGCCTGCCAAACAAACTCGTCTAAGACGGCCTACATCATAACCGCGGCCGTGCTCATCGTCGTAACCCTCGTCTTTGCGGGGCTCGCGGCGCTCGTGCTCGTGGGCATCGAAACCTACTACACCGTCGAGAACGGCACCGAGCACCTCGAAGAAGAGGCGTATCCCGACTACACCCCAGAAGACGACCTCTTCTTCTATGACGGCCTGGGCACGATAAGCGCCTAGACCAGCAGGGCGGGGTGTCAAGGGCGCTTCTCGCCCGGCGCCTGTGCCGACCGTGCCCCAAGCTCGATGCTCTAACCCAGAAGCGCCTTGAGCCCGATGAGAACGAGAACGACGCCGCCGGCAACCTGCGCGTGGGCTCCGAACCGCTCGCCCAGGCGCTTGCCGAGCTGCAGCACAAACAGGCAGCAGGCAAACGTCGTGATGCCGATCATGCCGCCGTAGAGCGCGATATTGGCCCCCGACGCGGCGAGCGACACGCCCACTACAAACGCGTCGATCGACGTTGCCACGCTTTCCATGGCAAGCTCGCCCCAGGTAAGGCGCGTCGGCGCGCATGCCTCGGGCTCGCGCAGCTCGCGCACGGCCTCGACGAGCATCTTGCCGCCCACGAAGGCGAGAATCGCAAACGAGACGATGCCGGCGTAGGCCTCGATGAGCGGGGCGACGAGCATGCCGCCTAAGAAGCCCGCGATGGGCATGCCCATCTGAAACAGTGCGAAGAGCACCGGCATGGCGTACTTCTTGGAGCGCGGCATGTCGGGCTCGCACAGCGTGTTAGAAAGCGTGACCGCCATAGCGTCCATGGCGAGCGCGACGCCGAGCGCAACGCTCTGCGCGACATCGGCGAAAGAAACAGCAAGGCTCATAACACCCTCCCGTGCAGGACCTCTGCGAAACGTGTCATACGGCAAGGCGGCGGCGCACCACCAGCCGCGTCTCATGGCTCAGGAGGGTTGCAGAAGAGCCTGAGGGCCTGGTCGAGGCTGTCGACAATGGCAAGCGGGTCGTCAACACCTGCGAAGAGGCGCACATAGCGGCCGTCGTCGCCGAGAAGCGCGCTCATGCGCGTAGCGCGCCCGCCCGCCGGGGCATCCCGATGAGCGCACGAACAGCGCTCGAGAAACGCCCGCGCCGTGTCGGAAACCGACAGCTCAAAGTCAACCGCGGGACCGCAGCCGTGCCTCAGCACGTTGGCGGCCACGGCATGGTCGGGGTGGCTCTTGAGGCCGGGATACGCCACGCGAGCGACCGACGGATGACAGAAAAGGTATTCGGCAAGAGCGCGGGCGTGGTCCATATGGGCCTGCATGCGCCCGGGCAGCGAGTCGAGCCCCGCCGCCAGCGCCTCGAGGTCGCCCTTGTTAAGAAGATCCGATCGCGCACCCCGCAGCAGCTCGTACGCCTCGTCAGCCAGAGGGTCCGGCAGGCGCTTGCGGCTCCCGTGCGACCGCGCGACCGCAACCGCGACGACCTTCTCGGCTATGGCGCCCGCCCCTACCCGGTCAAGCGCCTCGAAGGCAACGTGGGCGCCGAGCTCGAGCGGAGCGCACCCCACGTGCGACGGCACGGTGTTGTCGACGAGAAGCAGCGCGCCGGCTGCGCGCGCCGCGGCGCTCAGCGCCCGCAGGTCGGGTACGCGCAACCCTACGCCGCCGATGCTGTTTACCAGCCAGAACGTGCGCCCGGTAGAGGGCACGCCGCCATCGGCCTCAGGGCGCGTTGCAGCCGCAAACGCCTCCGGGCTCGGGTCGGCAACAAAAAAGAGAGACTCCCGGGGGAATCTCTCCAAAAACGCCTGCGCAAAGTCGTCGGCATAGACCACGAGTCGGTCGCTGGGACCCACGAGGCCCAGCACAGCCAGGGCGTCGGGCACATGGCGTGCCCTGATAAAGATCGCGCAACGCGCCGAGCATGCGGCGGCATACCGCGCCTCGAGCTCCTTCTGCACCGCGATCCCTCCCCTGTCAGACGCTCCGGCAATAAGGACGTTTGAGTTTGCCCATTATAGCAGCTCGGGATGCGGCAGTCCGCGCGGCGCTCTTCTCGCAATCACAGGGCTCGTGGCACAGGCCCGCCTACGCCAGGTCCTCTCCGTTGGACTCGAAGGCGCGCTTGAACCACGCGAAGCTCTTCTTGGGCGTGCGCGCAAGATGACCCTCGCCCTCGGCGGCGTAGTCAACGTACACCGCGCCGTAGCGCTTTTCGATATCGCCGCTCGAAGACGGGATGTCGATAAGGCCCCAACCGAGGTAGCCGATCACCCGGGCGCCGTCCTTCTCGACCGCGTCCCTCATGGCCTTGATGTGGTCGCGGTGGTAGCTGATGCGGTACTCGTCGTCGATCATCGAACCGTCGGCGGGCAGCTCCTCGCGCCAGCCGATGCCGTTCTCAAGCGAGAAGACCGGCAGGCCCGTGCGCTCGTAGATCTCGGAGAGCGTGCGGCGATACCCGAGCGGGTCGATCTCCCAGCCCCACTCGTTGGCCTCGACCAGCGGGTTCTTTACATGGCCCGCATCGCCCAGCACACAGGCGGGCGTGTCGGCAGAAACGCCGTCGGCCGAGAAGCACTGCGAGCGATAGTAGCTCAGGGAGGCGAAGTCGTTCTTCATGCGCGCGATGTCGGCGAGCTCGTCGGCGGTCATGTCGAGCTCGATGCCGCGGCTGCGCAGGTAGGCCGTGTAGTACGCCGGGTACCGCCCGGTGGCGCACACGTCGAGCACGAGCCAGTCGCAGAAGCGCTCGGCCTGGGTGGCGAGCAGCACGTCGGCGGGCGCAGGGGTTGCCGGGTAGATGGGCGTGAAGGCGCACATGCCGCCGATCTTGCAGTCGGGGTAGTTCTCGTGCAGGTAGTTGCACACGCGGGCATGGGCGACCATCACGTTGTGACCGAGCTGCAGTACCTTGGCCTCGCTGGCGGGGTCGGCCGGGTTCTCGGGGATCGGCGCGCCCGAGATGTCAAAGCCCATGGGCAGGCCGTGCAGGTTCTGCTCGTTAAAGGTGAGCCACCACTTGACCTTGGGCGCCAGGCGGTCGATCACGACCTTGGCGTACTCCACAAAGGCGTCGACCACGTGCTTGGAGGCAAAGCCGCCGAACTTCTCGGCCAGCGCAAGCGGCATGTCGAAGTGATACAGGCACACCATGGGCGCGATGCCGTTGGCGATGAGATCGTCGGCGAGCGCCTCGTAGTAGGCCAGGCCCTCCTCGTTGACCGCGCCCTCGCCCGCAGGGATAACGCGCGACCACGAGGTCTGAAAACGGTAGCAGTTCATGCCCATCTCGGCCATGAGCTCGTTGTCCTCGCGGAAACGATGGTAGCCGTCCACGGCCTCCTCCCACGCGCCCTGCTTGTGCTCGTACACGCTCGGCCCCTTGCCGCCCTGGTGCTGGGCGCCGTCGTACTGCATGCTCGAAACCGAGTTGCCCCACAAAAACCCTTTCGGAAGCACTGACACGAGCCTCTCCTCTCGTCGGAATGTGTTGTTCTCGTCCACTGTCCACAAGGATACCCAACTGTGCACCCGTCACACGATCGCCCCCCAGCCAAAAAACGCTGTTAACGGCGGATTTTGGCATGGGGATCAAAAAGGTGTCTACCTGCAGGTTTGTATTGTTTTACCTGGTAGATAGGGGTGGACAAAAAGCGCTGTTAACAGCGTTGTTTGGCAGGGTCAGCCGGAACAAAAAAACGGACGCCCCAAGGAGAGGCGTCCGTTGATCCAGTCTATGGAGAAGCACGGGCCATAATGGCCGAGAAGCACGGGGCGACCTTAGCCGCGGCGCTCCTTGATCTCGGCGGTGATGTCGGCGATGAACTCGTCGAGGTCGCGCGTCACCGTCTCGTTGGAGCGGTCGCGGACCGACACGTTGCCGGCCTCGACCTCCTTCTCGCCGA
This sequence comes from uncultured Collinsella sp., assembly GCA_949287065.1. Lineage (GTDB taxonomy): Bacteria > Actinomycetota > Coriobacteriia > Coriobacteriales > Coriobacteriaceae > CALUOB01. The sequence continues at coordinate 114,071 of CASEEV010000012.1, forward strand.
TGATGAACATGTATGGCGGACGGTCGATGTTGCGAGCCTCGCGAATCTTGTAGCCGATCTTCTCGTCGCGCTCGTCGAGGACGGCGCGGATGCCGGCGGCCTCCAGGCGCTCGGTAACGCTGCGCGCGTAGTCGCGGCTCTTCTCCGAGACGGGCAGAACCTTGACCTGGCAGGGCGCAAGCCAGGTGGGGAACTTGCCGGCAAAGTGCTCGATCAGGATGCCGATGAAGCGCTCGATGGAGCCAAAGCACACGCGGTGCAGCATGATCGGACGCTTCTTGGAGCCGTCGGCGTCCGTGTACTCGAGGTCAAAGTTGAGCGGCATCTGGAAGTCGAGCTGCACGGTGCCGCACTGCCAGGTGCGACCGAGCGAGTCCTCCAGGTGGAAGTCGATCTTGGGACCGTAGAAGGCGCCGTCGCCCTCGTTGATGACGTAGTCCTTGCCCAGACGGTCGAGCGCCTCGCGCAGGCCGGCCTCGGCGGCGGCCCAATCCTCGTCGGAGCCCATGGAGTCCTCGGGGCGGGTGGAGAGCTCGAGGTGGTAGGTGAAGCCGAACTTCTCGTACACGGAGTCGATGAGGTTCACCACGCCCACGATCTCGTCGGTGAGCTGGTCCGGGCGCACGAAGAGATGGGCGTCGTCCTGGTTGAAGCAGCGCACGCGGAAGAGGCCGTGGAGAGCGCCGCGCAGCTCGTGGCGGTGCACCAGGCCGATCTCGCCGGCGCGGATGGGCAGCTCGCGGTAGCTGTGCGGACGGTTCTTGTACACGAGCACGCCGCCCGGGCAGTTCATGGGCTTGATGCAATACTCCTCGTCGTCGATCACGGTGGAGTACATGTTGTCCTTGTAGTGGTCCCAGTGGCCGGAGGTCTTCCAGAGCTGCTTGTTCATGATGAGCGGCGTGGAGATCTCGACGTAGCCGGCGGCATGGTGAATCTCGCGCCAGTAGTCGAGAAGCTCGTTCTTCAGGATCATGCCGTTGGGCAGGAAGAACGGGAAGCCCGGGGCCTCGTCGCGCATCATGAACAGGTCCATCTCGCGGCCGATCTTGCGGTGGTCGCGCTTTTTGGCCTCCTCGAGCATGCGCAGGTGCTCGTCGAGCTCGGCCTTCGTGGCGAACGCGGTGCCGTTGACGCGGACGAGCATCTTGTTGTTCTTGTCAGCCTTCCAGTAGGCGCCGGAGACGCCCGTGAGCTTGAAGGCCTTGAGGGCCGTGGTGTAGGTGATGTGCGGGCCCACGCACATGTCGATGTACTCGCCCTGCTGGAAGAACGTGATGCGCGCGTCGGGGTCAAGGTCGCCGATGTGCTCGACCTTGTACTTCTCGCCGCGCTCCTCCATGAGGGCGATGGCCTCCTCGCGGGGCAGCTCGAAGACAGTGAACTTGAGGTTCTCCTTCACGATCTTCTTCATCTCGGCCTCGATGGCGGGCAGGTCGTCCTCGGAGAGCGTCTTATCACCCAGGTCGACGTCGTAGTAGAAGCCGTTGTCGGTGGCGGGACCGTAGGCAAAGTCGGCCTCGGGATACAGGCGCTTGATGGCCTGGGCCATGATGTGCGCGGCGGAATGGCGAACGACGTGGGTCACCTCGTCAGCCGGAAGATCGGCAACATGGCCGTCGTTGTACAGTGCCTTCATGGGGAACCTCTTCCTCTAGGTGGGGGAATCGCAAGAAAAAAGCCCGTGCGCCCAAGGCGACGAGCGATACATGGCGCCTGTCTCGGGCCCGTTGCGGACCATGACGATAGGACAGACGCCTAAAGAGTCTGCGTTCGAGCGATGTGCGCAACCAAACGCCGCATGTTCTGTGAATCCCTTCCGTAAGCAGGTAGGTTAGTTTTACCACGCAACAGCGCGGCGGTCTAGCGCAGGCGCGAGCCGAGCGCCCGCCCACACCCCAGATTCATAGCAGCGACGCGCGACGGAAACAAACGAGCCCTCCGCCGACAGGCGAAGGGCTCTTACAAGGCACGTTGGGACGCCGGTGCAACAGGCGGCGAGACGCGCGGCTACTGGATATGGGTGCGGCAGTACGGGCAAACCTTCCAATTGGCGTCGAGCGGACGGTGGCAGCTCGGGCAGACGTTGCGAACCTGCGTGTTGCAGACCGGGCAGACCACGAAGTCCTTCTCGATCGTGGTACCGCAGTTGGGGCAAGAGCCGTACTCGTTGAGCTGGTGCTCGCGCAGCGCCATGTCGAGCATCTGCTCCTCGCGGTCGGCAAGGTAGGACGTGGGGCGGAGCACCACGTACACGAGAAGGCCGACGAACGGGATGAGCGAGACGATACCCCAGATCCAGAACGGATCGGCGCCGCGGCGCTTGGCGTCGATGAAGGTGTAGATCACCGACAGAATGTAGAGCGCGACGATAAAGCCGACAAAAACATAGATGACGGCCATGAGCTCCGGGGACATGAGCTCTTGCATAAGGGAAGCCATAAACGCACCTTCCAGACACTATTCAGCAAATTATCAGCAGCAACCGACCCCTGCATTTTATACGCCTTTTGAGAACGCGTCCACCGAACACCGATTTGCCACAATGGATAGGAGAAGCAAAAAGGAGCCCTCCCCTGCCGGGTACCGGGCCTTTCGCAGTGGGGCAGATCGGCGCGAAAGAGGAGCACCCGACCAGATGCCACTGCACCCTCCTGCCAAGCGCCCGGGTTTCTGCAGTGCCCCAGATCGGCTTGAACGAGGAGGGCCCGACCCGATGTCGGGGCTTTCAGGGTGCCCCAGGTTGGCCCGAAAGAGGAGGGCATAGACCTTCACGGTCATGCCCGACGAATGAGGGCCAAGATGGGGTGCCCTGGAAGGCCCCGCAGGTCCGTTAACCCAGCTCCTCGCCGTTTGATGCGATTACTTTCTTGTACCAGTAGAAGCTGTCCTTGCGGGCGCGGTGCAGGTCACCGGTGCCGTCGTTGTTCTTGTCGACGTAGATGAAGCCGTAGCGCTTCTTCATCTCGCCGGTTCCCGCCGATACGAGGTCGATAGGGCCCCACATGGTGTAGCCCATGAGGTCCACGCCGTCGTCAATGGCCTCGGCCATCTGCTCGATGTGGTCGCGCAGGTAGTCGATGCGGTACGGGTCGTGAATGGAGCCGTCTTTCTCCACCGTATCGGCCGCGCCGAGGCCGTTCTCGACCACCATGAGCGGGCACTGGTAGCGGTCGGAGAGCTCGTTGAGCAGCCAGCGCAGGCCCTTGGGGTCAATGGCCCACCCCCAGTCCGAAACCTCGAGGTAGGGATTCTTGGCATCGTCGTAAAACACGTTGCCGCCCGCAATGGGCACGCTAGGATCGGTCGTGACCGTGGAGCTCTTGTAATAGCTGAACGAGAAGAAGTCCACCGGACCCGCCGCCAGAACGGCGTCGTCGCCGGGCTCGCGCACGAACTCGATGCCGTGGTCGCGCCAAAAGCGCGGAGCCCAGCGCGGATAGGCGCCACGCACATGCACGTCACCGCAGTAGTAGGTCGCCATGCGCACCGTGTCTTGGGCGAGAAGCACGTCCTCTGGCCGGCAGCAGTAGGGGTACACGGCGCGGCTCGCGATCATGCAGCCGACCTTGTTCGCGGGGTCGATGCGGTGCGCCGCCTGCACGGCGAGCGCGCTCGCCACGAACTGGTGGTGCAGCGCCTGATAGCGCTTGGAGGGGTCGTCCCACGCCATGGCGTGCGGGTCGCCGTAGGCAAGCGGCACGTTGTCGCCGGGAGGTAGGATGCCGCCGCCCATGACGTTGCCGAAAGGCGCGCACAGGCAGTTGATCTCGTTGAACGTGAGCCAGAGCTTGACCAGGCCCCGGTACTCGGTAAAGCAGAGCTCGGCATAGCGCACGAAGAGATCGATGAGCTTGCGGTTGATCCAGCCACCGTACTCCTTGGCGAGATGGTACGGAAGCTCGTAGTGCGAGAGCGTCACGAGCGGCTCGATGCCGTGCGCCCGGCACTCCTCGAAGATGCCGCGGTAGAATTCGATGCCCGCCTGGTTGGGCTCCGCGTCGTCTCCGTTGGGGAAGATGCGCCCCCAGTTGATGGACAGGCGGTAGCAGGTAAAGCCCATCTCGGCAAAGAGCGCGATGTCCTCTTTCCAGCGATGGTAGTGGTCGATCGCCACGTGGCTCGGGTAGTACTCGCCCTCGTGCACCGTGGAGGTGATGACGCGCGGCGTGCTCACCGTGCCGCCCTTGATCATGTCGGGAACCGAGAGCCCCTTGCCGTCCTCGAGGTAGCCGCCCTCGAGCTGGTTGGCCGCCGTCGCGCCGCCCCACAGAAACCCTTCCGGAAACTTGCCCACGCCCTCTCCTTTCATCGAGAAACGGGCGACCCGAAGGCCGCCCGGAAACTGCCATGCGTGCTGCGCCAGATCTTGGCCGCTCGTCTCGACCTGGCGCAGGCCCCGCAAAACCCGCTCGGCCTACGCGAGGTCATCCCCGTTGGAGGCTCGACCTGGCGCAGGCCTCGCAACACCCGCTCGGCCTACGCGAGGTCATCTCCGTTGGAGGCTCGACCTGGCGCAGGCCTCGCAAAACCCGCTCGGCCTACGCGAGGTCATCTCCGTTGGAGGCGATGACCTTCTTGTACCAGAAGAAGGAGTCCTTGCGGCTGCGGGCGAGCGTGCCGGTGCCGTCGTCGTACTTGTCGACGAAGACGAAGCCGTAGCGCTTGGCCATCTCGCCCGTGGAGGCCGAGACGAGGTCGGTGCAGCCCCAGGTGGTGTAGCCGATGAGGTTGACGCCGTCGTCGATGGCCTCGCCCATCTGCTCGATGTGCTGGCGCAGGTAGTCGATGCGGTAGGAGTCGTGGATGGAGCCGTCCTCCTCGACCTTGTCGAAAGCGCCGAGGCCGTTCTCGACCACCATCATCGGCAGCTGGTAACGGTCCCAGATCTCGTTGGAGGCCCAGCGCAGGCCCTTGGGATCGATCTGCCAGCCCCAGTCGGACGCCTTGAGGTAGGGGTTCGGCAGGCCCGTGATCATGTTGCCCTCGCCGAGCGCCTTGGTCGGGTCGGCGGAGCTGCAGCTCGTCATGTAGTAGCTGAACGTGTAGAAGTCGACGGTGCCCTTCTTGAGGGTCTCGAGGTCGCCGGCCTCCATCTTGATCTCGATGCCGTTCTCCTTGAAGTAGCGCCACGCGTAGCCGGGGTAGTAGCCGCGGCACTGCACGTCGCCGCAGAACCAGTTGCGCATCTGCATGTACTGCTGCGTGTGGAGCACGTCGTCGGGGTTGGGGGTCAGCGGATAGGCGCCGCCGAAGGCGATCATGTTGCCGATCATGAGGTCAGGGTAGTTCTCGTGCGCGTAGATAACGGTCTGGGCGCTCGCCACGAACTGATGGTGCATGGCCTGGAAGCGCTCCTGCGGCCGGTCGGGCACACCGTAGAACGAGCCCTCGTACCCCTTGATGGTGCCGGTGGAGAGAATGGCGCCCGCCGTCATGACGCCTACGTTGATCTCGTTGAACGTCAGCCAGTACTTGACCTTGTCGTGGTAGCGGTCGAGGATGCACGTGGCGTAGTTCATGAAGTAGCCGATGCACTCGCGGCCTTCCCAGCCGTTGCACTTCTCGACGAGGGCGTAGGGCATCTCGTAGTGGCTGATAGTGACGAGCGGCTCAATGCCGTACTTCTTGCACTCGTCGAAGACCTTGTCGTAGAAGGCGAGGCCGGCCTCGTTGGGCTCGTCCTCCATGCCCGTGGGGAAGATGCGCGTCCAGTTGATGGAGAGGCGGAAGGTCTTGAAGCCCATCTCGGCATAAAGGGCGATATCCTCTTGGTAGTGATGGTAGAAGTCGGTGGCCTCGTGGCTCGGGTAGAGCGTGCCCTCCTCGAAGCCGATGGTCACGCGCTTGGGCGTCTCGTGCGTTCCGTTGGTGCAGTGATCCGAGACCGACGCGCCCTTGCCGTCGACGTCCCACGCGCCCTCGAACTGGTTGGCCGCCGTGGCGCCGCCCCACAAAAAGCCCTTCGGAAATGACATGGTCTCCCCTTTCGCATACGCGGGCGCGCCACCCGCGTTCACGGGGGCGTGCAGCTCCTACATCGTTACTTTTGCCCACGGAACGGGCACTGTTCGTCCGAAGTTTTTCCGCATCGGCGAAAGGTCTTTTCCGCTTCGAGCGAGCATGCGGAAAAGGCTGGAAGCCGCACCCGCGGCGGTGCGCCTATAATCGTGGCAAGCTCATGCACGCCCCGCGCAGCACGCCCTTGCACGCTGCCGCGGAGCGCTCCGAACGAACCCTCGCACGGGAGGACGCCATGACGCGCGACCTACAGGCAGCCATACGACACGCCGACCTCACCCCGGCCGAGCAGCAGATCGCCACGTTTGTGACGACCGCCGGCGAACGCACCGGCGCCTACTCCATCAAAGAGCTCGCGCTCGCTACCCACACCTCCATCGCCACGATCCACCGCTTCTGCAAGAAGCTCGGCCTCGAAGGCTTCAAAGAGCTCAAGGTCGAGGTCGCGCGCGCCGCGGCCCTGCGCACCCGCGCCTACGGCGAGGTCGACATCAATTTCCCCTTCGACGAGCAGAGCAGCGCCGACGACGTTGCCCACAGCCTCGAATCGCTCTACGCCGAAGCGGTCACCGACACGCGCCGCCTGCTCGACGACGAGAACCTTGCGCGCGCGGCGGAGCTCATCTCCGCGAGTGACTCGGTCGACATCTACACGCACTCGCACAACCTCTATGCCGCGGGCATGTTCCGCGACCGGCTGCTCTCGATCGGCAAGGCCGCTCACTGCCCCGAAGACGGCGAACAGCAGATGCGTGTGGCGCTTGCCTCGGATCCCCGCAAGGTTGCGGTGCTCATCTCGTACTCGGGGCAGGCGCTCTACTACCCCGAGCTTCTTGCCTTGCTCGAGCGCAAAGAAGTGCCGGTGATCCTCGTGAGCACAGCCGCCGGCTGCAAGCTGCACCCGCGTCTCAGCTGCTACCTCACGGTAAGCGACTGCGAACATCCGCAGATACGCATCACGCAGTTTGCGTCGCACATCGCGGTGCAGTTTGCCTTGGACGTGCTTTTTGGCGCGGTCTTTGCCCACGACTTCAAAGGCAACATGGCCTGGCTGAGAACCTCGCTGCCCTACGTTGACACGCGCCCCCTGAACGAGGGCAACGTGCGCTGAACGGGCGGCGCCTCGCCCCCCGGAGCCGGGTTTCGGCAAGCCCGAGCGCGAAATCGAGCTCCCGCAGCAAAGTAAAAGTCAGATGATTGCGTTTTAGAGGCGTGGCGTCAGGTATGCCGCCGTACGCGCCGCACAAAACCCCAGCTCGCCGGCGCCCGTGTGAAGGCGATACTTCGCACGGGAGGCTTAAAACGCAATCATCTGAGTTTTACGTGCCGAGCCACGCAAAAAACGGCGCCGCACCCCGTCTCCGGAGGGCGGCGCCGCAAAGCACATCGGCAATAACCTACGCTTCGAGCTCCCAGAAGCGGATCTCGGCGCCGGGAGCGTCGACGTCGACCGACGGCGACGCCGGGTAGTACCGCGTGGAGAAGCATACCTCGCCGCCGTTTGCAAAAACCTCCACCGTTGAGCAGTCGGCAACCACGCGCACGCACTTAAGCTCTGCAACCGGCGCCCGGCGCACGCCGCGCCCGCCGCCCACCGCGACACGACCGGCATCATTGAAGCTCATCGAGAACACGCCCGCGCCCGCGTCGTAGGCAAGCTCGAGCTCGCCGGCGATCGTTGCGCAAAACGAGCCGAGCGGCGCACCCTCGTCGCTCGGGGAGACCTCGAGATCGAAGCAACGGGCGCACTCCCCCGCCACGGCAAAGCTCTCGGCGCCGGCGTACGCGGTGCCGCGCAGGCTAGCAAGCTCGCGCACGGGCGGCGTTGCGATGCGCCCGTCGCTGCAGAGCACCACCTCACGCGGCAGCGTCATGCAGTGCTGCCAGCCGCGCTCCACCGTGGCATCGTTACCGTACGCGGGCTCGTCGGGCATGCCCATCCACGCAATGACGATGCGGCGGCCGTCCTCGGCGCGGAAGCTCTGCGGCGCGTAGTAGTCAAAACCCCAGTCCCAGAGCGCAAACGCCGCCGGATCGATCGCGCACGACGCGTCCCACACGTCCGCCGTGTCCGTAAAGTAGCCGGACTGGTACTGGTTGAGCTCGTCGTACGGGGCGCCCGTAAGCCCCTGAGGCGAAAGCGAGAGCACCGTCACGGCATCCCCTCCCTGCGCGGGCTCCAGAACAAAGCAGTCTGGGCACTCCCACATATAGCCAAAGCGCTCCGCCGTGCTCAGACGACGCACCAGGCGCCAGTTGCGCTTGTCGGCGGACGAGAAGAGCAGGATCTCGCCCGTATCGCCGCCGTTGTCCTGAGTCTCGGGCAGGCTTCCCCGCCGGCGCGCTCCCTGGACCATAAGGTACGGGCCGACTCCGACGGCGGCAGCGCGCACGGCGGCAGCGCCGGAGAGCTTCCAAACCTTGGGATCGCGCACATGACAGGTGCAGTCTGCAGGGTAGTCGGCGCCCGTCATAACCAGGCGCTTCTCGGCGATCCAGGAGCCTGTCGGGTCGGTCGCGCGCGCGTAAACGGTGTTGCCCTCGCGGCCCGAGGTCACGTAGTCAAAATCGTCGCCGTCCTCGCGCTTGACGTTGCCGGTATAGAAGAACTCGAGAGCCCCGTCGTCCACAAGCGCCGAACCCGAATAGGCGCCCGTGACCTCAAAGGGGTGGTCGGGCACGAGCGCCGGCCCCTCGTCGTAGTCCCAGGCGAGAAGGTCGCGGCTGCGCGCATGCCCCCAGAGCTTGAGGCCGCCATCGGCGCCGAAGGGCGCGTACTGGAAGTACGCGTGAAAGACGCCGTCTTTCTCGCACAGGCCGTTGGGGTCGTTGAGCCATCCAGTGGGCGGCTGCACATGAAAACGCAGGCGGTACGGATCGGGGTCTGCCGCGCGCTCGGCCTTTGCCCGCTCCTCGACCATCTTCGTGAGCTTGACAAGGTCCTTGGCAGTAGCGTTCATGACAGTCCTTTCCTGGGTGGCAAAACGACGGGCAGCATGGCCGCGCGCAGCGCCTGCAAGCCATGACGCACGGGCGGCGGGCAGTCGGGTCTCGAAGCTCGCGCCTGCGCCTCTCTCGGTTGTGGGAAAGGTGGTGGCAGGCAAGAGAGACGCAGGCGCGAGCCCCAGACAACAGTCGAAACATAATGTGAAACCGCTTACATATGTAATCGTTTACATGTTGTCGCGAAGCACCGCGCCTGTCAAGCCTTTATGAACTGCGATCAGTAAATGTACGAGAACTGCCGAGCAACGCATTTGTCAAACCGGTCTCGCAAAACGCGGTATGCGCCCAAATCGGCACGGGACAGGCCTCGTCCTTCAGCATGCACACCGCGCAAGGACCTGCGCCCTACGCCCCGCCAAGCTCGTAGCCGAGCTTGATGCGCGACGGGGCGGCCGTTTTGCCCGCAACAACATCCAACAGAAGCTCAGCCGCCTTGATGCCGCTCGTAAGGTAGCCAAAATGCACGGTCGGCACACCTCCGGTGACCGCGCGGAGAAGCTCGTTGTCGCCAAAGCCGCTCACGAGCGGCGGGTCGAAGGGCACTTCCGCAACCTGAGCCTCCGCCGCGAGCTCGTTGATCGCCTCGATGGCGCCGGCGGCAATGGTGTCGGTCGCGCAGGCGATGATGCGGATCTCGGGGCAGCGTGCGATAAGGGCGCGCGCGCCGCGCCGCCCCGCTCCCACTGAAAACGCCCCCCGCTCCACAAGGTCGCGTTTCAGCGTGCGCCCCGCAGCGGCAAGACCCGCGGCCACGCCGTCTTCGCGCGCCGCGCCCGCCGAGGCGTCGTCGCGGGTAACGCCCACGTACCCAATGTCGGCGCCTTCGGGCAACAAGCCCGCCAGCAGCCGCCCCATGGCGCAACCCGCGCCGTAGTCGTCATGGTAGACGCAGCTCGTCTCCTCAACCTGCTGGCCCACGACCACGCAGGGCACCTTGGTCTCGCTCAAGAACACATGATGCTTCGGCGTCATAACCGTGCCGGCGAGAATGATCCCGTCAACCGGGTAGTTTGCGAACAGCTCGAGATACTCGAGCTCTTTGACCGGGCTGTTGTCGGTGTCGGCAAGCAGCATCTGGTAGCCGCGCGCGCCGAGCACCTGGCTCACGCCGGCTACCACGCGCGCGATCGACTCGGAGCTGATCTTGGGCACGACGACCCCCACGAGCCTGCCCTGCTTGGTGCGCAGGGCGCGCGCTTGGGCGGACGGCACGTACCCGGTCTTCTCGATAACCTCGCGGATGCGCCTGCGCTTCTCCTCGCTCACGTAGCCGCCGTTGAGGTAGCGCGACACGGCGGCGCTCGAAACGCCCGCGATCTGCGCGATTTCTTTAATGGTCATGCCGTGCCCCCTCTTTGCGCCGAACGGTGGATCAGCCCTCCGCGAATACCGCAGCGCCAACGCACCCGCCTGGGCAAAGCGCCTGCCTGTCTGCCCTTGGCGCTTTCGCTACCCGCATTGTACCCGAGCGCGCCCGATGAGGAGCACCTTCCACGGGGACGACCTTCACGAGACCGAGGCGATCCCGAGCCCACGCCCACAGAAGGCCAACGCAAGCAGGTCACAGCATTCCCCGCTCCGCGAGACACGGGCGCGGGGCGAACAAGTTATGAGGTTTTCGTGCCACAGAACCCCTATCTTGTGTGGGATTCCTGGCATTTCGGTTGAACATAAACCTTCAAGTTGAACCTGAAGCTTTAATTCGTATACTGATGGAGAATTACAGTCATCGATTGGATGGTGTCATGCTCGTTCCCCAGTCGCGCGCTTCTCGCGTGCCCTTCAAGGCGATCGCCCGCATTGCCTGCACCGCCGGCCTTAGCGCCGCGCTGGTCTGCGGCAGCGTTGCCACGGTTTTCCCCGCCTCGGCGTTCGCCGCCACGGAAGCCTCGGAGTCCAATCTCGCGAAGGCCAAGGAGCAGGTCGAGGACGCGAGCAAGACGTTCGAGGATTCCATGAGCAAAGTCGACGAGCTCAACGACAAGATCGACGACACCTCGAACGAGATCCTGCGCATTGAGGAGGAGGTCCTTCCCGAGCAGCGCTCCCGCGCCGCCGAGGCCGCCAGCGACCTCTACAAGATGCAGTGCGACTCCCCCAACATCATCTCGATGCTCATGAACTCCACCTCGCTCGAGGACTTCCTGACGTCGACCAAGTACCTCTCCCTCATCCAGGACAAGCACACCGACGAGCTCAACGAGCTCAAGGCCGTCGAGGATGACCTGAGCGCCAAGATGGACGATCTCCACACCGCCCTCGACGACGCCGACGCCGAGAAGGACAAGGCCTCCGCCGCCCTCGAGAAGGCGCAGACCGCCGCCGATGCAGCCCAGAGCCAGGTCGACAGCGAGAACGCCGCCGAGGCCAAGGCCATTGCCGAGGCAGCCGCCGCCCTCCAGGCGCAGAGCGACGCCGCCAAGGAGGCCGAGCAGGCTTCCAGCACCTCCGCCGAAGACGAGCGCCCCGGCCTGACCGCCTCCAAGGCCGAGTCGACCGAGACGAGCACCTCCGCCCAGAAACCGAGCTCCGACAAGACCAGCAACGAGCAGACGCAGCAGAAGCCTGCTCAAAACGATGAGCCCGAGCAGCAGCAACCCTCGCAGCCGAGCGACACGAGCTCCAACGACTCGAGCGACTCAAGCTCTTCCAGCGGCTGGATGACCGGCGTTGCCTCCTACTACGGCATCGGCGACGGCTTCATGGGCGGCATGACCGCGAGCGGCGACATCGTGACCGAGTCCTCCATGGGCGTGGCCATGCTCAACGTCCCGCTCGGCACCAAAGTCGAGATCAGCTACGGCGGCGCCACGGTTGTGGCAGTGGTCAACGACCGCGGCCCCTACGTGCACGGCCGCATCATGGACCTGCAGCCTGCCGTTGCGCGCTCCCTCCCCGGCTTCGTCGCCGCTGGCGTGGGCACCATCAGCTACCGCATCATCGGCTAGCGCTGCCTGCAGCAATTCCGTTACGCAAACGGCCGATCTTCGCGATCGGCCGTTTTTCTTACCGAGGTCGTCGCACCGCGCGTCCCACCGTATCGCGCCTCTCGCCTGGCAGCGCTTCTCAGACTGCCGCGCTTATCCCCTTGCTGGCACCCAGCCCGCAGATTACGCAGCAAGCCGCATCGTTGCGTAATCTTGCGGTACAACCGTGCGGCTGCGTAATCTTTAGGCAAACACGAGCTCGGCAATCTGGTCGATCTTGTCGTAAACGGCGATGCAGAGCGCGCGAACCTCGTCGTCGATCGGCGTGATGTCGGGGATAAGAACCACATCCATGCCGGCGGCATGACCGGCGCGCACGCCGTGCGGCGAGTCCTCCACCACCAGGCAGCGCTCGGGTGCCACGCCGAGCTTGCTTGCCGCCACCAGGTAGATGTCGGGGTTGGGCTTGCCGCGCTTGACCTCGCGACCGCAGACGAACTCCGAGAACTTGTCGAGGATGCCCGCGAGGGCCAGGTCGTGCTCAACGGCCTCGCGCTCGGATGAAGACGCCACGGCGCGCTCGATGCCGGCCCCGGCAATGCGGTCGAGAAGACCGGGCAGGTCGTCGCCCTTGATCAGCTTGTCGGCCTCCTCGTAGGCGGCGTGACGGTCCTTGAGGTGCTGCGCGAGCACGTCCTCGACCGTGGGACGACCGGGCGCGTCGATGGTGTCGCCCAGAGCGGCGCGGATCTTCTCGATCACGCGCGGCCGAGGCAGACCCGTGAACGAGAGCACGAGCTCGGGTGTTACGTTGATGCCGAGCGCCGCGTTGGTTTTAGGCCACGAGTTGAACGAGAGCTGCTCGCTGTTGATAAGCGTGCCGTCCATGTCAAAAAGCACCGCATCGTAGCGACCCATACGGGCCTCCCCCTTCGTTGCGCGCCGTGCGCGAAAAGCGTTATCTGCCGAGAAGACCGGCCACCTCGCCGGCCAGCGTGATGGTACCACAGGCAACAAACGGCTCCCCCGCCGCGGTGAGCGCGCGCACGGCATCCTCAACGGAACCATATACGGCGGCGGGCTCGACCCCTTCGGCGCGCATGAGCTCGGCAGCCTCCTCTGCGGGAAGCGCGCGGGCAGCCGCGGTCTGCGCTACAACCACGCGCGGAAACGCCGGCGCCAGAATGTGCGCGATACCTGCACCGTCTTTGTCGGCGAGCACGGCAAAGAGAAGCGTCGGACGCTCGCTCACAGAGGGGCTGATCTCGTCGAGGCATCCCACGAAGGTCTCGACTGACTGCGGGTTGTGACACGCGTCGATAAGGGCCAGCGGATCGGTGCGCAGCACGTCAAAGCGACCGGGCGTGGGCGTCGAGGCCAGGCTCGTGCGCAGGGCGACGGCGTTGAGCGGACGCGCCAGGTACTCCTCGGCAAGCTGGATGGCGCAGGCGGCGTTCTGGGCCTGGTAGGCGGGTTTGCGAAGAGCCGCCTCGTAATGGGCGCGGCGCGTCTCGGTCGAGAAGCGCAGGGCGTCGCCCAGGTACGCGGGACGATGCAGGATGCGGTGGTTGCTCAGAACCGGCTCCGCGCCTGCCCGGGCGCACTGCGCGCGCATGACGGCCGAGACGCTCGGCTCGCGCGTACCTTCGCCGAGCACCACGCGCCTGCCCGGCTTGATAACAGCGGCCTTCTCGGCGGCGATCTCGGCGAGCGTGTTGCCGAGGATCTTCATGTGGTCGAGACCGATGCCGGTGATGCCCACCACGCACGGATCGGTTGCGCTCGTTGCGTCCCAGCGCCCGCCGAGACCCACCTCGAGCACCGAGACGTCAACGCGCTCCCGCGCCGCTATAGCAAGCGCCGCAACCGTCAGCACGTCGAAGGCGCTGATAGTGTAGGGCTCCTCCCCCACTGCAGCGCGACGCTCGTTAACACGGCGTCCGGCCTCGCCGGCAGCGGCAACGCCCCAGGCAAAGCAGTCGTCGCCGACCGGAGCCCCGCCGATCTCGATGCGCTCGTTAAAGCGCACAAGCTGCGGACTCGTATAGAGCATCGTGCGCTTGCCCTCGCCGCGCAGAATGCCCACCAAAAAGCGCACCGTGGAGCTCTTGCCGTTGGTACCGGCAACCTGAATGCAGTCATAGGCGCGGTCCGGCCTTCCGAGCTCGTCGAGAAGCGCCACGACCACCTCGAGCAGCGGTCCCTCGGTGCTTCCCATGAAGCCGGTGTCGGAGGCTATTGCCAGCGCCTCCTCGTAACTCAAGCAAGGCACCGCGAACGGCGGCTCCCACGGCTTGCGCACGCTCCCGTTGTCCGGCTGATTCTGGACGGCAGTATCCATGCAACTCAGCTCCTACGTTTCATGTGATCCAGAGCAAATCAAACCCCAACAGTCTAGCACTCGGCCGCGCCAAGCCAAGAAAAAGGAGGCGCCACACGGCGCCTCCGCTGTTGGTTGCTGTTGTTGCGAACCGGCTTGCAAGCTAACGCGCTATTATGCGAAGTCTGCCAGCTGAGCCGTAAGCGCGTCGAGCTCGGCCTTGAGATCGGCGGCGCGCTCGCGCTTGGCCTCAACCACCTCGGGCGCGGCCTTGGCCACGAAGCCGGGGTTGGCGAGCGTGCGCTCGGCGCCCGCAAGCTCCTTCTCGGCCTTCTTGATGGCCTTCTCGATGCGCGTGCGCTCGGCGGCGAAGTCAACCAGGTCGCCCACGACGATAAAGGCGTCAAAATCGGGGCCGGCCAGGGCGATGGAGCCCTCGGGCTTCTCGAGGTCAAGACCGACCTCGACCGACGACGCGTTGGCGAGGCTCGCCGCAAAACCGCTCATCTGGCCGATGGCGCTGGCGGCGTCGGCGCTGTGAGCGCACACGACCACGCGCAGCTGTTCCTTGGGGCTGATGCGGTAGCGGGCGCGCGTGGAGCGCACGTCGGTCACCACCGCGCGCATGAGCTCGAAGGCGCGCTCGGCGGGCTCGTCGATCCACTGCGCGTACGCCTCGGGCTCGGGCCACGCGGCCACCATAAGGGCCTCGGCACGCTCCGCCTCGCCCGTTGCGGGGTCAACATCGAGCCAGCTCGCGGGCATGGCGTCCCAGATCTTCTCGGTCACGAAGGGCATGAGCGGATGCATGAGGCGCAGGCTCGTGTCGAGCACAAAGATGAGGTTGCGCTGGGCCTGCAGGCGCTCGTCGTCGAGCTTGAGGCGCGCCTTGGTGACCTCGACGTACCAGTCGCAGACCTCGTTCCAGAAGAACGCCTGAAGGTTGCGGACCGTCTCGCCGAAGTTGTAGGTCTCGATGCCCTCGGTCACCGCCTTGACCTGCTTGGCCAGACGGCTGAACATCCACGCGTCGGCGTCGGAGATGGCCTTGGGCTCGCCCGGCTCGTAGCCCTCCATGTTCATGAGGAGGAAGCGGCTCGCGTTCCAGATTTTGGTCACGAACGCGCGCGCCTGCTCGGTGCGGGGCGACCCCTTGAACTCGTGGGTCCTCTTGTCGATGTCGGCGTCGAACTTCACGTCCTGGTTTGCCGTGAAGAGCGAGAGAAGGTTGAAGCGCATGGCGTCGGCGCCGTACTTATCGATGAGGTCCATGGGGTCAACGCCGTTGCCCTTGGACTTGGACATGCGGCTGCCGTCCTTGGCGAGGATCGTGGGGTAAATGACCACGTCGCGGAAGGGCTCCTCGCCGAGGAAGTACTCGGAGCTCATGATCATGCGCGCCACCCACAGCGCGATGATATCGCGCGCGGTGACGAGCGCCGTGGTGGGATGATGCCCCTCGAGGCCCTCGGGCCTCTGCGGCCAGCCCTGCGTGGCAAAGGTCCACAGCTGGCTCGAGAACCACGTGTCGAGCACGTTCTCGTCCTGGTGCACGTGGTGCCCGCCGCACTTGGGGCACACGTCCGTGTCCTCCATCAGGGCGTCCTCCCACCCGCAGTCCTCGCAGTAGAAGACCGGGATGCGGTGGCCCCACCAGAGCTGGCGGCTGATGCACCAGTCTTTGAGGTTCTCCATCCACGTGAGGTAGCTCTGCTTCCAGCGCTCGGCGTTGAAGCGCACGCGGCCCGAGGTCACGGCCTCGATAGCGGGCCCTTTAAGCTTGTCGACCGCCACGAACCACTGCTCCGACAGCCAGGGCTCGAGCGTGGTGTCGCAGCGGTAGCAGTGCATGACGGAGTGCTCGTGGTCCTCGATGTGGTCGAGAAGGCCGTGCTCCTCGAACCACGCGACGACGGCCTCGCGGCACTCGTCGCGCGTCATGCCCGAGAACTCGCCGTAGCCGTCGACCACGACGGCGTGCTCGTCGAAGATGTTGATCTTCTCGAGACCGTGCGCCTCGCCCATGGCGTAGTCGTTGGGGTCGTGGGCAGGGGTGACCTTCACAAAGCCGGAGCCGAAGCCCGCGTCAACGTGGAAGTCCGAGAAGATCGGAATCTCGCGGTTGACGATGGGCAGCATCACGGTCTTGCCCACGAAGGCGGCCTTCTCGGGGTCCTTCGGCGAGACGGCCACGCCGGTGTCGCCGAGCATGGTCTCGGGGCGCGTCGTGGCCACGACGATGTAGTCCTGGCCGTTGACCGGCTCGGTGAGCGGGTAACGCAGATGCCACAGGTGACCGTGCTCGTTCTCGTACTCGGCCTCGTCGTCCGAGATGGCGGTGGTGCAGTTGGGGCACCAGTTGACGATGCGCTTGCCGCGGTAGATGAGCCCGTCGTGGTACCAGTCGCAAAAGACCTTGCGCACGGCCTCGGCGTAGTCGTCGTCCATGGTGAAGCGCTCGTTGTCAAAGTCGACCGAGCAGCCCATGCGCTTGATCTGCTCCTTGATGGTGCCGCCGTACTCGTGGGTCCAGTCCCAGCAGGCGTCGAGGAAGGCCTCGCGGCCCATCTCGAGGCGGTTCTTGCCCTCGCCTTTAAGCTTCTTGTCGACCTTGGTCTGGGTGGCGATGCCCGCGTGGTCGGTGCCGAGGATCCACTGGGTGGAGCGGCCGCGCATGCGCGCCTCGCGCACGATGGCGTCCTGGATGGAGTCATCGAGGGCGTGGCCCATGTGGAGCTTGCCCGTCACGTTGGGCGGCGGAATGACCACCGTGCAGTCGCCCTTGCCGGGGCGCCTGCCGTAGTAGTTGCCGGCAAGCCACTTGTCGAGCATCTCCGGCTCGGCAACCGCCGGATCGTAGGTTTTGGGCATCTCTTCGTACATATGAGGAGTCCTCCCCTGATAGCGCAATATACAAGTTATGAGCATAGCACACGGACGGCCCCGCCCGGAGCTGGCGCACGCCGTGTGAAGGCCCTCTGAGCGCAGACGGAATCGGGCCTCGCGAGGCGCGCTCAGCGCAAGGGCAGGCGCACCTCAAAGCAGGTAGACCACGGCTGCTCGGCGTCCACCAGGGCAATGGAGCCGCCGAGAAGCTCCGCGCAGCGCCGCGCGATGGCAAGCCCGAGCCCCGTGCCCTTGTCGACCGCGCGCTCCTTGTTGCTCGTCACAAACGGGTCGAACAGACGCTGCGCGAGCTCGGGCGGCACGCCGCGGCCATCGTCGACCACGCGCAGGCGCAGCCGCGCACCCGCGTCGACAAGCGCGCACTGCACCTCGATCCGCGTGCCCGGCTCGTTGTGCACCACCGAGTTGCCCACAAGGTTCGTGAGCAGGCGGCGCACGAGCTCCCGGTCGAGCTCTGCCAGAACAGGCTCTTGGGGCAGCCTCTCGGCAAGCGTGCACCCGCGCTGCTGGACCAGCGGCACGAGCCCGGCGCAGACGTCGCGCACCACCTGAGCGGCGTCGCAGGGCACGCGCGCGGCAACGTACTCGGGCCGCTCCATCGCCGCGTAGGCGCTGAGCTGATCGACCATGCTGCCCGCCCGCTCGGCCTTCTCGCACAGGGCGCGCGCGTAGGCCCTTTCGCGCTCGGCGGGAACCATGCCGTCGCGGAACGCCTGCGCATACCCGCGAATGACCGTAAGCGGCGTCTTGATATCGTGCGATATGTCCGCGATCATGCGCTGCTTCTCCGCCTGGGCATGCGCGAGGTCATCGGCGACCTCGCAAAAACCGTCCAGCACGGGCCTCAGCTCCGTCGCAACATCCGCCCGGTCGATGTCGATCTGCCCGCACTCGCCGTAGGCCTCGATCGCGTTCGAGAGCGGCAGCGTTGCCGCGCGGATGATCCGCACCTCGGCCCACATCAGAAGAGCCGTCGCGATGCCGCCGACGGGCAGAAGCAGCAGCCAGTAGCTCTGCGCCTCATCGGTAACGTCCCGGTAGGACCCCTGGTCCACGGTCGGCGTGGCAAACACGAGCACGCGCTTCTCGCCCGCGTCGTCGGTGCCGGCGAACTTGCAGATAACGTACTGCTCGTTGGTGAGCGTGCCCGAGAAGCGGTACCCGCCGTCGGCAGCGGCGTCGTCGCTCGCCGCGCCACCCTGGCTTGCCACACGGTCGGGCAGCGTTGCGAGACCCTTTTCGGTAGGATCGTAGATTCCCATGAGCAAGCCGAACTCGCGCGGCGTCAGCGCCTTGCGGTCCTTGAAGAGCGAGCCTCCCACCACGTTGAGGTCGCGGTCGAGCAGGGCGTACGACGATATGCGCTCGACCCCCGTCTCGTTATCCAAGCCGACCCGTATGACACGGTACCCCGGCTGGCCGTCTGCCTCCTCCTCAAAGAGAAGAAAGTGGTCGTAGTCGTGATAGCTCCCGATCAGGTCGAGGTCCTCGGGGCGGATCGCCTTGGCGAATCCCTTGCTCGAAGCGTAGAGCTGCTCGCCGCCCTCGCCGAACACCAGGCTCTCGCAGCCGTCGAGCGCAGGGCTCGCCAGCACGTCGTACGTGCCGTTGAAGATCTCGTCCTCGTACGGTTCGATATCGGTAAAGTCAGGGAACGCGTAGGTTATGCGATCGTCAACCGCCTGCGCGATCAGAGCCACGGCAAGCGCGATCACGCCCGCGTACACGGCGCCCACGGCAAGGCAGCGCACCGTGAGACTTCTCGCGACGCTCCCCCACGTTCCTGCAAGCGAGAAGCGCTCCAAGCGTCGGCGCACGCCGGCGAGAAAACCTTTACGCTTCAAGACGGTACCCCGCTCCCCTGACGGTCTTTATTGGGCACGTGCGGCCGGGGCCGTCTTCGAGCTTGGCGCGGATGTTTGAGATGTGCACCATAATGCTTGCGTCGCATCCTTGAACGGCCGAAGCGTCGCCGCCGTTGACGCAGGCGTAGAGCTGCTCCTTGGTAAAGACCCTCCCCGGAGCCGCCATGAGGCGCGCCATGATCTTCAGCTCGGCCGCCGTCAGGGCAACGGGCTCCCCTGAGCGCGTGAGCACGAGGCGCTCGGTGTCGAGCATAAGGTCGCCCACCCTGAGAACATGCGCCTCGGGGGCGCTTTGGGCGCGGCGAAGCATCGCCCTGATGTAGGCCGTGACCTCCATGGGGTCGAACGGCTTGGTGATGTAGCCGTCGGCGCCCACGTCGAGCCCGAGCACCTTGTCGGCAGCCACGCAGCGCGCTGACACGATGATAATGGGGATCTGCGATATGAGGCGCGCGGCGCGGATGAAGTCGTAGCCGTTCATGCGCGGCATCATGAGGTCCACGAGCGCCACCGACACCGGCTCGGCGCGCAGGACCTCGAGCGCGGCAACGCCATCGAGCGCCGTGAGCACGCGATAGCCCGACGCCTCCAGGTACAGGCGCAGGATCTCGACGATGTCGGCGTCGTCCTCAACGATCAGCACAGTATGCTCGGCAGCAGACAAATCTGGCACGCGTCCCCCCTCACAAACCAACGGCCTCAGCAGGCGGTTTTGCCCATCTTACCGTTCTCGGCGCAACGGGAGCACCCCGGGCGCCATCCCTAAGCGAATCCTTAGCTTTGGCTCAGGGGCCCTTTAGGAGCGTCCGTCACCATAGGCTCACGAACCGACGACCCATCGGAAGGAGCCCTATGGACCGACGCGCCGTAGACCTGCTCGAGCGCACCGCTCGACGCATCCCGCACAAAACCGCCGTCGTTGACGAGCACGGTTCCGTAACGTTTGCCGAGCTCCGGACACATGCCCGGCGCATCGCAAGCGGTCTGATCGCGCGAGGGCACGGCAACAGACCCGTTGTGGTGGTTCTCGAGAAGGGCGCCGACGCGCTCGCCGCGATGCTCGGCGCGCTCTACGCGGGCGGCTGCTACGTACCGGTGGACCCCATCGCGGCTCCTACGCGCCTCGAGGCCGTCTGCTGCACGCTGGAAGCGCCGCCTGTCATAGTAGACGAACGTACGCGCCCGCGCGCTTCATCCACCCCCGACACGGGCCACATCCTCGACGTACGCGAGCTTGCCCAAACCCCCGAAGACGAGGCCGCTCTCGACGTTCGAGCAGAGCGCGCCCTCGGCAGCGACCCCGCCTACATCCTCTTCACCTCGGGGTCGACCGGAACGCCCAAGGGCGTCATGGTAAGCCATCAGGCGATTCTGAGCTTCATCGGCTCCTTTACCGAGCTCTTCGGCATCGACGAGACCGATGTCATCGGCAATCAAGCCCCTTTTGACTTCGATGTGTCGGTAAAGGACATCTACGCCTCGCTCGCCACGGGCGCCACGCTCGTCGTGCTGCCCCGCCGCCTCTTCAACCAGCCCGCCGCTCTTGTCGACGCCCTGAACGAGCACCGCGTGACCACGCTCACCTGGGCCGTTGCCGCGCTCTGCCTGATCACGAGCCTCCACGGACTCGACTACGCCGACCTCCCCTGCGTGCGCCGCGTGCTCTTCAGCGGCGAGACCATGCCCCTGCGCCACCTGCGCGCATGGCTCGCCCATCTGCCCCAGGCGGACTTCGTGAACCTCTACGGACCGACCGAGGTTACCTGCAATTGCCTCTACCACCGCATCGACCGCGCACAGAGCTACGCATCGGGCATTCCTTTGGGCAGTCCCTTCCCCAACCACGAGGTTCTCCTTCTGGACGAGCACGACCTTCCCGTCACGCGGGCGGGCGCCACGGGCGAGCTCGTGGTGAGAAGCCCCGAGCTCGCACTCGGCTACGTGGGATGCGCAGAGGCAACCGCCGCGTCGTTCGATCAGAACCCGCTCAGGCGCGCATGGCCCGAGCGGGTCTACCGCACCGGCGACCTCGCCGAGCTCACCGCCGCAGGCGAGCTCATCTTCCGCGGACGGCGCGACAACCAGATCAAGCACCTGGGTCACCGCGTGGAGCTCGAAGAGATCGACCTCGCGCTGGAGCGCCTGCCGGGAGTCAGCCGCTGCCGCTGCGCCTACGACGAGCGCCGCCACCGGATCTACGCCTTCTATGAGGGAGCAACCAATGCGAACGAGCTTGCCCGGCAGACACAGGACGTTCTTCCCGCCCACCTCATACCGAGCGCCTGCGTTCCCGTTGCCCAGATGCCGCTCTCCAAGAACGGCAAGGTCGACCGAGCCGCGCTGCTTGCCGCGCACATGCCCGAGCGACATCGGCACGCAAGAACCCAAACGGAGGGGCAAGCGCCCGCACAACCCCGAAAGGACCAGCTATGACCGACACTGAGCTCGCTCGGCTTGCCGACGCCTTCGGCACGCCGTTCTACGTCTTCGACGCACGCGCCGTGCGCGAGCGCATCAAGCGCATCGAGCACTTCCTCCCGCCGTACGCCAAGCTCTGCTTTGCCGTCAAGGCGAACCCCTTCGTCATCCCCAACGTCGCCCCGTTCGTGAGCCGCCTCGAGGTCTGCTCGCCCGGCGAGATGCGCATCTGCGACGCATGTCGGATCGACCCCGTCCAGATCGTCGTTTCCGGAGTCTACAAAGACGCTGACCTCATGCGCGAGCTCGTGCAACGCGACGATGTGCCTGCGCGCTTTACCGTTGAGTCGCTTGCCCAGCTCGAGCTTCTCAACAGCGCCGGCCTCGAGGCGGGCAAGCGCATCGCGGTGCTCGTCCGCCTTTCGAGCGGCAACCAGTTCGGCGTCGACGCGCACGTGCTGCGCTCCATCGTGGCCAACCGCTCCTCCTACCCCGGGCTCGACGTGCGCGGCATCCAGTTCTTCTCGGGAACGCAGAAAACGCGCCCGCGCCTCATCAAGCGCGAGCTCGGCAAGCTTGCCGCGCTCGTACGTGAGCTTGAGCAGACGCTCGGCTGGCGGCCGTGCGAAATCGAGTACGGCGCGGGCCTGCCGGTCGCGTACTTTGCCGAAGACGCCGTTGACGAGGAGGAGCTCCTCGGCGCCCTCGGCGAGGGCGTCTGCGCGCTCGAGGTCGACGAGGTCACGATCGAGCTCGGACGCAGCCTCGTGGCAAGCTGCGGCACCTACCTCACGCGCGTCGTCGACACCAAGCTCACCGCGGGCAGGCGCTACGCCATCGTCGACGGCGGCATGCACCACCTCGTGTACTACGGCCAGTCCATGGCAATGCGCCTGCCGCCCGTCCGCCTTGTCGGCGATAACAACGGTGCCGGCGCGCACGCCGAGGCAGACACCCACCATGACGCAACCGGTCCGTGGACGCTCTGCGGCGCGCTCTGCTCGGTGAACGACCTGCTCGTCAAACAATGGGACGAGCCCGCTCTTGCACATGGGAGCCTCGTTGCCTTTGATCGAGCCGGCGCCTACTGCATGACCGAGGGGATCTCGCTTTTCCTCTCGCGCGACCTTCCCGCCGTCGTCGTGATAGACGAGCGCGGGCAACCGCGAGCCGCACGGGACCGCACGCCCACCTACGTGCTCAACATGCCCGCCCAAGGCAGCGCCGATCTCTGAAGCAAACCCTTTGCCCCAGCTTGGAACAACCCGAAAGGACCCACTATGGACACCGTCATCGACATCCTCGAAAGCCTCAAGCCCGGTATCGACTACGCGCACGCCACCGACCTCGTCACATCGCGCGTGCTCGACTCGCTCACGATCATCGCGCTCGTAGGCGAGCTCGAAGACGAGTACGACATCTCTATCCCTGCGGTCGAGATCGTCGTGAGCAACTTCAACTCCGCTGCCGCCATCTATGCGCTCGTCGAGCGCCTCGCGAGCGAAGAGACGCTGTAGCCTCGCCCCGCGCCGGCATCCTCGCGCAAACGAAGCCGGCGCACCCCTGTCCCTCCACCCGATCGGAACACCATGAACTCGTTCTGCTCGCTCACATTCATCCTGCTCTTCTTGCCCGGTTCGGCCGCGCTCTGGGCGCTTGCGCCGCGCCGAGCACGGCCGGCGGTGCTCCTTGCGGCAAGCTACGCGTGCTTCTGGCTCATCAGCGGCGCGCTGCTCGGCATGCTCGTTGCGGCGACGCTCGTCACCTACGCAACCGGGCTTGCGCTCGGCGCGCTGCGAGAACGTCAGAGACGCGCCCTCGTAGGCCTGAGCCGCGCCGAGCGCAAGGCGCTCAAGCAGCGCGGCCGCGCCCGCCTCAACCTCGTGCTCGCCACAGATGCCTTGGTGCTTCTCGGCATGCTCGTTGCCGTGAAGTACCTCCCCTTCTTCGCGCAGATCGGCTCCTCGTTGCTCGAGCTTACAGGGCTCGGCGGACCTCTTGTCGCACCTAGGCTCGCCGCACCCATCGGCATCTCGTTCTATACGCTTCAGGCGCTCTCGTATCTGTTTGACGTCAAAAACGGCGTGGTTGCCGCGGACCGAAACCTGCTGCGCCTCGCGCTCTTCATGAGCTTCTTCCCCGAGATCATGGAGGGTCCCATCTGCCGCTATGCCGACACGGCGGACCAGCTCACGAGCGGGCGCCCGCCACAAGGATCGGAGGTCGGCAGCGGCTGCGTGCGCATCCTCTGGGGCGCCGCCAAGATCCTGCTTGTGGCGGACCGTGTGAACCTGTTCGTCAAACCGGTGTTTGCCGACCATACCGCCTGGGACGGAACGGTGATCTTCGTCGCAGCCGCGCTCTACACCCTGCAGCTCTACTGCGACTTCTCGGGCACCATGGACATCGCGCTCGGAGCGGCGCATCTCTTCGGAATCAGGCTTCCCGAGAACTTCCGCCAGCCGTTCTTCTCGCGCACGGCCTCAGAGTTCTGGGAGCGCTGGCACATCACGCTGGGCAGCTGGCTTCGCGATTACGTGTTCTATCCGGTGTCGCTCTCGGGTCCGGTCAAGGGCGTGGCGAGCGTCTTGCGCAAGCGCCTCGGCATGCGGCTCGGCTCCGTGCTCTCGGGAGGCGTTGCCCTCGCGTGCGTATGGGTTCTAAACGGCCTCTGGCACGGCGCAGGCTGGCAGTACCTCTTCTTCGGCCTGTACTACTTTGCGCTCATCCTGGGCGCGAGCCTTGCAGAGCCTGTGCTCCAGCGCCTGCGCACCCTGCTGCACGTCAACCCCAAAGCACGCGGCAGGCACCTTTTCCAAGTGGTCCGCACCTGCCTCATCGTCATCATCGGCGAGCTTTTCTTCAGAGCTGAGGGGCTGCGCGCCGGCCTCGCGATGTTCTCGACGGTGGTCAAGAGCTTCTCGCCGGCGCAGCTCGCCGACGGCACGCTTCTCGCACCCGGCATGGACGGCGCTGATTTTGCGCTCACGGCCGTCATGGTCCTCGTGCTTCTCGCCGTGGACCTGTGGCGAGAGCACGGCAGCCCCGTACCCGCCGGCGCGCTGCGCCACAGAACCGCCCTCACCTGCGTCGCGGGGGTCGGCCTCGTGTTGGCCGTTATCGTTTTCGGCGCCTACGGCGGCACTTACGTTCCGCTCGACCCGATTTACGCTCAGTTCTAAGGAGGCTAGCATGGCCTGTTTGCGCGGCAAAACGATCCTCGCCCTCGTCGCCTCGGCATGCACGCTCCTCATCGTTGTAGGAGTGCTCACGCCCATCCTCATGCCCAAGAACAACCAGGCATCGTTCGGACAGCTCGACGCGGAAGCCCACGGCGTGCTCGGCGAGAGCCCCTACTCCCTCGACGTCCTCTTTATGGGCGACTCCGAGGTCTACACGTCGCTCGATCCGCTGCAGATGTACCGGGCACAGGGCTTTACGTCCTACGACGTCTCGACAAGCGCGCAGAAGCTCCCCTACACCTACTCGCTGCTCGACCAAGCCCTCCAATGCCAATCGCCGCGCGTGGTCGTGCTCGAGACGAACATGCTCTTTCGCAAGTTCACCGTCGACGACGCGCTCTGGCGGACTCTGGCAGACACGTTTCCCATCCTCGAGCATCACGACCGCTGGAAGAGCCTACGCCCTGTGGACCTGACCGCGCGGGCAAAGGCAACGTGGACAGATCCGCACAAAGGGTTCCGGTCGAACGACGCGGTCAAGCCCTCGAGCGCAAAGGGATACATGAAGCCCTCGTCCGACCGCGCCGCCATACGGCCGCTCAACCGCTGGTACCTCGAGCGCATCGTGGAGCGCTGCCGCGAGCACGGGGCGTGCGTCGTGCTTCTGAGCACGCCGAGCACGAAGAACTGGAACTTCAAGCGCCATAACGCCGTACAGGACCTTCTCGACGAGCACCCCGATTGGACCGACGTATCCTACCTCGACCTCAACCTCGCGCAGAAGGAGGTGCCCATCGACTGGGCGTCCGAGACGCGCGACGGCGGCGACCACCTCAACCGCTCGGGAGCCAAGAAGGTGTCGGCGTATGTGGGATCTTGGCTGCAAGAGCGCTACGGACTCCCCGACCACCGCGATGACGCGTACTACTACGCGTGGAACAAGGCTGCAAAGTAGCGCGCAGCAAAAAAGCGCTCCCGGCGCCGCCGCTTTAAGCGGGGCGCCGGGAGCGCTTGCGGTTTTGCGTGTGCCGCGGTAAGCGTCTTCGATGGGAGCGCTACCCGATAACGCGGCGGGGCTGCTCGTCGCCCGCAACCGACTCCTCGGTCACAACAACCTCGGTTACGCCTTCCTCGCTCGGAAGGTCGAACATCGTCTGCTGGAGCAGGTCCTCGCAGATGGAGCGCAGGCCACGAGCGCCCGTCTTGCGGGCGATGGCCTTCTGTGCGATAGCGCGCAGCGCGCCGTCGGTAAACGACAGCTTGCAGCCCTCGAGCTCGAACATGCGCTGGTACTGCTTCACAATGGCGTTCTTGGGCTCGGTCAGGATGGAGACCAAGTCGTCCTCGGTGAGCGCGCAGGTCTGCGTGATGACCGGGGTGCGGCCGATGAACTCGGGGATCATGCCGAAGGCGTGCAGGTCCTGCGGGAGCACCTGGTGGAGAAGCTCGTTCTCGTCGGCCGAAGTGGGGCCGGCGATCTCGGAGTTGAAGCCCACGCCCTTGTTGCCCACGCGGTCGGCGATGATCTTGTCGAGACCCACGAACGCGCCGCCGCAGATGAAGAGCACGTTGGTGGTGTCGATCGAAATCATCTCCTGCTGCGGGTGCTTACGGCCGCCCGTCGGCGGAACCTCGGCGACGGTGCCCTCGAGGATCTTGAGCAGCGCCTGCTGCACGCCCTCGCCCGACACGTCGCGCGTGATCGAGAGGTTCTCGGCCTTGCGGGCGATCTTGTCGATCTCGTCGACGTAGACGATGCCGATCTGGGCGCGGTCGACGTCGCCGTCAGCGGCGGTGATGAGCTTGAGCAGGATGTTCTCGACGTCCTCGCCCACGTAGCCGGCCTCGGTGAGCGCCGTGGCGTCGGCGATGGCGAAGGGTACCTCGAGGATGCGCGCGAGCGTCTGCGCCAGAAGCGTCTTGCCCGTGCCCGTGGGACCGAGGAGAAGGATGTTGGACTTGGCGAGCTCGACCTCGCCGTCGTCGGGCTCGACGCCCAAGAGCACGCGACGGTAGTGGTTGTACACCGCCACGCTCATGGCGCGCTTGGCGTCCTCCTGGCCCATGACGTACTGCGAGAGCTCGTCGTAGATCTCATGCGGCGTGGGCACGCGCGTGATCATCGACGCCGCCTTCTTGCGGGCGGCGCGCTGCTTCTCTGCCTTGGATCCGCCGGCCTGCGGCTCGTCCTGACCCGCGGGCGCGCCCTGCCCCTGCTGCTGAGCAGCCTGGGCCGCAAGGGCCGCAAGCTGCTGCGGAGTCAGGTAGTCGCTCGCCAGCGACTCCTCGAGGATGCTCGCGCACTCGGCCACGCACTCGTCGCAGATGAAGATGCCCGACTCGCTGCGCACGAGCTTGCGCACCTGGTCGCGCGTCTTGCCGCAGAAGGCGCAGCGCACCTGCGAGGGATCGTCGTATCCGCCGAACGGGTCTTCGTAGCCGCCGAACGGGTAGTCGGGGTAATCAGCCATTAGTTGCCCTCCCGCGCGCCGTCGCGCGACGTCATGATGCGGTCAACCAGACCGTACGCGAGGGCCTCGTCGGAGGTCATGTAGTTGTCGCGCTCGGTGTCCTGCTCGACGCGCTCGATGGGCTGGCCCGTAGCGTCGGCGAGGATCTGGTTCAAGTTGGTGCGGTTGCGGCGGATCTCCTCGGCCACGATCTCGATCTCGGTCTGCTGGCCCTGAACGCCGCCGGAGGGCTGGTGGATCATCACCATGGAGTTGGGCAGGCAGAAGCGCTTGCCGCGGGCGCCGCTCGCGAGAAGCACCGCCGCCATGGAGGCGGCCATGCCCACGCAGATGGTCGAGACGTCGGGCTTGATGAAGTTCATGGTGTCGAGGATCGCGAGACCCGAGTACACCTCGCCGCCCGGCGAGTTGATGTAGAGCGAGATGTCCTTCTCGGCGTCCTGGCTCTCGAGGTGCAGGAGCTGGGCGATCACGAGGTTTGCCGTGACGGAGTTGATCTCCTCGCCCAGAAAGACGATGCGGTCGTTAAGCAGGCGGGAGTAGATGTCGTAGCTGCGCTCGCCGCGAGGCGTCTGCTCGATGACGTAGGGCACGAGCGCAGACTCCATGCGATGGATCATGGTTCTCCTTCCAACCGTATAGATGAGCGAACGGTGCAGCCGCCGGGCGCCAGAGCGCGGGCAGATGCACCGTACGTCGTTCCCTTAAGGAAGCGCGCCTATGCGCTCCCGGGCAAGATTCTTCTCAAAGCTCGCCCCCTTGCGGGCGCAGGAGAAGTCCGCAGGCTACTCGGCGTTGCTCTCCTCGGCGCGCTTGGCGTACTCGTCGACCTCGGTCACCTGCGCGTTCTCGACGAGCCACTCAACCGCCTTGGCGCGCTTGATGGAGTCGCGCACGGCCGGGATGCGGCCCTCGGCGGCGAACTGCTTCTTGGAGGCCTCCACGTCGCGGACGCCGGCGTCGGCGAACTCCTTGTCGAGGTCCTCGTCGGTCACCTCGACGTTGAGATGACGGGCCAGAGCGTCGAGCGCGAGGGACTCGCGGGCAACGTCGTTGGCCTGACGGTGCAGGTCGGCGATGAACTGGTCGGAGGAGAGGCGCGAGGCCTGCAGCCAGGAGTCGAGCGTCATGCCCTGCTGAGCGAGGCTCGAGAGGAAGTTCTGGCCGAGGTCCTGGAAGACGCTCTGCTGGTAGTCCTCGTCGACCTCCTCGAGGTCAAGGCGACGGGTGAGCTCGGCGACGGCGCGGTTCTCCTTGAGCTGCGGGAGCTTGGCCTTCTTGTCGTTCTCGACCTCGATCTTAACGGCGTCGCGCATGGCGGCAACGTCGTCGAAGCCGAAGAACTTGTTGGCGAACTCGTCGGTGAGCTCGGGGGTGTTGCGGACCTTGATGGAGGTGACGGTCACCTTGACGGCGGCCTCCTCGGCCTCCTCGCCCTCGGGAGCCTCGGGCGTCCAGGAGACCTCCTTGGTCTCGCCCTTCTTCATGCCGACGATGGCCTCGTCGAGCGCGGCGGGCAGGTTGCCGGAGCCGACGGAGATCATACGGCCCTTGCCGGCGAGTGCCTCGGCGTTCTTGACGTTCTCGATCTCGGCGTTGACGATGTCGTCCTTCTCGGCGCCGCGGTCCTCCTCGACGTCGTCGAAGGTGGTGTGGTAGCCCATGAGCATCTCGATCTGGGCGTCGATCTCGGCGTCGGTGGCCTCCTCGGGCGGCATCTCGATGGAAACGGGCTCGTAGGAGTTGAGCTCAACGACGGGGCGCAGCTTGTAGGTGACCTCGAAGGTGTAGTCCTCGCCGTCCTTGACGATGTCGACGTCGTGGATGTCGCCGCTCTTGACGGGCACGATGTCGAGCTCGTTGAGGGCCAGCGGCTCGTGACGGTCGATCACGGCGTTGGTGGCCTGACCGTGCACGAAGTCCTTGCCGAGCATCGCATCGACGATCTGGCGCGGGGCGCGACCCTTGCGGAAGCCCTGGAAGCGATACTTGTTGGCGGCGTCCTTGTACGCCTTGGCAATCGCGGCGTCGATCTCGGCCGCGGGGATGGTCACCTTTGCGGTGAGCTGGCCGTTCTCCACGTCAGATGCGGTGATGTTCAACGTTCCTCCTCATGGTTTGAACACGGCGCCAAAAAAGGCGCCGGTACATCTTGCTCGCTTGCCGGAGCGCTGCCCCGGCCGGCTCGTGGTGCGGGCGAAAGGACTCGAACCTTCACGGGAATCCCGCCAGGACCTAAACCTGGTGCGTCTACCAATTCCGCCACGCCCGCATAAGAGCCATAGCGCATAGATTGTAGCAAAAACCCTGCTCCCGTGCCGAGAAGCCCCGGATCGCGGCCGTCCTACGCGCGCCACACACAAAACGGCGGCTCGCGCGCCGCCCGAGCTGCGCGAGCCGCCGCAAACACAGGTTCCTACGCCTCTTCCTCGAGCTTCTCGGCAGCCTCTTTGAGCAGCTCTATGATCGGCAGGTGCTGCGGGCAGACGCCCTCGCACTGGCCGCACGCGATGCACGCGCTCGCCTGGCCGCTGCCGCGCTTGACGAGGTTCTTGTAGAAGGACTTGGGCCGGTTGTCGTTGGGATACAGGCGCTGGCTGTTGAGCGCGCTCAGCACGTCGGGGATCATGATGCCCATGGGGCAGCCGTCCACGCAGTAGCGGCACGCCGTGCAGGGCACGATGGGCATGTCGAGCATACGGCGCACGACCTCGCCGAGCACGTCGCGATCCTCCGCGGTAAGCGGCTCGAACTGATCGAACGTGCGCAGGTTGTCGAGCATCTGATCGGGCTCGGACATGCCGGAGAGGATCGTGCACACGCCCGGCAGCGAGCCGGCAAAGCGCAGCGCCCACGAGGCGTCGCTTGCGTCGGGGCGCACGGTATGCAGCAGCGCGCCGAGCTCGGGCTCGAGGTTCGCGAGCTTGCCGCCCTTCACCGGCTCCATGACGATGATGGGCAGGTCGCGCTCGGAAAGGATCCGGTAAAGCTCGCCCGAGTGAACCACGGGGTTGTCCCAGTCGGCGTAGTTGAGCTGAATCTGCACGAACTCGATCTCGGGATGCTCGTCGAGAACCTTGACGAGAAGCTCCGGCGAGCCGTGGAACGAGAAACCGAAGTGCTTGATCTTGCCCTCGGCAACCTTCTGCTTGGCCCACGAGAAGCAGTCGTACCTCTTGTAGGTATCGTAGTTGGCGCCTTCTTCGACGCTGTGAAGCAGGTAGAAGTCGAAGTAGTCGAGGCCCGTGCGCTCGAGCTGCTCGGAGAAGATGCGGTCGCGGTCCTCGGCGCAGGTCATGGACCAAGCCGGCAGCTTATCGGCGACCATGAAGGAGTCACGCGGGTAGCGCTCGGTGAGCGCGTGGCGCAGCGCCACCTCGGAAGTGCCGCTGTGGTAAACGTAGGCGGTGTCGAAGTAGTTGTAGCCATGGCCGAGGTACACGTCGACCATCTGGTTGACGCGCTCCTGGTCGATGGCGCCGTCTTTCTCGGGCAGGCGCATGAGGCCGAAGCCGAGCATGGGCATGGTGGATTTGTCGAGCATGGTCTCTCCCCTCTTGGCGCGGACCCGGCGCGGCCCGCGCGGCTTTTGCACGTGCACAGCATATAACGGAGGCGCCTCTCGCATCATCTGGAACGAGAGGCGCCTCCTACTCAAAAGGGAGGTAGCCGGGCCAACGACCACCATGAGCGCTGCTGTTCTCGGGCGCTCACCGCGAGTATTCCCGCGCCGAACCGTGTTAGTCCGATCAACGCGCAGCACACAAAAGCCCCGCTCTTCGGGCAAATTGCCGAAGAGCGGGGCACAGGCGTCTGTGGCTGTGTGCCGAGAAGAGCCCCGGAAAACGCAGCTTACTCGCCGAAGAGGACCTTCTCGGGCGTGATGGGCAGCTCGCGGATCTGACGGCCGACGGCGTGGGCAACCGCGCTCGCGATGGCGGGCGACGGCGTGTTGATGACGACCTCGCCGATCGACTTGGCGCCGTAGGGGCCGGTGGGCTCGTAGCTCTCGCAGAAGTCGACGCGAATGCGGCCGACGTCCTCGCGCGTGGGGATCTTGTACTGCATGAACGAGCGGGTGCGCATGCGGCCGCGGGCGTCGTACTGCACGTCCTCGGTGAGCGCCATGCCGATGCCCTGGCCGATGCCTCCCTCGACCTGAACACGCGCGAGGTTCTCGTTCACCACGGTGCCGCAGTCAACCACGCCCACGTAGTCGACGACGGTGACCTCGCCGGTCTCCTTGTCGACGTCGACCTCGGCGATGCCCGCCATGTACGGCGGCGGGCTAGTGGGCGAGCTCGCCGCGGCATGCGCCGTCAGGCAGTCGCCGTCGCCGCCGCGCACGCACTCGTTGGCAAACGCGGTGAGGTCCATCTCGTGCGTGGGCTCGGCGAGATCAGGGCAGGAAGGGGCACCCGAGACCGCCTCGGAACCCACGACCTCGTAGGCGCGGACCATGTGCTCGATGTCACCGGTAACCTGGCTGAACTCGGGCTCCTGGGGAACGGGCAGCGAGGCGGCGCGGTCGCCTTTCTCGTCCGAAGCCGCGTAGGCGACGAGCTTCTCGCCGTCGAACGTCACGTCGGCGGGATCGATGTTCCAGAGCTTGGCGGCGTACTCACGGAACGAGCGAATGAGCTGCTCGGCCGCCTTGACCACCGCCATGCCCGTGAGGTAGGTGCTCGCGCTCGCGTAGGAGCCGGTGTCGTAGGGCGAGCTGTCGGTGTCGACGCCGCGCACCACGATGCGGTCGGTGGTGCAGCCGAGCGCCTCGGCGGCGAACTGCGCGAGGATGGTGTCGCAGCCGGTGCCCATGTCGGTGGCGCCGATGTTGAGCGTGTAGAAGCCGTCCTCCTCGAGGCGCAGGTCGACGCTGCCGATATCGACGCCGGCGATGGCGGAGCCCTGCATCGAGAGCGCCACGCCGAGGCCGCGCACGTGCGTGCCCATGTCGCGGCGCAGGCCCTTCTCCTGCCAGCCGATCATCTCCTGCGCACGCTTGATGCAGCGGTCGACCGCGCACGAGAACAGCGTGTTGCCGTAGTACTGCGGCATGAACTCGCCCTCACGGACGAGGTTCTTGAGGCGCAGCTCGCACGGGTCGATGCCGAGCTCGTCGGCAAGCTCGTTGACGGCCGACTCGAGGGCGAAGAGACCCTGCGTCGCGCCGTAGCCGCGGTAGGCGCCGGTGGGCATGGTGTTGGAGTAGACCACGTCGAAGGCAAAGCGGCTCGCCTGGACGCGGTTGTAGAGCGGGAGGCTCTTGTGGCCAGAGAGACCCACGGTGGTAGGGCCGTGCTCGCCGTACGCGCCCTGGTTGGAGAGCGTGTAGAGGTCGATCGCCGTGATGCGACCGTCGCGCTTGGCGCCGATCTTGACGGTGATCTGCATCTCGTGGCGCGCGTTGGAGGCGGTGCAGGTCTCCTCGCGGGTATAGCTGATCTTGCTCGGACGGCCGGTGCGGCTCGTCACGAAAGCGCAGAAGATCTCGTTGCAGCCGCTCTGCTTGGCGCCGAAGCCGCCGCCGATGCGCGGCTTGATAACGCGCACCTGGGCCTGCGGGATCTCGAGCGCGTTGGCAACCATGCGGCGCACGTGGAACGGCACCTGGGTCGAGCTCGTGACGCAAATGCGGCCGTAGGCGTCGATCTCGGCAAAGGAGCGGAACGTCTCCATCATCGCCTGCGCGTTGGCCTTGGAGTGGTACGTGCGCTCGAGCACCACGTCGGCCTCGGCAAAGGTCTTGTCGAGGTCGCCGACGACCGACTGGCCGGACGCCACCACGTTGTTCATGCGGTCGTTGTTGATCCAGCCCGCCTTGACGAGATAGCCGTCCTCGGCGTGGATGACCGAGGGGTTGCCCTTGGCCTGGGTAAAGTCGAGCACCGGGTCGAGAAGCTCGTAGTCGACTTTGATGAGGCGCAGCGCGCGCTCGGCGGAGCGGGCGTTCTCGGCCGCCACGATGGCGACCTCGTCGCCGACGTAGCGCACGACCTGGTCGAGGATCAGGCGGTCGTAGGGCGACGCCTCTGGGTAGGACTGGCCGGCCAGCGTGAAGCGCGACTGCGGCACGTCTTTATAGGTATAGACGGCAACCACGCCGGGGACCCTCTCGGCGCGCGTCGTGTCGATGGAGCGGATGCGCGCGAAGGCGTGCGGGCTGTGGAGGACCTTGAGCGTCAGGGCATCGGCCGGCGCAAGGTCGTCGGTGAAGAGCGGCTTGCCGGCGAGAAGCGCGTAGGCGTCCTTCTTGACCTCGGAGGCGCCGATGTGCTTGAGGTCGGCGCGAGACGAGGGATCGGTCACGATCATGCTCATGATGCGTTACGCCTCCTTTCCTGCGGCAGCTGCGCCGGCGACGGGGTCCACCTGCGCGAAGAGATCGGGCGCCGTGAAGTCGTCGAAGCACTCGGCGAGATACCGGTAGATGGCGCGGCGCTGGCTCATGTAGCCCGTGCAGCGACAGAGGTTGCCGGCGAGGTAATGGTCTGCTTCGGCAGGGGTCGGCGCATGGCCGGCGGCGCGGTAGGCGCGCTCGAGCGCCAGCACGCTCATCACGAGGCCGGGAGCGCAAAATCCGCACTGCTCGGCACCTTCCTCGGCGATGCAGCGCGCGAGAGCCGCTGACTCCGCCTGCAGGCCCTCGAGCGTGGTGACGCGGCGCCCGTCAACGCGCACCGCAAAGGTCGCGCAGCTCAGCATGGGCTCTTCGTCGAGCCACACGGTGCACAGGCCGCAGTTGGTCGTCTCGCATCCGCACTTGACGCTCTTGAAGCCGTGCGCGCGCAAGAACTCGAAGAGCGTGGTGTCGGGCTCGACGTCGTCGACGATCTTGATGCCGTTCACTTCGATGGCGACGTTCATCATGCGGCCTCCTCTCCCGTACGCTTGGCAGCATGCGCCATGGCCGCCTCGAGGGCGCGACGCACCAAGACCCCTGCGGTCTGGCGGCGGTACTTCTCGCCGCCCCACATGTTGCCGGAGTACGCGAGCCCCTCTGCAGCGGCAGCGGCCGCAGCAAGGTCCTCCGACGACAGGGCGAGCGGCATGCCGTCTCCCCAGCCGATCAAGGCTGCCTTGGCCGGGCGCGCGCCCACGGCTACATGCCAGCCGCCGCCGTCGTGGACCGCGCACACGTTCACAACCGGGAAGTCGGTAACAGCGCGACGAACCGCCTGGTAGCTGGCAACAAGCGTGCCCGTCGGGCGCGCCGGCACGTAGACGTGCGTGAGCACGTCGCGCATCCGGCCCTTCTCGGCAAGGAACTGCGCAAGCGGCATGCGGCCGGCTCCCTCGAGCTCAACGTCGGCGCCAAGCGCCAACAGCGCGCACACAACGTCGGAAAAGCCCAAACGACCGGCAACGCTTCCGCCGATCGTCGCTCCGTTGCGAAACTGCACGCCCACGATGTCACGCACCGCGCGGGCCAAGAGCCCGTCAGTTGCCGCCGCCACGGCAGCGCTCGTCTCGATCTGGCGAAGCGTCACGTAAGCGCCGATGCGCAGCTCGGTTGCCTGGGGCTCCGTCTCGTCCGGGGCAGCGCCCGCAGGACCGGCAGGGACCTC
The DNA here is from genome assembly GCA_949287065.1 of uncultured Collinsella sp. Lineage (GTDB taxonomy): Bacteria > Actinomycetota > Coriobacteriia > Coriobacteriales > Coriobacteriaceae > CALUOB01. The sequence continues at coordinate 148,756 of CASEEV010000012.1, forward strand.
CTCGATGCTGTTGAGGCCGCAGTCCGCCAGATCAATAGCCACGGGCAGCGTGCCCGTTCCCAAGCGCAGCCACATTCCGCCGCCGAGGACGGTCGCGCGCCGGTTGCCGCGCACGAGCTCGAGCGCCTCGGCTGCGCTCTGCGCCCGCACGTACTTCCCGATAGTGAGCATCCCTCTCCCCTCACCTCGGATTCCTTTCCTGAAAGATCAAGCATACCGCAGGTAGCTGGGGTCGTGGGCTTGCTTTTCTCGATTCAATCTACAGACCGAAAAACAAGGTCGCGGCCAATACCGGCATGTCGCGCATGACGCATGCCAAAGCGAGCGGAACGGCGGCCGGTCAACTGTTTCCAGACGCCGGGCTTCTTGACAGCCCCCGCGTGCGCGCTCTACCATCGCCCAAAACCCTCACTACAACAGAGAACGCGCGGGGCTGGCCCCGCGGAAGGGAGCTTGCATGCAGCAGCCGCATGGTCGGTCACGTCACACAGAAAAGCTTGCGCGACGTTACGCGTGGTTCGCACTCGGCGTTGCCGTCAATTCGTTCGGCATCGCGCTTATCACCAAGGCAGCGCTGGGCACCTCGCCCATTACGAGCGTCGCGTACGTGCTCGACCTTGCCTTTGCCCCTACCCTGGGCGAGTTCACCTTCGCTATGAACCTGGTGTTTATCGCCGGTCAGATCGCGCTGCTCCGACGCGACTTCCAGCCGGTACAGTTGTTGCAGATTGTTGTGAACCTCGTGTTCAGCGCGTTGATCGACGTGAGCATGGGGCTGCTGGCCGCGTTCGAGCCAACGGGGATCGTCGTACAGGCCGCTGCGCTGCTCGCCGGCTGCGCGGTATTGGCGTTCGGCATCGCGATCGAGGTGGCGCCGAACGTCATCGTCGTTCCGGGCGAAGGCGCGGTGCGCGCCATAACCGCTGTGACCCGCAAGCCGTTCGGCACGTGCAAGGTCGCCTTTGACACGTCGCTCGTCTGCATTGCGCTGGTGCTGTCTTTTACGTTCTTCCATGGCATTCAAGGACTGGGCGTGGGGACGGTGGTGTCGGCATTGCTTGTTGGCCGCTTGGTGAACCTCATCAACGCGCACGTCCCGCTCATTGCCCGCATCGCGCGCCTCACGCGCCACTCCCACGGCACCGCCCCCGAAGAAGCGCTGTAGCCGCGGCGCCGCGCAAACGATGGCGGAGCACCGGCCCCTCCCCTGCAATCGCTGGAACGGCGACTTGTCTTCATAGCTTGCGCACACGTCCTCCCGCATCGCCGAAACAATTGACCGCGGCGGCCTTTTGATGTTGAAAGCCAAGCGCTCCCGGTTTACCTTCTGTCTATGGACAGTAACGCACCCGCCCCCACTATAGTGGTATCCCACGCAACCGCCCTTCGCGCCCTGCGCAGCGCGCGGGTACGTTATGGCATGCTCCCTTGGCGCGAGATCTCCCCCGTCGAAGAGCGCCGAGCCCTCGATCGCTGCGTTCCCAACGCTCGGAACATCGACGAAGCCGAGCTCGTCCGCCTCGGCTGTCTGGACGCAGATCAAGCGTCAGCGCTCGCCGACTCTCCCATCGATCTGCTGACTTCGCGCAGGCATAACATTCGTAAAACAAGCTCCGTGAATTGCCACGTTGTCTTAGCGCGCACGCCACAAGGAACCCTCCGACTGATTTCCGGAAACATATACGCAGCCTCTCCCGCGCTCATTGCCGTGCAGGCGGCATGCTCGTGCAACATGGCGCATGAAATAGCCCTCGTCCAAGAACTCTGCGGCTCATTTTCCATGAGCCCCCGTTTCGATACAGCCAAGTGTTCAGAAGGCTTGTCGTACCATGAGGCAGAGCCCGTGCTCTCGCTCAAGCACCTGAAGCTTTATACGAAAGCGACTGGTATCAGCGGGACGCGGCAATGCAGAAAAGCACTGGGCATTGCGCTGGAAAACGCGCGGTCACCCATGGAATCGATAGCGGCAGCAATGTTCCACGCCCCACATGCATATGGCGGTTTCAACGTACGCGACATGCACCTAAACTGCCGCGTCGATTTTTCGCAAAACGCGCGCGCCGCTTCCAGCATGCCCTACGCCGTTTGCGACGCATACATTCCCACCGCGCGAATCGCTCTGGAATACAACGGCGGCTATCACGATCAGTATGGGGCACGCATCCATGACGAGAAAAGGAACGCGGGACTTGCCGCAATGGACATCCAAGTCGTGGCACTTAATTCCGAGCAGCTCAAGAACATCGAAGCACTCGAGGCTATAGCGCGCCTCATATACCGCAGGTCTGGCAAGCGTTACCAGAACAGAACCAAAGGCAGCGCCGTCAAGCAGATTGAACTTCTAAACGGGCTGCGGACATTCTATGGGCTGAAGCCGATCTGATCGAGTGGCGTCAAACGTCTGCAGGATGGCCTCGATCTCGGCAAAGTGCTCAAATAATCAAATAATCAGTCTTTTTTGAGATCAATCGCATGTTTGCACATACCTTTGTTCACGTTGCCCCAGGATTTGCATATATCGTTATGCGTCCCACTACAAAAGAGCCGTCTCAAACGACTTACTATTTGATTTTTTGAGCACTTTGGTCAGGTTTTCTTGAAAGAGAGGGCGCCGGGTCAAAGACCCGACGCCCTCAGCGCTTACGCTCTGTTATGCGAGGCTTCGCTTTAGACGATGCCCTGGGCCATCATGGCATCGGCGACCTTCTTGAAGCCGGCGATGTTGGCGCCCATGACGAGGTTGCCCTCGTGGCCGTACTCGGCGGCAGCGTCGGCAGCCATGTGGTAGATGTTCTTCATGATGCCCTTGAGACGGCTGTCGACGTCCTCGAACGTCCACGAGAGGCGCTCGGAGTTCTGCGACATCTCGAGAGCGGAAACAGCGACGCCGCCCGCGTTGGAAGCCTTGCCCGGGCAGAAGGCAACGCCGTTGGCCTGCAGGTACTCGGTAGCGTCGAGCGTAGTGGGCATGTTGGCGCCCTCGGCAACGACCTTGCAACCGGCGTGCACGAGGCCCTCGGCGTCGGAGCGGATGAGCTCGTTCTGCGTCGCGCACGGAAGCGCGATGTCGCACGGCACGCTCCACACGCCGCGGCCGCTGTGGTACTCGCAGCTTGAATGCGTCTCGGCGTACTCGGAAAGACGGCCGCGACGGACCTCCTTGAGCTCCTTGATGGCGTCGAGATCGATGCCGTCCTTTTCGTAGATCCAGCCGGTGGAGTCGCTCATGGTCTGAACGATCGCGCCGAGCTGCATGCACTTTTCGGCGGCGTAAATGGCCACGTTGCCGGCGCCGGAGATGTCGACGCGCTTGCCCTCGAGGGTCTCGCCGCGCTGGGCAAGCAGCTCCTCGACAAAGTACACAAGGCCGTATCCCGTGGCCTCGGTACGTGCGAGCGAACCGCCGAAGGTAAGGCCCTTGCCCGTGAGAACGCCCTCATAGCGGCGCGTGATGCGCTTGTACTGGCCGAACAGGTAACCGATCTCGCGGCCGCCCACGCCGATATCGCCGGCCGGAACGTCGATGTCGGCACCGATGTGACGGTACAGCTCGGTCATAAAGGACTGGCAGAAGCGCATGACCTCGGCGTCGGACTTGCCCTTGGGGTCGAAGTCGGAGCCGCCCTTGCCGCCGCCGATAGGCAGACCCGTAAGCGAGTTCTTAAAGACCTGCTCGAAGCCGAGGAACTTCAGGATCGACAGGTTGACCGTGGGATGGAAACGCAGGCCGCCCTTGTAGGGACCGATCGCGCTGTTGAACTCGACGCGATAGCCGCGATTGACGTGAACGTTGCCCTGGTCGTCGGTCCACGGAACACGGAACATAACCGTGCGCTCGGGCTCGGTCAGACGCTCGAGAAGCGCAACCTGCTCGTACTCGGGATGGCGCTCGAACACCGGCTCGAGGCTCGTCAGGACCTCATCGGCAGCCTGGATGAACTCCGGCTGGTCCGCGTAACGAGAACGCAGCTCCTCGGTAACCTTCTGCGTGTAGCTCATGCAGCTCTCCTCTCATAGACATCCGCATGGGGGCGTGCTCCTCGCCCAGCACAAATCCGCACGGGAACACGGCACGCTTGTTTTGAACCGTAACCAGAATAGGAACGGTTTGTTACCGGCGCGTAAAGCGCACTCCAGTTAACGGGCTGGCAACAACACGCGCAAGCGTGCGCCACATGGGCCGCATCGCTCTGAAGAGAGCTCTTAAGCTGAAGGCATCAGAACACGCAGCGAGCCCGGCGCCGTGACGGCACCGGGCTCGCATCAGTTTCTGGAGCGGGCGTAAGGGAATCAGCGCGGCTGGCGCCGCGCCCTCGCTGCGGGCCCTGCGGGCCCTTGCGCGCTGCGCTGGCAAACGCTCGCGCGTTTCCATTGCGAGGCCGCGCGCTCACCGCGCGCGTCCGCGCTCGCTACGAAGAGGCCACCGGCCTCTCCGCTTAACGCTCGCGGCCCATCATGGTTCGATCCCCGTCGGCATCTACAGGCAGCGAGCCCGGCGCCGTTTGGGGCACCGGGCTCGCGAAAGTTTCTGGAGCGGGCGACGGGAATCGAACCCGCGTCATCAGCTTGGAAGGCTGGGGTTCTACCATTGAACTACGCCCGCGTATGTGGTCGGGACGACAGGATTCGAACCTGCGACATCCTGCTCCCAAAGCAGGCGCGCTACCAGACTGCGCCACGTCCCGGCGAATGCAGGAAAGGCTACTCGTCCTGCCTGTCTCTCGACTTGGCTAGTATACGGCTTCAACGTGCTTCTGGCAACGCCCCGCGGCCGCGCATCAACACCTCAGCACAACATGCCCGCAGCAAAACCAGAGCACCCCCGCGCTACAGATTGATGGTCTCCAGGTCGTCGGGCACATACAGGTTGCCGCTAAAGTAGGCGCTGCCTTCCTGGCGGTACAGCTCCTTGCGCTGCGCGATGTTTTTGTCCTCGGTGTGGTACAGCACCAGGTTCTCCACGTGCAGCTGCTCGGCAAGCTCGCAGGCGTCCTTCACCGTGGAGTGGTGCTTTTCGTACGGCGAGAAGACGTCGGCCTCCGCGTGCAGGCAAAACGCCTCGTGAAGCAGCCACGTTGCACCCTCGGCGTATGCGCGCTCGCATTCGTTGTAGGGCTCGTCGCCGCAGCACGTGAGCTTCCGGCCGTCGCCGAGCTCCATGCTGAACCCGAACTGCTTGGCCTTGGTCGAGCGTATGTCAAAGAAGGTCGTGCGGTGCCCCATGACCTCGCGAACCTCGCCGTCGGCCACAGCAACCAGGTGCACGCGGTCGCCAATAAAGCGCGTCTGCTTTGCCTGGAGCAGCTCGTCGGCCATGCGGCGAAGCAGGTCGAGAACCTCGTCGTGCCCGTAGATCACCGCCTCGCCCTCGTAGTCGCCCTTGGCCATAGCCTGGCAGATCACGCGCACGATCCAGATGATGCCCAGCAAGTGGTCGATGTGCTTGTGCGTGACGAAGATCTCATGCAGGTCGTGCCAGTCGATGCCGGCACGCTTGAGCTGCCTGAGCACTCCGTTGCCGCCGCCGGCGTCTACCAGCAGCCTCCGCTCGCCGTCGCGCACAACGAAGCAGGTGTTGTAGCAGGCAGTCGCCTGAGCGTTGCCGGTTCCGAGCAGCGTGATATCCATAAGAGCCCCTTTCATGCCGCGACCCCGGATCCGCAAGGAGCCGGGGCCGCAGTGGCGTCAGTTATCTGAGATCGGAACGGACGACGTGCGAACGCCTTGCCATCCCGATGCATCCCGCGGACGATTACGCCGCGGCGACCTTCTTCTCGCGCAGCACGCGCGGACCTTCCTCGTCGATGAAGAAGCGCTTGTACCACACGAGGAACACGAGCGCGGTGTAGATCTTGCGCTGGTTCAGGGCCTTGCCGGCAAAGTGGTCGTCGAGCAGCTTCATGAGCAGGTCGCAGTCGAAGAACTCGCGCGCCCAGTCGGCCGTGAAGTACTGCTTGACCCAGTCGTACCACTCCTGCTCGCGCAGCCAGAACTTGAACGGCACCGGGAAGCCCTTCTTGGGGCGCGTGGCCCACTCGTCGGGCAGCACGCGGTTGGCGGCGTGACGTAGCACCTGCTTGTTGCCGTTCTCGTTTACGCGGTAGCGCGCCGGGATGTGCTCGGCGAACTCCATGACCTTCTTGTCGAGGAACGGAACGCGCAGCTCGAGCGAGTGCGCCATGCACATCTTGTCGGCCTTGAGCAGGATGTCGCCCGGGAGCCAGAGGTGCATGTCGAGGTACTGCTTCTTGGAGAGCTCGCACTGGTCGGCGACCTCGTTGAAGATCGGCGCCGTGACGTCGTGCGGCGTGGGGCCCTGGCGATACGCAGGCGCAAGCACGCGCGCAGCCTCGTCGGGCTCCCAAACCGTTGCCTGGCCCACGTACCAGCGCTCCGGAACTTCGGCGCACTTGGTGAGGAAGTGGTAGCCCTTGAAGTACGGCAGGTGCTGTACGAGCGCGCCCAGGCCGCGGCGAATCGGACGCGGCACCACGCGCTTGAAGGTGCGCATGGGCGGCGTGTCCTCGTACTCGGCGTAGCCGCCGAACAGCTCGTCGGCGCCCTCGCCCGACAGCACGACGGTCACGTGCTCGCGAGCCATGCGCGCCAGGAAGTACAGCGGGATGCTCGAGAGGTTCGACTGCGGCTCGTCCATGTGGTACTGGATCGTGGGCAGGGCCGAGAAGCACTCCTCGGCGGTCACCATGTGACGGAAGTTCTCCACGCCGATCTTCTCGGAGAGCTCGGCGGCGTAGTTGGTCTCGTTGAAGTCCTTGTAATCGAAGCCGACCGAAAAGGTCTCGTCGGGATGCAGGCACGCGGTGATGTAGCTGGAGTCAACGCCGCCCGAGAGGAACGAGCCGACCTTGACGTCGGCGATGCGGTGGGCGTTGACGCTCTCGTGCACGACCTTGTCGCACTCGTCGACGAAGCGCTCGAAGTCCTTGGAGTTGTCGTCGGAGAAGTCGCTCTCCCAGTAGCGGAAGACGTCCATCTTGTGGGTGGCGATGTCGTAGGTGAAGGCGTGCGCCGCGGGCAGCTTGAACACACCGGCGAAGAACGTCTCGTCGGTCGCGGGGAACTGCAGCGTCATGTAGGGGCGCAGGGCCTTCTTGTTGACCGCCTTCACAAAGCGCGGGTGCTCGAGGAAGCTCTTGATCTCGGAGCCGAAGATGAGCGATCCGTCGTCGGGCGTCTGATAGTAGTAGAACGGCTTGATGCCGAAGATGTCGCGCGCGCCGAAGAGGCGGTTCTTCTTCTTGTCCCAGATCACGAACGCGTACATGCCGCGCAGGTGGTCGACGACCTTCTCGCCCCACTCCTCGTAGCCGTGGAGCAGCGACTCGGTGTCGGCGTGGCAATGGAACTTGTAGCCCTTGGCCTCGAGTTCCTCGCGCAGCTCGAGGAAGTTGTAGATCTCGCCGTTGAAGACGACCACGACGCTGCCGTCGGCGTTCTCCATGGGCTGGGCGCCCGCCTCGGAAAGGTCAAGGATCGAAAGGCGACGGAAGCCGAGAGCCACGCCCTGCTCCATGAAGCTGCCGCCCATGTCGGGGCCGCGGTGGACGATACGGTCCATCATGGCCGTGAGAACCGCCTCACGGTCGGCAACGTCACCGGTGAATCCGACGAAACCGCACATAGTGCTCCTTCTTCATAGTCGATCGGCCGCCTAGGCGAGAAGCGCCGCAGACGGCCGCATATGATCAGCACGACATTGTAGCAAGCGGTCGGCATCTGCCGCGAAACGCTACGCAATCACCGCAAACGTAACAATCGTCGGATTAGGCGGGGCGAGCAGGACGGCCCTGGTACGGGAGCATCGTCGCTGCGCTCAGATGCGCAAGGGGCGGTCGCCGCCTTGCCCCTACCACGCGGCGCCGCGCCGGCAGGCCACGATCTCGGCGGCAATGGACACGGCGATCTCGGCGGGGGTCTCGGCGCCGATCGCAAGCCCCACGGGCATGTGCAGGCGCGTGATCTCGTCGGGTGCGAACCCCGCCGCAGCCAGACGCTCTTTCATGAACGCGGTCTTCTTGCGGCTCCCCAAGCAGCCCAGGTAGCGCGGATGCTTGGCCAGGGCGGCAGTTACGATCGCGGCATCGGAGGCGTGGCCAGAGGTGCACACCACCACGTAGTCGCGCCGCGTGATGCCCGCGCGCTCGACCAGATCGGCATACTGGCCGCAGAGAACCTCAGACGCCGCCGGATAGTTCTCGGGCAGCGCCAGCTCCGCGCGATCGTCGCAGAGAACCACGCTGAAGCCGAGATGCGCGAGCACCGGCACGAGCGACGCCCCCACGTGCCCGCCCCCGAACACGACGGCGCGCCCTTCGGCAGCGAGCGGCAGCACGAACGCGTCTTCCAGACGGGTCGGCTCGGCGCACGACTCCGCCTCGTCGATGAGCGCGCGCGTAAAGGCGTCGGGCGAGAAGATCACGCCCATGGTGCCCTCCTCGCGGCGCGCTTCGTCGAGCGCCTCGCGCTGCTCGGCCGTAGTGGCGAGCGGGCTCAGCACGCGGCCGGCGTCGTAGCTGAGAACCGCCGCATCGGGCTCGGGAGGCGCCATGTGCGCCCCGGACACCTCCTCGCCGTCGGCGCCGAGCGCCACGACCAGCCAGCTCGGATCGCCTTGGGCACGGGCGCGCCGCGCGGCCTCGAGTCCCGTACGGGCGTACGGCCCGAGCGCGAGCAGGCAGACCTCGACCTCGCCGCCGCAGATCATGCCCGTGTCGCTGCCCGCGCCGTCGATGGTGTGGCGCTTGAGCGCCGAGGAGCCCTGGCGCTGAAGCTCCGCGGCCTCGCGCATCACGAGGCGTTCGAGCGCGCCGCCGCCCACCGTTCCCAGGGCACGGCCGTCGGGCAGAAGCGCCAGGCAGGCACCCGCCTTGCGCGGAGCGGACCCGCGCGTGGCGCTCACCACGGCGAGCTCCACCGTTCCGCCCTTCTCCACGGCGGAGATCAGTTCGTCAAGCATGCGGTCGTCCATGGTCCCTCTCCCCTGCGCGGGCGCTGCGCCCGCGGCAGCACCTAGCGTCTTACTTCAAAGCCCCGGTGAGCGCGAGAAGCGCCTCGAGCACGCCTCCGCCCACCGCGCGCGCCTTGTCGGACACCGTGTTGCAGTGCGCGGCAACGTCGCGCGGGTCGATGTCGCCCGCCTTCATACCCGGCGTGACCGGCACGCCCGGTGCGAGCAGCCCGCGCAGCACGCCGTCGATCGTGGCCGGCAGATCGACGCCCGCCACGCGCGCGACCACCTCGCCCGCGCGCACCTCGTCGCCGATGGAGCGCACCGGCTCGAAGGGACCCGCCGCCGGCGCGCGCAGCACGCGGTCGGCACCGTGCCCCGCGATAACGCCCGGAACGCCCGTGTTGGGAATGGCGGAGCCCTTCCAGATCACCCGTCCGAGATAGTGGCCGCGCTTGGTCTCGACCACCGCGTGGCAGTCGTCGCCCGCGCAGAAACCCGGACCCACGCCGATAACTGCCGGCGCCATGGCGCGCGCCGTGCCGAGGTTCTTCTTGGCGAGAATCGCGTCTACCACCGCGTCGGGCGCGAGCTCGTCGACGCACTGGGCACACGGATCCACGAGCACGGCCACGACGCCTGACTCGGCAAGCGACCGCGCCTCGGAGGCATCGCGCGCGAGACGAGCCGCAACGCCCTCCACGACCGCCTCTCCGAGACGGATCGCCTCGGAGAACGCAACGGTGCGGCGCACCGTGGTGGGCTGGGCGATATCGCACATCACGATCCTGCACCCCGCGGCGTGCAGGCGCACCGCAATGCCTGTGGCCAAGTCGCCCGCCCCGCGGATCACGACCAGCATCTTGCTCCCCTTCCTCGCCGTTCCGGGCGTCCCCGGCCGCGCCGGCTGCGGCGCGCTACAATCACAATCATCTTACCTAACGCCGCCGGCACCACGGCCGGCAACACCCATGAGCGCCCAAGGAGCCGCCATGAGCGAGGCCGTTTCCTTCCACCTGCTGCCGAGCCTGCTCGACGTGAAGCCCGGCGTCACCGCCGTTGTCGGCAGCGGCGGCAAGACCACGCTGCTCGCCACGTTAGCGGAGCTCCTCACCGCGCAGGCGCAAGGAGGCGCGCGCACGAGCGTGGTTCTCGCCACCTCGACGCGGATGCTGCCCTTCCCAGAGCTTCCGCTTTATACAGGAGACAGCGCCGACGAACTTGCCGACCTGCTTCGGGCGCACCCGGTCGTGTGCGTGGGCACGCCTGCCGAGCAGGGCAAGCTCGCCGCAAGCGCCCTGCCCTTCAGTGCGCTCGCCAAGCTCGCGGATTACGTGCTCGTAGAGGCCGACGGCTCCAAGCGCCTGCCGCTCAAGGCGCACGCCGGCCATGAGCCGGCCGTGCCCCGCGAGGCGCAGGTCGTTGTCAACGTCGTCGGCGCCTCGGGCTTCGGCGCAACCGTGCACGAGGCGGCGCACCGCCCCGAGCTCTTCTGCGCGCGCGCCGGCTGCGCCGCCTGCGACCCGGCAACGGCACCCCAGGTAGCGCAGGTCATCCGCGCCGAGCAAAAGGCGGGCCTTCTCCCCTGCAACCTGCACGTCCTCGTCAACCAAGCAGACAGCGAGAAGCGCCTCGCCGAGGCCGCTGCCCTGCGGCGCGCCCTCGGCGAGCCCGTCCTCGCAGCGAGCCTCGCGACGCGCATACTCTGGCGCATCGCCTGAGCGCGCAGGCTCCGCTCGCAAGCGCGGTGCGCTCTCGCCCCACAGTCAGCAAGGGCGCACCGCGCTGCAGTCTAGCGGCGCGGCACGTAGCGCCCGGCGACAGCGCCGGTGGGCTCCCCGTTCTCGGCAGCGAGCACGCCGTTCACGTACACGAGCTTGGCGCGCCCGTGCGCCTCGAAGCCCTCCCACGGCGTGTAGTCGACCGCCTGATGCTGCGTGGCCGCCTCGATGGTCCAGCGCTCGCTCGGATCCCACACGCACACATCGGCATCGGCGCCGGTGGCAAGGCGCCCCTTCTCGGGCCACATGCCAAAGAGCTTGGCCGGGTTCTCGCTCATGAGGCGGCAGAGATCCTCGGGGCCGAGCTCGCCCTCGAACGTCGTCGCCATCACCACGGGCCGGTGCTCAACGCCCGGACCGCCGTTGGGGATCTTGGTGAAGGCGCCGCGGCCGCGGTCTTTCTGACCGTGTAGGTTGAACGAGCAGTGGTCCGTCGCCACGGTGTCGATCTCGCCGCCGAGAAGCGCTCCGCGCAGCGCGCGCACGTCTGAGGGCTTGCGCAGCGGCGGGCTCATGACGTACTTGGCTCCCGCAAAGCCGTCCTCGCCCTGCTCGAGATAGCGCGTGTCGTCGAGGGTGAGGTACTGCGGGCAGGTCTCCACGAAGATGTTCTCTTGCCCGCGAGCCTTGGCGGCGCGCACGGCCTCGAGACCCAGGGCGCTCGAGAGATGCACCACGTTCACCTTGGCATCGCCGGCGAGGTGCGCCAGGTAAAGCAGGCGGCTCACCGCGTCCGCCTCGGCCTCTGCGGGACGCGAGAGCGGGTGTCCCTCGGGGCCGGTGACGCCCTGTTCGAGCACGCGACGCTGCAGGGCGTTCACCACGTCGCCGTTCTCGCAGTGCACGCACAGCACGCCGTCAAGGTCGCGCAGCGCCTCCATGATCTCGAGCGTCTCGGCGTCGGTCAGACGCAGGTGGTCGTAGGCGAGATAGGTCTTGAACGACGTTACGCCCGCGTCGCGCATAGCGCGCAGGTCGGCGCGGTTACGGTCGTTCCACTCGGTTACCGCCATGTGGAAGGCGTAGTTGCCCGCGCAGGTGCCGTCGGCGCGGCGGTGCCACTCGTCGAGCGCCTCGGGCAGCGTAACGCCGCGGTCGGCCGTGGCGTAGTCCACGATCGTCGTGGTGCCGCCGCACACCGCCGCGCGCGTGCCCGTCTCAAAGCTGTCGGCCGTCCAGTCCATGCCCGTCCAGCACTGCATGTGGGTGTGCCCGTCGATGAATCCGGGGAACACCCAGCAGCCCGAGACGTCGCGCACCTCGTCGCCGTCAGCGGACGCAACGCCCTCGGGCGCAACACGGGCGATCTTGTCGCCGTCAATAGCCACGTCGGCGCGCACCAGGCCCTCGGGCGTCACGCAGACGCCGCCCTTCAGAATGATCATCGCATCCTCCTCACTCCGCCGGCGCGGCCCCGCCGCGCTGTGCCGTCTTGTCTCCGCGCGCCTTGAGCTCCGCCTCCACGCGGCGCACGTCGCAAGGCGCGTCCACATCCCAGAGCTCCTCGGGCGCGGCCGCCTCAACCAGCTCCACACGATCCTCGCCCGCAAGCACCGACCGGCCGCCGTCGGCCCCCTCCAAGGCGAGAAGCGCCCCGAAGAGCCGCCGCGGAAAGAGCACGGGGCTTGCCGGCACCCCCTGCCATGCAAGGCGCACGCAGGCGCTTGGGTCGGCGATAAACGCCTCGGCCAGGCGCGCGTACGTCTTAGGACGCACAAGGGCCTGGTCGCCCGGCACAAAAAGGCACCCGTCCCAGCGCATGGCGCCGAACTCGAGCCCGGCGCGCACCGACGCGCTCCGCTCGCTGCCACCGTGCAGCATGCAGCCCACACCGAGCGCGCAGGCGAGCTCCGCCACCGCGGGCCAGCGCGTGGCGACCACCACGTCGAACCCCGGGAGAAGGCCGCCCGCGCCGCCCGCCATAACACCCTGCGGCACGGAGCGGACGGTCCGCTCGACGAGCGGCGTGCCCGCCACAGGCGCGAGCAGCTTTGCTCCCGGCACGTCCGAGAAGCGCCTCCCCTCGCCCGAGGCCATGACCACGCATCCGATCAGCACGTACGCCCTCCGTTCCCGCCGCACCGCGGCCTGTCCGAGCAAAAACGGGCCGCCAGCCGCCGCGCCGCGCGCGAGCGGCCGAGCGGCCCGCTACAAGCAAGGGGCCCGGACGGTACTGCCGCCCGGGCCGATCCAGCCTGAAGATTGCTTACCGTACGATCCTTGTACCCGTCTTTCCGGCGATGCCGTCGCGAGCCTTCTCGAGAAGCGTGATGAGCGCGCTGCGGCCCTCGCCCGACTCCACGAACTGCGTGCAGGCCTCGACCTTGGGCTTCATCGAGCCCTCGCCGAACTCTCCGGCGTCGGCGAGCTCGCGGGCGCGCTCGGGCGTGAGCTCGTCGAGCCACTCCTCGTGGTCGGTGCCGAAGCCCACCGCGACCTTCTCGACCGCGGTCAAGATGATCAGGGTGTCGGCGTCGAGCTGCTCGGCGAGCTTCTCGGCGGCAAAGTCCTTGTCGATAACGGCCGCGGCGCCCTTGAGGTGGAAGCCCTCGGTCGGCAGCACCGGAATGCCGCCGCCGCCGCAAGCGATGACGATGTGCCCGCTCTCGAAGAGGGTGCGGATCGTGGCGATCTCGACGATCGAGCCCGGCTTGGGGCTCGCCACCACGCGACGGTAGCCCTTCTTGGGGTCGAACATGAAGTCGTAGTCGCGCTCGCGGCGCAGCGTCTCGGCCTCCTCCTCGGTCATAAACGACCCGATGGGCTTGGTGGGGCGCTCAAACGCCGGATCCTCCGGGTCGACCTGAACCTGGGTCAGCACCGTGGCCACGCCCTTGTCGATGCCGCGGCGCAGCATCTCCTCGCGCAGGGCGTTCTGCAGGTCGTAGCCGATGTAGCCCTGGCTCATAGCGCCGCAGACCGACAGCGGGCACGGAATGTACTTCTCGGGGTCCGAGCGCGTGAGCTCGGTCATGGCGTTGGCGATCATGCCGACCTGGGGGCCGTTGCCGTGAACGATGACGACCTCGTTGCCCTCCTCGATAAGATCGACGATGGCGCGGGCGGTGTGCTGCACGGCGATCATCTGCTCGGGCAGGTTGTTGCCGAGCGCGTTGCCGCCGAGGGCGATGACGATGCGTTTGGTCATGGAAGGCACCTTTCTCGCGGAAAACCGCCGGCGATGCGGTCCGCGACGAGTGAGGAGAGCGGGAGATAGAGGGCGCCGAGAAAAACGAATGCCCGGGAAGATGCGCTTATCGCGCACCCACCCGGGCAAGCGGGACGAATTGTGTGGTTAACGTCCGATCAGGAGCGCGATACGTGCTAGAAGAACGGAGCAAGACGCACGGTCCGGCGTTCGTTAGAACGCCGGAACCCCCTTAAGCCTGGTACCAGCGCGGGGTGCCGGCTGCCTCGAGAGCCTTGAGGGTAGCCACGGGGTCCTTGACCTTCTGCAGGAAGATCATTGCAGCGATGGCGTACGGCTTGTAGCTGGCCTCCTTGTACATGCCCACGCGGTGCATGTCAAAGACGTCGGCCATGACCTCGCCGTGCTCGCAGGAGACGCCGGAGATGTCGGCCGGCAGCGGATGCATGTAGATGGTGTCATCGCCGTGCGCGGTCTTGGCCATGAGCTCGCGCGTGGAGCACCAGTCCATGTGGGTTGCGTTCTGGGCGAGCAGCTCCTTCTCGAGCGCCTTGATGCCGGCGTCGTCGCCCTCGGCGTAGAGGTTGGTGCGCTTCTCCATGGCGGCGTAGGGAGCCCAGCTCTTGGGGATGACGATGTCGGCGCCCTCGAAGGCCTCCTCCATCGTGTTCACCTGCTTGAAGGTGCACCCGGACTCGGCGGCGTAGGTCTTGGCGGCCTCGACGCGGTCGCCCATGAGGTCGTAGCCCTCGGGGTGAGCCAGCGTGACGTCCATGCCGAAGCGCGGGAGCAGCGAGATGAGCGACTGCGGGCAGGAGAGCGGCTTGCCGTAGCTCGGCGAGTACGCCCAGGTCACGGCGACCTTCTTGCCGCGGAGGTTCTCAAGGCCGCCGAACTCCTCGATGAGGTAGAGCATGTCGGCCGAGGACTGGGTGGGGTGGTCGGAGTCAGACTGCAGGGAGATGAGGGTCGGACGATGGTCGAGCACGCCGTCGTGGAAGGCCTCGTCAACGGACTCGGCGACCTCGGCCATGTAGGCGTCACCCTTGCCGATGTACATGTCGTCGCGGATGCCGATGACGTCGGCCATGAACGAGATCATCGTGGCGGTCTCGCGAACGGTCTCGCCGTGGGCGATCTGGCTCTTGCCCTCGTCGAGGTCCTGGAGCTGGAGGCCCAAGAGGTTCGTGGCCTTGGAGAACGAGAAGCGCGTACGGGTGGAGTTGTCGCGGAAGAGCGAGACGGCCAGGCCGGAGTTAAAGATGCGCGGCGAAATGTTGCGCTCGCGCAGGTCGCGAAGAGCGGCGGCAACGGCATAGAGGGCCTTAAGCTCGTCGGTGGTCTTGTCCCAGGTGTGCAGGAAGTCGGCGTTGTACATGCCGGAGAAGTCGAGACCGGACAGGTCGTCGAGCAGCTCGTTGAAGGACTTAGCCATGGTGAGATCCTCTCTCTTGAACCCTGTGTGCCAGGGCACTTGCGTACGACGGCGTCTCTCATGGAGACGGGAACTTGCGCGGAGCATACGGCGCAGGGGCGGGCCGGGCAGAGCGTGCGGGAGCTGAGAGCGCCGCCCGGTCCGCCGCGCCGCGAGGTCGGCGGACAGGCGCCAGAGGGGACGCCCGCCCAGGAGGTGACTACTGAATGTCGTTGTCGGTAGCGCCAGCGCGGAAGACGGTGACGTTATCGGTCTTCTTAGACGGATCGTAGAGGTTGAGCGCGGCGGTGTAGAGCGCGGCGCAGGTCACGAGGTCCTGCTTGTAGGTGACCTCGTTGGGAGCGTGCGCCTGGCTCTCGGCGCCGGGGCCGAAGCCCACGCACGGGATGCCGTAGCGGCCCTGGATGGACACGCAGTTGGTCGAGAAGGTCCACTTGTCGGTCAGCGGACGGCCGGCGCGCTTGTCCATGGAGGCCTCGCAGCCGATGCGCTCATCGCCGAAGAGGGCGTGGTGCGCGTCGACGAGCGCCTGCACATGAGCGGCGTTCTCGGCGTTGATCCAGGTCGGGAAGTAGGCCTCGGTCTCGTAGACGGTGCCCTTCCAGCTCGGGCGGTCGTACATGTACATAGAGACCTTGACGTCGTCGCCGTACTTCTTGACGCTCGGCAGGTCGCGGATCTCTTGGAGGCAGGAGTCCCAGGTCTCGCCGGCGGTCATGCGGCGGTCGATGGAGATCGCGCAGGAGTCGGCAACGGCGCAGCGAGAGGGGCTCGTGTAGAAGATCTGGGAGACGGTGCAGGTGCCGCGGGTTAGGAAGCGAGCGTCCTCGTAGTGCTCGGGGTTGTACTTGGGGTCGAGCATCTTGACGAGGCCCTTGATCGAGGTGGACTCGTCGCAGCCGTTGTTGTTGAGGGCGCGGACGTCGGCGATGATGTCGGCCATCTTGTAGATGGCGTTGTCGCCGCGGTCGGGAGCGGAGCCGTGGCAGGAGATGCCCTTCACGTCGACGCGGATCTCCATGCGGCCGCGGTGACCGCGGTAGATGCCGCCGTCGGTGGGCTCGGTGGAGATCACGAACTCGATCTTCTCGCGGGCGTCCTCGGGACCGTCGAAGTACTTGTTGACGATGTACTGCCAGCACATGCCGTCGCAGTCCTCCTCCTGGACGGAGCCCACGACCATGATCTTGTAGCCCTCGGGGATGAGGCCC